>CAYYKF010000039.1:0-16091 GCA_964441035.1 uncultured Candidatus Poseidoniales archaeon
GGATTGGGATGGTCTGTGATTTAATCATCGGATTTTTCCTTATTTTAATCGCTCTTGGCTATGACAAGCCAAGTATGGCTCGAGGTACGATATGGGGGTTTTTGGTGGCAGTCATAATTTCAATACACCCTTTGTGGCTAACGTTTGGATAGAGAAGACTTGAGTATACTCACCTGTCCCCACGGGTTGTGACAACTCGCAAGGAGCTTGAGGCCCGTCGCCTAGGCGAGGCTGCTCGTATTCGACTTTCCCTCAATGCAATGCGTGCTGGCGTACGTGAGAAAATCAAGGGTGGCCCTGGCACAGTTGCATTTGTCAAAGAGGAATTGTGCATCGGTTGCGATCAATGCACAATCGTTTGTGACGATGATGCTATCGAGTTGTATGACACACCATTAGCCAGTCCAATTCTTGACATAGATGTCAATCGGAAGGCGAAGATTCTGCGCGACCCATGCACTGGATGTAGGTTGTGCGTCTTGGCTTGCCCAACTGATGCAATCATCATGATTGATCGTTAGAGGTGTAATGATGAGTGGTAAAGATACACCTGTACGGTTCGGTGCCGAATTTGGGCCTGATTCATTGTCAGGTACAACCAAGGGTGTAGGGCTCTCAACATTCAAACGTCTTGTTTGGATTTCAAACATTGGCGGACTCTTGTTAATCGTTCTAGCACTGGAAATGGCCATTGTCTACAAGATGTTCTGGTGGGCATTGGTTGCGGCCATTGCAGGCGTACTCGTCGCTCTATTTCCTTCAAATTACGAGATTGTAGGCATGGATGCACCACCAGATTTAGCTGATGAGGAATCCGAATAGAGATTCCTATTGGTGCAATCGATTGGCTTCTATTGCCATTGCGAGCATCGAAATCTCTGCTACCAGCATGTGCCAATGATTTCGGCGTGAAGTGATTACAATATCATCAATTTCACTTGGAGAAAGGAACACTGAAGATGGAGTATTCAGATTCGACATCTCACTTTTCTTAGAATTTGCCCGATAAAACCAACCCCCAACACGACCATTTGCACAATATGCGACTGGTTCAATCACCATTTTTTCCCACGACAGTAAACTTGGGACTCCTTCCTGGATAAGGAAATCTTCAGCATTAACACCACCTTTACCATACGTGAGTTTGTTCATTTTCCTGTTTGAAAGATTCAGCAACTCTTCGCCAGAGGTTATCTCCAAGATTCCCAAACCATAGGTTCCTGAATCATTTTTGACGAAAAGGGTTGGTTTACCTTCTATACTATATTCGTCGTATTTTTTTTGTAAGTATGAAAGGAATTCGTCAACTTCTGCAGCGAGCAAGGTAATGCAATTCTCCTTCTCTAGACACTTGTCTTCAGACACAAGCCAATGCGTAGATATCAACCACGGATCAATTTCTAGTATCTCGGCCATCTCATCCAATAATGGTTGAACGATTCTGAAATGTGTAGATTTTCTTCTTTGAAACCAACCCATACCCGGATTAGGCAATACATTAACACCCAAATCAGGAAGTGGGCCATCACTCAAATCATTGTTCAACAATACTAAGTCTGGAATTGCCCCTTGCACCGATATTGGCGATTCACCTTCACAATCAATTATTCCACAAGTAACTGCATACCCTTCATCTTCTAGGATTTTTGTCAGAGCCGCGATGTGCTGCTGATATGCTGGATTTCTGGAATGATTTTCGGGCCAAATATGGACATGACGAATATCTCCAATCGCATCTCTCAGATGCTTTCCAATATCTCCATCATTGAGATTGTTAAATCCAGCAGGATACTGGTTCGCATCTATAACGGCAACCTTCCAATTGGAATCTCGAATGTCAACCGATCCGTAAATTGGCATGCTCAAATTAGCACGCTTTTCAGCGAACCATGCTTCGATTTTACCCTTTTTTGAAACGATATTATCCTCAAGATCTCCAAGGAAATCGGGGCCAATATATGCCATCAATCAACATCCTCCAGCAGGGTCATCAAATCCTTTCCGTATCGACCCACTCCGCCATCAGTAAGATGCAAGGAACGGAATAAACGCAAACCCAAAGCAATTTCTGGTTGCCCCTTAAACATACCAGATACTGCAGGAACATCATTTGCATAATCGATTGCATGACCGCTGATTTCTTCCAATAAATTATCAATAAGTGCTGGAGAAGTGGCTCTGCCCGCCGGAAGTTTAGGGCGATTCACAATGGCCTTTGGAAGCTTGGTGATATTTGCGGCTTCACGTAAAGCAATTTTCTCTCGGGGAGGTGAGAGCCTCCAATGCATTGGTAGACGGTGAGAAGCTTCTCGATGAGACTCTCCAAGAAATGGTACTCGAACTTCTAATCCATGTGCCATACTGTGACGGTCAACCAAGCGCAGTTGGAAATTGGTCAATTGTCCATGATTGAGTTCATACTGGAGTGTCGACTCTAAATTTGCGAAAGCAACATTTGGAGAATGATTTACTCCGGTCCAACCTTCACCTTTAATTGGTTCAGAAAGTAGGCGTTTGGCAAAGGAATGGTCACTTGATTCAAGCCTCGATTTAATCTGGGCACGATGTGCAGCCAGACCCCCATAACGAGGATATCCAGCATGTAACTCATCTGCACCCTGTCCACAGAGCCCGACTGTGACAGATTCGGCCATTTTCTTGAACAGGGGTTGGAAGAATAGAACTGTAACATCAAGATCTTCACCGAACCAAGAAAGATTGGGGAGTGAATTGGCAAATTCATCTTCTCTGAGAAGATGCTGGTGATGTTCAAGTTCCAAAGCGCTGCAGACTTCTTCTGCGGCTAACCAATCTGGATTGTCTTCTGACTCAGCAACCGTCCAGCATGCTGGGAGAGGGTATCCAGTTCTCTCGGATGCTTCATGCGCGAGAGCAGCGACCATTGCCGAGTCAAGGCCGCCGCTGAGAATGATGCCTAGAGGTACATCAGACATCAGACGGTCAGCAATTGATGATGTTAAGGATTCCAATAGTGCAGGTGCTGAATCAGTTGCCCACTCGGCATCTGGTCGAACTACATCTGAATGATACCGCTCGACGCTTTCGAGTTTAGCGCCTGATTCTGTAAGTATCCAAGTCTCTACTGTCCCTGGCCTAACCTGATGTACATCTTGGAATAATGTCGTATCATCAAGCGGATATTCATACGCAATTCGAGCAATCAATGCGTTCTCGTCTAGAGCAGGGGTATAGTCTGGGTGTCCGCGTAGGCTCTTGGCTTCCGATGCGAACAGAAGTGTTCCATTTTCTGTTAGAGTGCGAACAAGTGGTTTGACACCAAGTGGATCTCTGCAGAGAATGAGGGATTCGCGTTTTGGGTCCCACAATGCGAATCCCCAAATCCCATCTAAACGTTTAACCCAATCCACACCAGAATTCCTTGAGGTATAAGCGGCTAGAATGGTTTCACCATCGCCTTTCGTTCTGAAAGGATATTCTCTTTGTGATTCTCGAATTTTTTGATGGTTGTAAATCTCACCATTTTGAATTATGACCGAACCACTATCAGAAAAGAGAGGTTGATCACTTCCTGCAAGGTCCACAATTGACAGACGGGCATGTCCAAACCCAATGCCACCGTGTGTGCATTCTTCTGACCAACTTCTGCAACCATCAGGTCCCCGATGGGAGATTAGTTTCGTCATTTTTTCTGCAAGTGGTTTGTCCGCGCCATCAGGCCCAAACAAACCTGCGATGCCGCACATGATGCGGGGTACAACCTAACTCATTTGAAGGCGTGTGCAAAAGAGAGTGCATCACCAATACTTGACCATGATGACTGCAAACACGACCATAGAGAACAGATAGGCAAAGATGTACAGCCCTTGAGATGGTGCGTTGTCCGTGTAAGGCTCTTCGTCCATGACTATCAACACTGGCGAACCGAAGTCGCTTTGTAAACGTAGCGTGCCATACTACAGGAATGGTAGCATCAACAGTACTGCTGCCAAGGGAATCAGGGTCATCGTGGCATTATCATCAATCCATTTCAGTTTGGGCCATTCTGCAGCAGTTGTGAGTGGAGCCATGATGAATGCAAGGAACAAAGGAGTACCCAATAGATGCCAGCAGGCGACCCATACTAGGAACACAACAACAGTGCCAATCATGAATACCTCGCGCGGACTCTTTCCAAAACGACGTGCTTCACCCATGGCAGGGTCTCCAAATGTCAGTGAAAGGATTAGTGGGTAAGCCAACCAACCCTCTTCTGCACTCGTAGGAATTGGCCAAGTCTCCATGGTCACGAAGACTAAAACAACTGAGATTGCACCCCAAGCCAATGCGCTAATCTGTTTGGCTTCGTATTCTCTCTGTCCAACAATTGTGATGCCAAAATATAGTCGCGTCGCCTCTGCAACAATTACAGCGATTCCAATGGCAGCAGCTACTTCAACGCGAGTAATATCAATCTTGTCGGCAATATCATGACCATGTTCAAAATAAATCAAAGGTATCAAGCACATGCCTATATGGACGAAACGGCGAAAGAAATGGCCTCCTTTTCCGCCCACGCTATGCTTTACATGGTCAGCCTCATAGGAAATCTCAGACATTTAGACACCTACCTCAAAGCTGCTAGAGCCTCTTCGATGGAGAGGCTGCCATCACACAGGCCCTTGAGTACATCGGCGAAATCAGGGTGGTTGAGCAGAGATTCTTGATGCGCGGAGAGAAGCCGCTCGCGCGAGCGGGCAATGGCAGGACCTCGTGCATCAGGAAGATTATCCACAATTTCGAATAATTCTGACATGCCGTCTCCATTAAGGGCGGAGCACAGGTGAACAGGAGCGGGTTGTGCTTCAGCCATTTCAAGGCCAAGACGAATATCAGCCGCGGCTTTCTCAGCACCAACCATATCTGATTTATTGACTGCAATTACATCAGCCAATTCCATTACGCCTGCCTTCTCAGCCTGTATGATATCACCCCTTGCAGGGCCTTCAACCAACAGTAATCGATCTGCAACTGCAACGATTCGAACTTCAGATTGACCTGATCCAACCGTTTCGATGATGACTCTATTCCAATCGTTCTCTATCAAGAAATCGACCATCCTATTCAAGCGCGAAGGAAGTCCTCCTGGCAGATTTCTTGTTGCTATAGAACGGAAGTATACAGATTCGTCCTCATCTACCGAAGACATTCTCATGCGATCACCAAGAAGTGCACCACCTGAAACTGGAGAAGAAGGGTCCACTGCCAAGACCGCAACGCTTTCGCCCTTGCTAACCCAATGCCTAACCAAATGATCAACGAGGCAGGATTTCCCTACTCCTGGCGCACCAGTGACGCCAAGAACTCGCCATGGGTCTTTGTTGCGTTGTGTGACAGTTTGGATTTCTCCTGATTCAATTGAAGTCAGAGTTCGAGCCAATTCACGGCGATTCAAACTCATCCCTCCAGCGCGCTGAGAAAGCCAACCATCTCCTGAGATGTTGTCCCGGGACCGAAAATGGCTGAGACTCCTGCATCATGTAGTGCTTGACGGTCGTCCTCTGGAATGATGCCACCGCCAAATACGACCACGTCCTCCAATCCAGCTTCCTTCAGTAATTCACAGACCCTTGGAAAAAGATAGCCGTGGGCACCTGAAAGACTGGAGAGGCCCAGAACTTGGGCATCCTCATCCATTACAATGCGCACAATCTGTTCAGGAGTACGGCGCAATCCAGTGTAAATCACCTCATGCCCAGCATCTCGCAATGCCCTTGCAACAACCTTGGCACCCCGATCATGACCGTCCAATCCTGGCTTGGCGATGACGATTCGCAATGGTGCCTCCATGTGTGACCGACCGTCAGCACCAATTTCAACCTCTCGGCGCGAAAAAAGCCCCCTTCGGGGGCTACCTTCATGGGCGGCTTTCGCCGAGGGGGGTGCGGGACGCATGAAAACAGCCGATGAACGACTCGAGGATTTGCGGCGTAGGAAAGCGCAATCAGAAGCCGGAGGCGGTGCCCAGAGAATTGAAGGGCAACACAACAAAGGTAAACTCACTGCAAGAGAAAGACTATGCTTATTGCTAGATGAAGGTTCATTTCAAGAAGTTGATGCGTTGGTAGAGCACCGCTGTACCGATTTTGGCATGGATGCAAATGTCATACCTGGTGACGGAGTAGTATGTGGACATGGTACCATCGATGGAAAGTTGGTTCACTGTTATGCACAAGATTTTACTGCATACGGAGGTAGTCTTGGAGAAATGCATGGATTGAAAATCTGCAAAGTCCTCGATATGGCAATCAAATCAGGTACACCAATCATCGGCATGAATGATTCAGGTGGAGCAAGAATACAGGAAGGAGTTGCGAGCCTTGGTTCGTATGCAGAGATTTTCTTCAGGAATGTTCGTGCAAGTGGTGTAATTCCGCAAATCAGTGTCATCATGGGGCCATGTGCAGGAGGGGCTGTATACAGTCCTGCGATTACTGATTTTATCGTCATGGTAGATCAAACCGCACATATGTTCATCACTGGACCAGAGGTGATTAAGACTGTCACAAATGAAGAGGTTAGTTTCGAAGATTTAGGTGGCGCATTAACACATGGGAGTAAGTCAGGAGTTACTCACTTTACAGCAGATAGTGATGAAGATGCGATTGATTTGACTCGGGAATTGATTGGTTTACTACCCTCTAACAACTTATCTGGCGTCCCCACTTCTGCAACTGCTGATGACCCTTCAAGAAATTGTGAATCACTAAATGAAATCATTCCAAGTGATCCAAACAAACCATATGATGTGAGTGACGCGATTAGAGAGATACTCGATTCAAATGCATTCTTGGAAGTTCAATCTGAGTTCGCTCAGAACATTGTCGTAGGATTCGGAAGATTGAATGGGACAACAGTTGGAGTCGTCGCGAATCAACCTAAAGTGCTCGCAGGATGTCTGGACATCGATGCATCAACAAAAGCTGCTAGATTCGTGCGATTCTGTGACGCTTTTGGAATCCCTTTGATTACTTTGGTTGATGTACCTGGATTCTTACCTGGCGCAAATCAAGAGTGGGGCGGAATTATCCGTCACGGCGCAAAATTGCTCTATGCATTTTCTGAAGCCACCGTTCCAAAGATGACGGTGATTCTTCGCAAAGCATACGGGGGCGCATATGACGTCATGTGCTCTAAGCACATACGGGCAGATTACAATGTCGCTTGGCCTACCGCAGAACTTGCTGTAATGGGTGCAGATGGGGCGGTACAAATCATTCATCGACGTAGAATAGAAGCTGCAGGCAATCCTGACCAAGAACGACAACGATTGGTGGATGAATATACTGACCGATTTGCAAACCCGTACCAAGCGGCAGCTATGGGTTATATCGACGATGTAATCGAGCCGCATGAAACGAGGACTAGGCTCGTGAAAGCACTCGGCATGTTACTCGATAAAGAGGAAACTCGACCCGCAAGAAAGCATGGCAACATACCATTGTGAGGTGAATATTTGACTGGAGATTCATATGCAGAACGACTCGGAGATGTTCTCAAGGATGCACGAAATGCGCCTCTACCTGAAATAATGGAGAATGATGTTACTACAGACGAACGATTGCAAAAACTACGTGCAGCGGCTATTGTTGCTGTACTCTCTTTGGCTACTACTCACGAAGATATAGGCAATATCGGTCGGATGCCCGGCACTGCATGGAGTCAGGATCATCGACGCACGAGAATGGGATACTCAACACTCTCTCGTGCACGAAGTCGTAGGGCAACGTGGAGGTGAAATTTTGGTTGAAATTCGAAAAGTCATCATCGATGGGGATGAACTTGAGGTTTCAATCGAACAAGATGGTAGTACATTTCAAGCGACTATAGAGGGTCAAACCTTCGAAGTAATCCTCCCTGATTCCACTTCTACTGCACCACGTAAACGCGGGTCTGGTGGTGGGCGCAAGAGAAGTGGGACAGTAAGCGCAAGCATGCCTGGAAAAGTCGTTACAGTTGAAGTTCAAGTTGGCCAGGTTGTCGAAGAAGGTCAAACTGTGTTAATACTGGAGGCTATGAAAATGCAGAATGAAGTGGCGGCTCCGATTAATGGTGTTGTTTCTGCTGTACACTGCAAAGATGGGATGAATGTTGAAGCGAATGTGCCTTTGATTATTATCGAACCAGAATCCGAGGATTGAAAGAGGAAGGGGTGTGTAAATTGTCTGGAGAAAAGGTCATGCCTCGATGTGATTATCCTGGATGCACTGACGATGGGACTGCTGTTTCTCGCCTTTCTCCAGAAGGTTATCTCGTTGCTACAGGCAAGAAAGCCTACTCATTCAGAGAGGCATATCGAAGGTTCCACTATTGTGACAAGCACCATTCTGAACTTATGTCGAATGTCTGGACACGTGTTCGAAAACCAGATGACAAGGATGACGACCATGTCGCACCAACTGCAATCTAGGTTCACAGCACACCTTGAGCGGACATTGCTTCAGCAACCTTCAGGAAACCTGCGATATTTGCGCCGAACACATAATTTCCAGGCTGCCCATACTTTTCAGCTGTCTCATATGCATTCTTATGGATATCCACCATTATCTCGTAGAGTTTTTTATCGACCTTTGACCGGCCCCAATTCAATCGAGCACTGTTCTGGGCCATCTCTAGACCTGATGTAGCGACACCGCCGGCGTTGCTTGCTTTTCCAGGAGCGAATAGAATTCCATTCTTGAGGAAGGCTTCAACTGCTCCTGGCGTACACGGCATGTTTGCACCTTCTGCAACGGCAATACAGCCACCATTCACCAAAGATTGTGCTTCTTCACCATTGACCTCATTTTGAGTCGCACAAGGAAGTGCGACATCTACAGGAATCGACCAAAGACCACTGATTGCTGGTTCAGGTTCGGCCTCCGTATATTCGACACCATCAAAATGTTCTGCATATTCCTCAAGGCGGCCCCGACGATTGTTCTTCAAATCCATAATCCAAGCTAGTTTCTCTCGATCGATTCCAGCAGAATCATGAATCCACCCACTTGAATCGCTCATAGTGACAGGGACACCACCTAAATCGAGAACCTTCTCACAAGCGAATTGAGCAACGTTTCCGCTACCTGAGATACTTACCTTCGCTCCCTCAAACGACTTGTCTTTGGTTGCGAGCATCTCTCGAGCAAAGTAAACCAATCCGTATCCTGTTGCTTCAGGACGGATAAGACTGCCACCGTAGGACCTCCCCTTTCCTGTTAGGACTCCTGCAGTAAATTCATTCTGCAATTTCTTGTACATCCCAAATAGATAGCCGATTTCTCGACCACCTACGCCGATGTCTCCTGCAGGAACGTCGACATCATGTCCAATGTGACGCCACAATTCCATCATGAATGATTGACAGAATCGCATCACTTCTCGATCTGACTTCCCTTTTGGATCAAAATCTGAGCCACCCTTGCCGCCACCCATTGGTAATCCCGTCAAACTATTCTTGAAAATTTGCTCAAATGCAAGGAACTTGAGAATTGAAAGATTCACACTAGGATGGAATCTCAAGCCACCCTTGTAAGGGCCAATTGCTCCATTGAACTGTATTCTAAAACCACGATTAACATGTAAATTTCCAGAATCATCGTACCATGGTACTCTGAATTGTATTACACGTTCTGGCTCACAAACTGCCTCAGCGATTGGGATATATTCTGGATGTGCCTCAATTGCCGGCCCCAAACAATCGAGAACTTCTTCCACTGCTTGGTGGAATTCTGGTTGGTCAGGATCTCTAGCGACTACTTTATCATAAATCTCTTTCAACGCTCCGTGCATTGTATTCACCTTAAGAACCGAAATGGGCTAAATGCTACATCTTCGGGCAACACTGCGACCAGAGCGGGCCTTTTGAAGGGTCCGCACATCTCCCCATGCGAAAATATGTATTTTGGGCCTAGTGGTCTAAATTTCAAATTCCCACTCAAGCGTACAGTATCCGTTCTGCGATGTTTGCAACTGCATCCTGATGCTCAGACAGTGTCATCACAAACAAGGCGGCTTGGCTTACCTGTCTCTTGCGCAGGGCTTCAGCAATGGGTGTATGCTCTCGTAACCACCGTGTTCTTCCATCATCTCCGAGTATTCTAATATCAACTGCTGCCATTCTAGGTTCACTAAGTAAGAGTTTGACGCTTGGTACATCAATTCCTACGAATCCTTCGGGCACTTTTGCCCTCGATGCAATCTCATCTTCGATTGCACGGCGCTTTTCTGAATCTGTTGCAATCTCAACCAATCGTTCAATCTGAGTATCACTCAACTCTTCCCTTCTTCGAGTAATACAAACCTTGAGCATTCGTCGATACTTCAAGCGGTGAAGCATTTCTCTAGCATATTCACCCGCATTTCCTAGAGCCTCCCAAATCTCTGCATCCACCATACGTTGCATATCGTGGGCGTTTGGCAAATGGTCCTCACTTCTTTCAACTGCTCGAGATAACATCACTTCTGTCACCCTGGTGACTCGATGGAAGTAAACGGCACTGTACATTAGTCCTCTAGCCATTAGCATTCCCTCAAGGGCTGAAAGCCCTCCTTCATTGACTGCAACATCGCCTGAATGACGTTCCAAACAATGAATCAATCGATGATGATCGACTATTCCATGCTTGACACCTGTGAAATGCGCATCCCTCAATAGATAGTCAAGTTGATCGCAATCGACTGGGCCATGAACAAGGTGAGCAACGGTATGATCTGTTGTCTCAAAAGAATCTCCGCCACTCCAACTGAAGAGGTTGCGTTCACTACCTGATGCATCTGGTCCATGAATCAAGCCTGCGACTTCTTCTGGAACAAGACCATGATTCTCAAGAATGTCAGGAATTCGTTCTCTATTCTTGAAAATAGACTCTTCTCCTGATCGTAGCACATCATATTCTCCAGTGATGATACCTTCTGTAATGTGCATATGGTCATTCCCTCCACGCTCATGCAAAATGTGTTCAAGAGTATGTGAATATGGTCCATGTCCAACATCATGTAACATAGCAGCCACCTGTACCATCTCCTTCTCGTCATCATCTAGACCTATACTATCTGCCATCAACCCACCAAGATGAGAGACGCCGAGCGAATGTTCGAATCGCGTGTGATGGGCACCAGGGAAAACGAGATGAGCTAGACCCAACTGCTTGATGTGACTCAACTTGTTGAATTCTGGAGTTTTCAGAATCTCTTCCCGACACCCGTCAACTCGGAAAATTCCGTGGATAGTGTCGTTAATGACTTTCGACATTTGGAATCCTCACTCACTGCAATGGAACCCAATTTCCATTTGCATCGTAATAACCACCCCATTGCTTGGCTTGGTTATACCACTCTTGCTGTTCTGCAGACCACTGCGATTGATCTGCACTCCAACCTCCTACTTCGCCATGCTTCTCAATCATCTGCAAATCGGCATCATCTGTTTGATAGGAGGATGTTCCAATATCGTGTGAAGCAGCGCCAGATAAATCATCCTCAAAAGACAACCTACGCGAATCTAAACGATCTTTCAAGAGTAAACCTTGTCCTGCTCCAAGTCGATTTTTCTCGAGCATAGATTCGAGTTCCTGCTCTACTTCAACTAGGCCAGCAAAGCCTTCTGCTTCATCAATGAGCCGCTGCATCGTATGATAATCTCTACGTTTTCCTTTACCTGAACCAAACATCACAGATGCCACAATCAATGTCATTAGCATGCCTGCAGCAATGACCGCAATTACTCCCTGCATCACGGGGTCTTCAATAATCGATTCCTCTTCAACTTCCAAGTGGTCAGCAATGAAGTCGCCGTCTTTGTCCGACGGTGTTGAGTCCGGATCGAAGGGGTCAGATGGTTCAACCGCTTGCAGTTCAACAGTGTTAGCATAGCCATCACCATCTATGTCATAATCAAGTACATCTGGCCAACCATCATTGTCAGCATCAGGACAACCATTCATCCCAATCGTACTCTTTCCGTATGATTGCGGGCAATCATCACTCTCATCCTCGCCTTGTTGATCTGCAAACCCATCGCCATCAGAATCTGACCACAATTTGTCGTCTTCTTCCCATTCATCGACGCTATCTGCCCAACCATCGCCATCACTATCCGTGCAACCAAGTGGATCTTCCGTTGAAATCAATCCTTGGTCAACGATGTCGCTTGGCGAAGCAGGACATTGGTCACCATTCGTCCCGCTGGCGTTATCGCCATAACCATCTTCATCGTTATCTAACCATTGAGTTGGATCAAACTGGAATTTATCATTAATATTTGAATGTCCATCACTATCTGCATCAGGGCAGCCTTTCAGATCAATTGATGATGTCCCCCATTCATTTGGACAATCATCAATTTCACCCTCAAGGCGCTCATCGTACCAACCATCACCATCGGTATCTGGACAACCTGATTCGGTATATCCTTCGGTAATCGGGCAATCATCATTTTCATTTGAGAGGCCGTCGCCATCGTTGTCCGGACACCCCCATCGATCCAAGATCGAAGAACCTGGTTGCGTAGGACAATCATCGGCATAATTACCAACTGGATTGTCTCCATACCCATCATCATCTTGGTCATGCCATTGTGTTGGGTCATCATCAACTTCATCCCCTTCGTCAGACCAACCATCGCCATCTGAATCTAGGCATCCAATTCTATCTCTGTATGATGTGCCTGCGACAATAACACAATCATCGTATGGCCCAAAAGGCCCACCAGCATCCCAGTCTTCGTATCCATCTTCATCAAAATCAAGGGGTGAAGGGTCGGGATGAGTGGCATTCTCAAACCACTGACCTGGCCAGTGGTCCATTCGAGATTCATTCCATGATTCATCCGCCCAATTATCACCTAGACCATCACTATCTGAATCACTCCACTGTGTTGGATCATTAATGAAATCATCATTCAAATCTGATTCTCCATCAGAATCAAGGTCACGACAACCGAGCCTATCACGCCATGATGTGCCCCATTCCATAGGACAAGAATCCGGAGTCACACCAGACGTATTCTCTCCAAAACCATCCATATCTGTATCGACCCATTGTGTGGGCTCATTTGGCAAATCGTCCCCATCATCGGACCAACCATCGCCATCAGCATCAGGGCAGCCAAAACGATCTTGGGTAGATGTGCCGATTATTTCCTTGCAACTATCGTATTGCCATCCACTTGGATTGTCCCCATATCCATCGCCGTCTGTGTCAGACCACTGAGAAGGATCTGATGGGAAATCATCCAAGCTATCTCCAACACCATCGCCATCCTGATCGCTGCCAAACATGAGGATGAAGGCATCTGCACCATAGCTACTTGTGAGAGAAAGCGACCCTGAACCATCAGAGGCAGTATTTTGGAAATAGCCTCCAAAAGCATACATCCCACCGCGACTGGCTACAGCATAACCATATTCTGAACTTGAGCCTCCAAATTTC
The DNA here is from genome assembly GCA_964441035.1 of uncultured Candidatus Poseidoniales archaeon. Lineage (GTDB taxonomy): Archaea > Thermoplasmatota > Poseidoniia > Poseidoniales > Thalassarchaeaceae > MGIIb-P. The sequence continues at coordinate 13,429 of CAYYKF010000039.1, forward strand.
TTGACCCAATCCCATCCTCCACCTGCTGGGATTTGTGCGATGAAAGCATCATTACCCCCAGAGGATTGTATCTGAGTGTTTCCAAACCAACCTGTATTGTAGAACATCCCGGAAATTGTTAGATTTCCACTGGCTTTGTCAACATCGATATCATAGCAATAGTCAGTGCTGCTACCTCCAGCCACTTGTGCCCATTGATAATTACCATTTGAATCCCAATTTGCAACTAGGCAGTCCCAATTGGTACTTTGTTGATAGGCATGGATTCGATGATTGTTATTTGTGTGGAAATCTACAAGGCGATAAAATCGAGCAACAACGGAAACTTCTCCATTATTATCGACTGCTACACCTTCGCCATATGAACTGTAAGAGGAAGAAAGGTAGCCTGCCATTTGTGCCCATTGGAAATTCCCACTTGTGTCGAATTTGGCAACAAAAATTCTGTAATAACTACTTGATGAGTAACTTGGTGACAATGTAGTACCACCAATATTGATTGAATAGGTAAATTCTCCGGTGACAACTAAATCTCCATTCTGATTGACATCAATGTCTCGGCCCCGTTGGTAATAAGAACCGTACATTCGTTCAGCCCAAGTGAATTGTCCAGAGGAATCTAGAGCTGCAACAAAGGCTTCGTCGTAACTATTCGTTCCCAAAGTCAAAGAACCGAAATAAACCGTTCCCGAACTGTAATAGTAGCCGGTCACATAGGTATTCCCTTGATTGTCTACAGCCACACCATATCCATAGTCAGAACTGCTACCTCCTGCCTTGGTTGCCCATAGCCAATTACCTGCAGTATCCAATCGGGCTACAAAGATGTCATTGCTTCCAGTCGAAGACAAAGAGGATGTACCAAAAGATGCTGTGCCGTAAAAATACCCTGTTATGGAAACATTGCCCCCATCATCCACATCGATATCTTGGCATTGGTCACTGTTACTTCCACCCGCTCTCTGAACCCAATCCCATGCCCCATTAGTGATACGGCCAACAAAAATGTCGTATGAACCTGATGAACTGAGAGTGGTTGTTCCAAAAGTTGCAGTTACGTAAAAATATCCACACACATAGGTACGGCCCTGGGCATCCATAGCAATTCCTTGAATTGAATCCGTGCTGCTCGAACCCGCAACTTGGGCAGCCCATAGTGGGGTATTGGAGATATTACGCGCAACATCACCTTGGGTAGTTCCTTCATCAAGGTCACTATAATCGAGGGTGAAAATCAGAGGTGCGAGAAGAAGTAATAGAATCGGCAATATCGCCATAGTACGAGGTCGCATGTCACGCGCACGCGCGCACGTGGATATTAGGGGTACGGAATATCGATGAGAACTTTACCGATAGGGGTGAAGGCTAACATAGCGATCCAAACGAGCTACAAAAGATGCGCTGTCGTCGAATTTAGCTGCCATTGAACGAACTGCTTCCTCAATCAAGACATGTTCATCTGATTGAATTCTCATGACTCTTCGCATAACATCTAGGATAGCCCATTCATCTTCCGTAATTACTTCATCTTCAAGAGCGGTAATCAAAGCCGTTTGATACATTGTAGCGTCCCCAATTCGACGTCTTTCATGGGATTCGGCATCTGTTTCAGAAATTGGATTTTCCATTTGGTCACGCAAGATTGCCCAGCACTGGCCCATAACGCCTTCAGGAAGGGCGAATGCACTGGCTATGACGCCCAATATGGACGTCTCATCATCTGTAATGATATCATCATCTAGGGCTGCCTCTAGAGTTTTTAGATACAGGTGCAAACCTCGACTCGCGCTCAGCGTCATGGTCGCTGCATCCTGTTCATGTGTATAACCTAAATGTAGGAGATTTCCTCTGAACCTAGATTATTTTGGGTTATTTTCTGTATTTCAGGTTGTATGACATTAGATTGTCAGAAATTGTTCATTTTGCCTATGAAAAGGTGGCTAAATGGTACACTGCGGTTCAATATTATATGTTTCAACAACTGCAATATTGTATTTCATATTGTATTTCAAATGCAATACGTTCATAAGGTGTATCCCATGTCGGTGGGTTGTAAGAGACAGGTGGGAGTGAGATGAGTACGAGCCAGATGACCAGCCTTAGAGTGCCTGAAGACCACCTGGCATTACTCGATCAGCGAGTAGGATTCGATGGTATGCGCAATCGTTCAGATGTCATTCGTGCAGCAATCGCATTCTACCTTGAATCGACTCCAACAAATGCATACGTGCGATCAATCACATTCGACATAGGTACCCAAACACGTCATGATTTAGCCATTCTGAATGAAATGACTGGGATTAAGCCTGAAGAAGCAGCCCGTGAAGGACTCGAGCTTGTTATTGCCAAAGCAAGACAGGATGTTCTTCGTTCAAAGGAATTGGATGAATTTGCTGCTGAGTTCAGAGAAAAAACTGGCACACATGAGGATCATACTGCGTAAGCAGATACCCAACAGAGGTGAGAGACGTGGCAACGTATGGGATGCACAACGCGGAGGGGAGTCAAAGCCCCTCCGCAACTTCTCCACAGAGTTTTGCCGGGCTTCGTTCCCGTGCACGCTCCAACACCCCCCCCTCCCGTTTAGGCGGGAGGACCCCCTCAAAGGCAGATATCTGAATTTGTCACCCCCTTGCCCCCGCTTTGCGGGGGCACCCCTATTC
>CAYYKF010000040.1:0-15807 GCA_964441035.1 uncultured Candidatus Poseidoniales archaeon
GGGGGGTCACTCTGTATTCCACTCTATTTTCAGTATACGTTCTTTTGATGAGTCCTAATGCTTGCATTCTGCCAAGGACGCCGCTGCGCATGTGGGGGATGACGGATTCGCTCCAATTTGCCTTCGTACCTGGCCCGTATCTGCGCAATATTCGAGAAAGTAACGATGTGGGTGTGTTTGAGCCCACGTGTATTCCGTCCAAAATGTGGCGCATGAATTTCCACTCTCTGCCCATGCTCCCTCTTATCTGTGACAGGATTAGCACCTGTTCGTCTGCGGAAAGGGATGTAAATTGGTTATTGTCTTCATCAATGATGGGGTTTGGTAATAATGCAAATTTACGGCCCGACTCAGTGAGTTGAATTCTTCCAGATGTACTAATCCCTATTAATCCAAAATCGGACAGGGCTCCGGATGTTTGTTTGGAATTCGAACCTGTTCTTTTGATGATGTATTGATTCAAAAATCGATTTGTTGCGGCTTCGCTTTTTGTCGGGAACGATGAATGAAGACGGTCCCCCCGAGGACGTCCTTGATCCTCATCCATACCTTTGAGAAAGATGCGGAGTGGATGTGCTTGAGAAGCCACTGCTGCTCTGAATTCCCTCGGAGTCGGCCCGGCTCCCTCCTGGTCGTACATTGACCACAATATCCTACACCCAACCTTCAATGGCAATAAGCGATTAATGTGGCCTGAAATCGCGTCCGATGTGTATGGCTTCTCGTCAGCAAATAAATTGAGGTTGGATCTATCGAGTTCTGAAAGCCTAAGATTGAGAAATGGGTTACTGGAATTGTTCAGTAGGTCGTTGGCCTCGTCGTTATCCTGAAGTTGGTTTTCTAAGAGAAGTTGGCAATATTGGTTTAATGGCATTCCCACTTGCTCTGCCTCGTTCATGAGGCGATAAAGGAGTGAGGAAGGGAGTGGTAAAGCCGTTCCCATACATGTGTGCACCTTTAGGGCTGCTTATATTTATTCGGTTTTTTTAATACGAAAAACGAATTAATTATAATAAATTAGGATAATTCCTCAAGAGACGTGCCGTATTGAAATTAGCTGAATATTTTCGGATTTCATAGTTGAGTCCTGTCTTACAGTGGATTTTGACAATTTAGTGTGATCTATGCTCAAATTGGATTATATGATAAATAGTTTTAATTAATTCAAATTAATATCTATTATATCCAATTATTTCGAATAAATACCATAAGTGCCCGCACTAATTTCAGAAGTGATTTTCTTTGGCGTTACGCAACTCCACTGCCGCTGTGCTGAAGTGTTTGGTCGCGTTCGGAGGAATATGGGTCCTGTAGACCTAGTCATCATCCTTCTACATCCAATTGCTGCGATAGCGGTAATTGTCTGGATGGTGCGGCAGCATCGTTGGAGGCAGCGTGGGCGTTTACTAAAGGGAGAAATGCGTAGCGATGCTGTTTCTAGGCACGAAAGAGATGGTGAACGTCTGTACAAGTTGGCTTGGATTATAGTCCTCTCTGGTTTCTTTGGAAACGCATTATTTCAAATGAGAGAAAATAGTGATATTTCAATTTTCGAGGCTGTTTTGCCTACTAGCGCTGGAGCTCTGCATGCAGGAGGGGGATTAATTGGTTTGATTCTAGTCACAATCCTTTGGAAGCGGGGGCGGAATGTTCGTGATTTACGTGAAGCGGGCCAATCAATTCGTAAAGAGAAAGTAATTCATGGGCGTGCGTCCGATGCAATCATGGTATTGATTGCCATTCATGCTTTCCTAGGTTTCCTCTGGCTAATGCAATTGCTATCATGATTTGCGGCTATTCCAAATCTCCAACCACGCCGCAATATTTCGTTCAATATCAATCTCGTTAACTGTCCGTACCTCTACTTCGCCCTTCTCCGAAAGTGGTTGTATTCTGCAACCACATGCATTTGCATGTCCCCCTCCGTCTTGGTCAAACGCCGTGGCAAGGCGTGTTAAGTCGAACAAACCATCAGAAGTATGCAAAAACGAATTTGTGTAAAATGATGTTGAGAGGGGCCACCTATCTGGAATTGTTACAGCGCCATCCAGGAAACCGTGAACAATCATACACGCATCGCAATCTTCTCCAACGTGTGCTGTGACAAGATAACCGTTAGTACGAATACCCCGTTCTTCAATTCTAACGATTGCCATCCGGTCTTGCAATGTAATACATGTATTGAGGGTTTGTCTGAGTTCATTGAATTCATTTTTTGAGGACTTAATTTGATTTGCTACTTCCTCCATCAAAACTAATTTTTCGGGTCTGATGCCGTTGGATATATTTTGAAGTAATGATTTACAGTATTCTGGATTCGACGCATTGATCGTTCGGCCAATCCATATAATGGGGTGATTCGATAGGAACTCTTCCTGGGAAATTTTACCGCCATCCAATTTGTCAACCATCGGCATCCATACCTCAAAATCTGTTAGGTTTACCTTATTTCGGAATGTCTCAAAGCATACTCTTGCAGCACTAAGTGCTTCACTCCACACGATTTTGCAGCCCGCTGCAGCCGCTACATCCTCTTGCTCTGGTGTTGGTTTATTCGTCAAATGATGGTCAATGTGTAATCCACAATTGGGATGAAATGGTAAATCCAAAATTGCTGTATTCCTGTTTATCCGCTGATCAATCGCTCCACTTCTAACCTCAGCTGGGTGTGTGAAGTATACCTCGGCGGATGGCCATATTCGCAACAATATTGCCGCTGAGAGTATCCCGTCAAGATCGCCGTCTGTGACAATATTTTCAATTTCCAATTCCGTGATGGTCATCATTCAGGCCTCTCGAGCGTTGGCCCTCATCGCACCTTGCTCTTAGCATTGGCGCCGCTATACGCAATATATCCGAAATCGATTAGTATCGCACACTAATCGACTATCATGGAGACGTCGTGTGGGGTCGTCTTAGTGAATTTCGGCAGCGTATTGTTACTTCAATATCCACAGGGGCATTGGGGGTTCCCAAAGGGCCACTACGAGCCAAAAGATGATGGTTTTATGGAAACTGCATTGAGGGAATTAGAAGAAGAGACTGGTATTTCTGACGTTCGTCTCATTGATGATTGGCGTATGAGGACGGAGTATTCCTTCACTAGAAAGGGGAAAGTAATTCTAAAGCAAGTATACTGGTTCATTGGTGAAACTGACGAATATGACATTGCCCTAAGCCATGAGCATAGGAACTACATGTGGATTGGTTGGGATGATGCTGAAGCGCAATTGAACTTTGAGCAAAGCAAAGAAATTTTGCGAGCTGCGCGAGCACAATTGAAGGCGCTTGGAAGAGAAAACTAACTTTTGGTTCTCTTTGAAAATGGAATCCAGAGTTCTTCCTCTTCTCCCAGTATACTCATAGCCCATCTCGCCAAAACAAAAAGCCAATCTGAAAGGCGATTGAGGTACGCGATGACAGTGGGTCTGACTGATTCCTCTCCTTCCTCTTCTCTCAGACTAATTGCGATTCGTTCCACACGGCGAGCCGTGGATCGTGCCACATGTGTTGTCGCCACCAATGATGACCCTGTGGGTAAAATAAAAGATTCAAGAGGGTGTGTTTCAGAAAGCCAAGCCTCCATTTCTGTGCATAATCTATCCGCTTGTTCAATTCCAATGATACCCATCGCCTCTGGGAGGTCTTGCGGGGGGCAAGCGCATTCTCCACCAATATCGAATAATTCTTGTTGAATAATCTTCAGCTTTGAGTCCACTTCACTCTGAACTTTACGAACTGTAGCGCGGGGCCCCCCGTCTTGATGGGTGTCCGTAAGCCGATTTAATTCAGATCTCACGAGACCAATGATTGAATTGAGTTCGTCAATTGAACCATACAACTCGACACGAGGATGGTTTTTTTGAACGCGTGCGCCCGAAAGCAACGAAGTTTCACCATTATCGCCACCACCAGTGTGGACTTTGTCGATACGAACCATGTGTGACCTCCGACTGTGGGAGGGGGTGTCTATCAAGGGCCTTTCGCCTAGTTGCGGTCACTAATCATAGGGCGTTTGATGGGCGAAATTTCTGCAATAGTGGTGATATTATCCAACCTTTGCTGCCGTACTGCTATTCGGGTTTTTATTCGGCCCGCAATTAGTAAACCAAACAATGCCCATATTGCTAATTCAATAATCAATAGTGCCCAATACCAAGCCCCTAGTGATGATAAGAGGGCTGAAGCATCATACGGCATACCATGAAAACGCATGTAAATTATCTGGGATAGTACATTTGCACTGAACCAAACTACTACAATAGCCCAACCCAGTCGTACTCCAGTGGCCTTAATTCGGGATCCCAATATCACGTTATTCAGAATATATTTGTTTCCGATGATATATGAACCCCTTGTTGAGCAGACCCGGAGACCCCCGCATTGGGGTTATTCTGACTCGTCATTAGTTGATGATAATCGCCGAATGCTGAAATCTATCTTTTTGACCCACGCTCTATTGACGGATTCAATCCCCCCAAGGCGATTGAGCCGTTTTGCATGATGGTTTGATTTTCGTTCATTTCCACAGTGTTTGTATAATTTCATCAGTGCGGCATGGCTCATTGCATCCAACCAATTTTCATCCGACTCCCATGATTTTTCAAACATCACTATTGCGCCACGTTCTCCATCAACCAATCCGCGTTCCAACTGACGTAAAGCCGCCTGAGACCAAGTAATTCCCTGTACACCAATAATGAGGCCTTTCCAGAGGAGAAAGGCGGAAAGGAATGTGACAGATGATGCCAACAAAAATCCAACTATTTGCTCGGTTTGATTGTAGTCTCCCCACTCGCTTGAAAGTAGTGAGATTGTTCCAGATGCGAGCCATATGCTGGCGAAGGGTGCAACGATGACGTCGCGTTTGAGTATAGAGGCAGAACGGACACCGATGATAACTGCTATTCCTCCTAGTGCTGTAGCGAGGATTGGAGCTAATTCTGGATTGGTTTGTCTTGATCCTTGTGTAGCGATTGCCAGTAAACCAGCAACGCAAATCATTAGCCAAGCCCATCGGGTGCCGATTTCAGGAAATGGTTGTGCGCGACTCATCCATAGCAGTACGAATGCTGTTCCTCCAAGGAATGCAATCCACCCCCACATGAACAGGGGCAGATGTGTTCTGTTTTCAAATCATCCAGAAGATTCGTTCGGGACTCCGTCGTCACCACGCCATCCTGGTTGCCAAAAAGCCTCATCATCAAGCCATTCCAACCATTCAGTAGAATCTGCATTCAGTAAGCGAAATGAACGGCGGCGAAGGCCTTCGTGAAGTTTCTGTGGTATTTCTCCTTCAGCATTTGCATCATCCCACTCAATCTGCATTTGTTGTATCAGGCGTTGGCCTTCGACATGGTTATCGAAATGTCTTTCACATAATTCACGTAAATCAGTGAGCCATGCACGAGTGCTTTTCATGTGTGGATTATCGACAAACGATTCTTTGCGTCGTTTGAAAGGCCACCATCCCATATGTTCTCCTCTCATTCCCAACCCTTGAGGGTTCGCACTGCCCGAAGCCTGATGGCTAGTAACCGTGACGAAGAGGTATGGCGCGCATATTCGTACACACTCATGGGAAAGCGCGAGAAAAGGGATACATGCACCTCATTCAGAAGTATTCGGAACGATTGAGTGGCCGGGGAGTAACTCTTGTTTCTCATTCTGGCCGAATGACACATGATGCGTATTTGGGAAAACTAATCGAAACGGCACAAAACGGCGAATTAATCCTATTAGATGAAAATGGCCATGGCGGGAATACAGAGTGGATGGTTGGACATTGGAAGAATTGGAAATTGGGTGCTGACTCGATTCATCTGGCAATAGGTCCCATCGATGGATTTGAATCTGCTGCAACTTCGCAACACCAAACGCTGTCATTAGGTCCTTTGACAATGACCTACGAAATGGCTACTGTGATACTTCTTGAACAACTATATCGGGCCAGTGAGATTGAGCGTGGTTCCCCTTATCATAGAGAATAATTAACACTCAATGTACTTGGCTGCTGAGTGTTCATATGTAATGTCAACAACCTCGTTGTTCGCATTCACATGCACTATTGTTGGTGTGTGGGTTGAGGTGTTTTCTGTCGGAATTCCTTCATATGTAACAAGAATCACAACATTTCCTGGTTGCACTAGGTGGGCTGCAGCACCATTTACACATATTTGGCCAGAGCCTGCTGGCGCTTTCACAACGTATGTCTCCAACCTTGATCCATTGGTGACGTCAAGAACGTGAATTTTCTCCCATTCATCGATGCCTGCTGCTTCGAGTAGGTTTGCATCAATCGAAATTGAACCTACATAATCCACATCGGCGTCAGTTACTGTTGCTCTGTGTATTTTTGAGCGGAGAACGAATCGCATATTGCCTCGTCTTCGTGGGAAAGAGCGCCACATATGAATGTCGCTATAATTGATTCATGGAGCACAGGAGGGGATTCGAACCCCTGTGAAATGGATTTGCAGTCCATCGCGTAACCGGGCTTTGCTACCTGTGCAACGCGTTTGCCCACAAGTACACCCTATTCAAGTCTCACGCACGAAGATATTGTCTTGTATTGCACTCAGCCATCATGTATATCCCACACCTTCAAGTTGGATTCTAGGCTGCGGGATGTATCCTAGGGGATGGGCTGAGGGATTCTATGCCAAATATTCCCGGCCGATTTGAAGCCTTACGTGGTGGATTCAAAGCGTTCTTAGCGCCACCCCCTGAGGGTGTGACGAGATTGACTGTTGGAGAACCAGGATTCAATACACCTGAAGATATTACTTCTGAAATGATTAGAGCTGTCCTTGCCGGTGATACCCATTACACTCGTGGAGAGGGGCGTGAATCGTTATGCATTGCGTGGGCATCACATCTACGCGAAAGGTGGGGCATTCCTGTTGCGAATGATGGTGTTGTCATTACTCCTGGTGCAAAACAGGCTCTGCTCTATGCGATGATGGTTGCTCTGGATCGTGATGATGAGATTCTATTGCTTGAGCCCGCTTGGCCGACATATGCAGAGCAAGCGGTACTGGTTGGTGCCAAACCAATTTCAGTACCGTGTCTTCGACCTTCCTTCCATCCAGACATGGAGGCCCTTCAAAACGCTATCACCCCACGAACGAAGGCTTTGCTGCTAAACAGTCCTAACAACCCCACTGGGGCAGTATATACCCCCTCTGAAATACAAGCAATTGTTGATTTTGCAAACCGATATGATCTTTGGATTATTTCTGATGAAATTTATGCTGAATTAATTTGGAATGGTACTGAACATGTGTCGCCTGCATCGATTCCTAATGGTTTTGAGCGAACACTTACCGTAACTGGTCCTTCAAAGACTCATGCAATGACAGGATGGCGGGTGGGGGTTCTTGCAGCACCAAGTTCTGTCGCAAATCTTGTAGGCAGAATTCAAGGGAACACGTGCTCTCACATCCCTTCATTCATCATGCCTGCAGCAGAAGTGGCAGCAAAGGATTGGCAGCCTGTGAGTGAATTTAGAGGAGATTATATTCAGAAACGCGACAGAATGGTGCGCCTTCTTGACGAAATACCATCACTACACGCTGGTGAACCTGAAGGGGCGTTCTACCTCATGGTGGATGTTAGTGCAACTGGGATGGATGCGGTGACTTTTGCGTCTAGGGCGCTAGAAGAAGCAAAAGTTCAGGTCATTCCCTTAGAAGAAATTCCGGGAGGAGAGGGACACATTCGTCTTTCATATGCCGCCGAAGATGGTGTCATCGATGAAGGTCTGACTCGATTGCGTGATTGGTTGAACAATCAGTAAATCTGAGCATATTCATCGCATTCTTCTGCAATCCTTAGCAATTGATTGTACTTGGCAGTGCGATCGCTTCTAGCGGGCGCTCCCGTCTTGATTTGGCCTGCGCGAGTTCCGACTGCTAAATCAGCAATTGTATCGTCGCTTGTTTCGCCTGATCGATGAGAGATTACGGTGCCATATCCATGGTCACGGGCCATTTCAATGCATTCGAGAGTCTCAGTTACAGTACCAATTTGATTTGGTTTAATCAAAATCGCATTTGCCGCAGTCATTTCAATCCCCTCAGAAAGTCGGTCCATATTGGTTACAAAGAGGTCGTCTCCAACCACTTGGACTCTGTGACCATCGTTCTTAGTGAATCTTGACCAACTGGCCCAATCATCCTCACCAAATGCATCTTCTATTGACACAATTGGATATTCGTCGAGCCAGCCAGCATACATGTCTCCAAGCGCTTCTCCATCAATTACGCGGTCATCAATATGGTATCCGTCGTCATGATGGAATTCTTGAGCGGCTACATCCAATGCAATTGACATTTGTTCTCCAGGTGAATAGCCGGCACGCTCGATGGCTTGTACAAGTAATGCTAATCCATCTTCATTTCTGGGCAAATTTGGAGCAAATCCTCCCTCATCGCCCACCCCCCCTAGTAACCCATTTTCCTTGAGGACGGATTTCAATGAGTGATACGTTTCCACGCCAGCACGCAGCGCTTCAGGAAAATAATCGAATCCGTGGGGAATTACCATGAACTCTTGTACATCGACATTTGAAGATGCGTGTGCACCCCCATTTAGTATATTCATCATCGGAATCGGTAGGCAGCCACCTGAAAGGCCACCAACATATCTCCAAAGTGGCATTTGATGGATGTTGGCGCCAGCATGCAAGCATGCAAGGCTGGCACCGAGTGTAGCATTTGCTCCAAGTAAGGCTTTGTTACCAGTTTCATCCATCTCAAGCATGGTCTCATCTATTATTCGTTGATCATCTACAGGTAACCCCACTAGTGCCTCTTGGATTCTTTCTGCTACGTTATCCACTGCACCTTCAACGCCCTTACCACACCAGCGGCTCATGTCACCATCTCTGAGTTCAACCGCTTCATGTGAACCTGTGCTGGCTCCACTAGGGACCGCTGCTCGGCCGGCTAGGGCACCATCAACGTAACAATCAACCTCCACAGTAGGGTTGCCTCTACTGTCTAGAATCATCCTTGCAGCAAGGCCACTAATGTAGTGCGACACGTGACTTCCTCGTTAAGGCCACTCGTGGGCCGCCTGTCAATGTGACGGAGGGTGTTGTGAAAAGTTTGAAGTCCGAAAGAATTGACTAATTATTTCATAAATTGTACTATTTTTTCCATATAACGGCGTTTTTCTTTGATACATTGATTAAATTCGTATATAGTAGAGTTCATAATGGTGTGCTGTGGCGGCAGAATAATGGCAGGAGTAGATGCGACAGACAGGGCAATATTGACGGCGTTACGAGAAAATAGTCGCCAGTCGTTTGTAGATTTAGCAAAGGCCATTGGTGTTTCAGAACGTACCATTAGAACTCGTGTTCGGAAACTCGAAGAAAATGGAATCATTAGAGGATATACTATTCGAGAAACCGGAATTGGATTGACTGCTCTTGTAAGGATGAAAGTTGGGCCGGGGGCTGAAATTGGAACTCTTGCGGGTGAGTTTGCAAATTGGGAAGGGATTGAATGTGTTTACGAAATAAGTGGAGAGGCAGATTTGGTTGCAGTCATCCATGTCGATGATACTGTAAAGTTGCGTGAACTGTTGGATCGTATGTGGTTAGCGGCTCCTGCCGAAATTGCAAGTACAACGACTGAACTAGTATTGGAACAATATTGAGCCAATGGATGACGTGAAATCACATCTTCCACTTAACTGAGCATCCAATGCTATCTGTCCGATTAATCTCTGGTATTTCGTCGGCAAGTAAGGCATCAATAGCATCAGACAACTCGTGGGTCGTCGCGTGAATTGGGTCCTTTGGAGAATCATCAAGGCGGCCCCGATAAGTGACCACATTATTTCCATTAATGAGATAGAATTCAGGCGTTCGTTCAGCGCCCCACGCTTGAGCTACTTCTTGTGTTTCGTCGTGCAAATATGAATAAGACATTTTTGCGGCCCTGGATAGCATGGAATTCCAATCATCTGTAGGATAGTTTACTGCATCATTGGAATTAATTCCTACGAACCCAATGCCTTCCTCGCGCGCGCGCTGTGCAATGGATTCGATTCGAGATTCATTTCCAACAACATACGGACAATGATTGCAAGTAAACACTACAACGGCCCCTATTTCTGTAACTATATCTTCCATGGATATGGTTTCTTGACCCAACGCTGTGTTGGCATTTCGTAAAACAAAGTGCGGGGCTACATCGCCAGGTTCCAATCCTCGGCTCATGGTTGTGCGGTTGGGCGCAACCGCTTGAACATTCGTTCACAGGTCTCCGAATCCAAATTCAAAATCTTCTTGCTTTAAGTCGGATTCTTCCTGACCAAGAATTTTCTCATATTGGGCTTTAACTTCGTCTGGTTCGATAATCATCGGTGAGCAATAGAATGCGCGGAAATTATTCACTTTGTGCTTCGTGAAACAATTTGCCAATTCTTCATTCATACAAGTGCGCTCCTCGGGAGTAATGTCCTCTGGAATTAATCCGAGTCGCTTGAAGTCCTGATTGACCACTCCCCCGTGTTTCTTGATGTATACTTCAATTGCGTCCACCCAATCCATCGCTGTTCCCCTGGGCTTCTCAATAAGCTGTTGCTGATTATCTTCTGACACTGTTTCAAGTTCTTCGGCGGTAGACATTTCAGCCTCTACAGTGGTTGTGCCGCTCGTGGAAGAAAGCACTGCGGCCTTTTTGGCATTTGTTTGGCCATCAAATGCGTCTTGGATTCGACGTCTAGCAACCCGGTTATCTGGTTCGACGTTGAGTACTCCTCGCCAAGCAATCTCTGCGTTTTCCCAATCTTCCTTTTCGTGGTATATTGCGGCTATTCGCAATAATGCATTGATGTGGTAACGATCGTGCTTTGATGCAGTTTCAAAATCAGATTGTGCACTTTCAACTTGGCCAAATTCTAGGTAAAGTAGGCCTCTTTGATACCACCCTTCAGCCAGTAGTGGGTCTATGCGAATTGCTTCATTAAGCGGCTGTTCTGCTTCAGTAAGGCGTTCTTGTGCGATTAGTGCTGCGCCTAATTGAGTGAGTGCGTAAGGATTTGATTTGCGGCGGGAAAGAATGTCTCTAAATTCGGTTTCTGCTTCGCTCCATTCACCAATTGCCATCAAAATTTCTCCACGCTTTAAGCGGGCTAAATCAAATCCAGAGTGTGATTGTAATAACTCGGTAACATCGTCGAGTGCTGCGTGATAATCGTGTTGCAACATGAGTGTTGAGCAGCGATTCAGTCGAGCACGTACATGGTCAGGATCTGCTGCAAGAACCAAATCAAACAATCGTTTTGCTTCTTCTAGCTCTCCACGACGAGCAGCTACAACCCCTTTGACGTAATCGATGACGGGTGATTCACGTTCCAGTACATGTGCTTCTGATATTAAGCGGCCCGCTGCTTCAACATCGTCGCCATCTAATGCAAGCAATGCTTCTTCTGCAGCAATAAGTGGCTCTTGAGGTGTCAGTCTGCGTGCCCGTGCAAGAGAAATTTGTGCTTCGGAGAGTTCACCTAGCATTCGCTGGATTCTAGCCTTGCCTAACCAAGCAACGCCACTTTCTCGATTTATCGTCAATGCGGCATCGAAGGATATGTCTGCCTCTGACAATAATTCGCGATCTCGTTCCCCAGTGCCATCACGACTTTTGTCGGCTTCCTGAAGGATAAGGCGGCCTTTTTGTAGATGTAATGCTGCTTCATTCCAAGCTTCTGCTGGTGCCTCTGCTAGCAATTCAAATGCTCCATCCACGTCTCCAGATTGGTGGCGCATTAGTGCGAGTTGCGCACGAACTTCGGCGTTGCTTGGTGATTTTCCAAGGCATTTCTCCAATGATGCGTGGGCGTCTTCAGTCCTTCCTAACCTTTCTAGAAGTTCTGCTTTCAAAAGGTCCAATGGCTCTCCTAAGGCAACTGCGTGGATACATGCCTTCAATGCCTCGTCTAAACCGCCTGGTTCTCCCACCAAGAGTTTTGACCGTATGCCCCAAGCAGGGCCAGATTGGCGATCCAATGCTATTGCTTCATCAACTGCTGTAATGCCTAAACCTCGCTCATTTCGTTCAAGGTGGATTTGGGCTTTTCTCAACCAATCTTCTCCTGTCGGGTTTTCAGCCAATGCAGCCTCTATTGATTCAAGAGCGCTGTCTGTATCGCCTGCACGTACTGCTAGATTTGCTAGCATTGACTTGTCTTCTGCATTTTGTACACCCATTGCTTCAAGGCGCCGTAAATCCTTCTCTGCGTTTGAGTCGCCCATCCTTGTTAGTAATCGCGCATGTTCTCTCAGTAAATCTGGTTCGTCCGGAATGACTTCCAGTAGCGCCTCTAAATTCAATCGTAATGCATCCTCATCTCCAGATTCTCTTGTCAATCGGCAAAGGCTACGTAATGCGGCTGCGTTACGTGGAACAAGTTTCGCTGCTTCTTGGTAACAAGAGAGGGCCCATTGTCGGTTGCCAGAAAGGAAGGCTACTTCGCCCAAACGCCTTGCTTCTAAATCGGACAATCCCAAGTCTGTGATTTCCAGTTCCAGTTGAGTCAGTGTTTGGATTATTCTACTAACCAATTGCAATAATCCTGCGTCTGCAGTGGTTGCCTCTTCCAGATCACCAGAGCCCGTGCGTGTGGCGAGTAGGCCTTTCACTGCAGAGAGTGTTGCGGCCGCTGCAGTTCTAACTTCATCCGCACCACCTTCGCCAGAGAGTGTTGATTGGAGGTGGTCCAGAGTTCTGTGTGCATCTATGACACCCGACAGTCCTGGATGTGCTCTTTGTAATGCCAATGCACTATCTGCAAGATTTTCGGTTCTTGCACTCAATATTTTCAGTGTTTCACAAGTTTCAGAATGTGCAGTCTCTAAATCGTCGCGGAGGCGGCGGATGCCAACTTCAGCTTGAACGAGCCACCAAATTACTGCGCCGGTCGCGGCAGCGTAGAATAATGTCAATCCAATAGATACGGGGTCCATCGACCCGAGCGGACTTGGTTGCCTTTTGAGCGATTCGCACCCCTATAGGGGTGAAAGGTCGATTTGGGAACCCTTCTAAATTAGCCAATTTGTGGCCGGATATTGAATAGCCGGCACCATTCACCGTGGGTCGGGGCGGGGCGATGGAAGTGGGTTCAAATCCTTTTGAAGCGCGAACTGAGGTCTTGCGCGAGCGCGGATTTGTTATCCAAACGCCCGAGGGTGAGTTTGCCAGTGAACGAATGATTTTACTTGAGCAATTGACTGAACGTGCTGCTGACATTCGTGCAAAAATATTGGATTTGCCAAATTATTGTTCTGAAGAAAAAGAAATATTTCTTGCACAGATAGAAAATCCAGAAAATGTAGGGGCCGTTGAATTAGAATTTCAAAAATTCTTACGGCAACGGCGACCGTGGGTTCTCATCGCTGAAAGAGTAAGGGGGGACTGGTCAGAGGAGGGTCGTTCTACTGAATTAGATCGTATCCTGCGTCGATTGGATTCTCTTGATGGGTCGCTTGTTCTTGCTTCCCCTCGAATCTCTGAAATGATTGAAGATGTGGTTCCTTGGAGGGAAATTGAACCTCTTCTACAGGAATTAGAATTACGGTCAAGTCGCAGGATAGAAGCGATGGATGGGATGATTGAGATGTTGAAAAAGCGAGGGTGGGATATCACTAGATTGTCTCAAGGCGCAATGCACGAACGATTTGCTGCGGCTGACTTTTTGTATCAACTCGATTCTCGTCTAGAAATTTGTCAAAAACAAATTGAAATTGAAATCCGTCCATATGATTCTCGTCTGGCAGAACGCCTTTGGCAGGCCACAGTGATTGCTCAAAGATGTGCAGATGTTGAGAGCATGGTGGAGATTGAAAATGAAATTAATGATGTTTCCAGTAACCTTTCCCAGCGGTTGGCAATCGTCGAAAAGCGTATTTCTGAATGGAAGAAAGATGGTTTCAGAATTGGTATTTCGATACCTCTTCTCCCTAGAGAAATGATGGATTGGGAGAAGAAGTTACCTGCTATTACAGAACAAATTGAGACGTCACTTGCGATATGGGCACAATTAGAGGGGCATTTGGTTCAATGGCCAGAATACCGCCAACTAGCAGAAAGAACCCGGGGGCATCTCGATGCAATTGATGCGTTGGGTGTTCTATTGAAGGGGCTTGAGGCAAAAACGGAAGGTGCAATTGCAGAATGTCAGGCCAGATTGGAGGCTTGGAATTCTTACGGTATCGATACGGCTCATTGGAGTCCGCTCATTGATGGTGAGCCACGGGCTGTTCTTGAAGAACTAGAGATTCATAAATCTCTAATTGATTTAATTATCCCGCTAATTCAAGAATTAGAAGTCATTGATACGTCGCTCAGCGGAGATATGGATGTCTACAATTGGCTCCAAGACTTGCGAAATAGTTCCGCTGGTGTGGCACAGATAGAAGGGGCGCGTTCTTGGTTGGATGTCGCTACAAAAAGGATACAGAGGCATCGTGAACACCTCGATGTTGCGCGCATTGAGTTGGCTACATTGTGGCCGGCAGGCATTGATTCTGAATCACTGAATTTAATGGAATATGAAAATATGATTTCAGATCTAGAAGGGGGCACCTTTCAGTATTCAGAGGGGCGCGAAAATATTGTTGCTGAAGAATCCAATATCGAGCGTGTAAAGCGAGGATTTGAGAGTGAGTTAGATGCTTGGAGTTTGTTGGGGTGGACGGTTGATGGGCTTAGGGAATTATTGATGCAAGACCCTGTGAGATTGGGTTTGGATTTGCCCGCCATACGTGCAGCAATGAAGGAGCATGATTCGCGAATTTCAAGATTAAAACCATTACCTTGGGGGTTAAATGTAGATTTTGCAGAACGCGTATTATCTGATTTAACCCGGCCAGAGAGATTGCCTGGATTAGATGATGATTTTACCAACATTGTCAAGCAGTTATCCACAGGAGGTGAGCGTGAAAATCCTGACTTTGTCTTCAATCCGTTCAGACCTTCGCCGCCACGTGCTAGAATTGTGAAAACAATCCCTGTACTGGTCCCCAAACTCAATGATGATGCGCTAATTGAGGTTGAGGTGGAAGAAGAAGAATTGGTGCAAGAAGACTTGGGGGTGGATGAAATTGAGTCGCTTGAAAATGCGATTTCTTCGACTGATGGAGCGATTAATGAAATTGATTTGTCGCCGGAAGAGAATACAAAAAAATTGTTCGATATATTTGGTGTTGATGAAGTTGAATTAGTTAATCCTGCTAACATTAAACTACCATTGGATGTGCGTGTACAACGATTATTACGAATCTCGTGGATTGTTTCACGATCAGATATTGATGTCCAAGATATTCTTTTTGAGAAACTTGAGAGGCTTGGAAGATATCTAAACAAATGGGTTTCTGAACGTCTCTCTCAACGAAATGCATCGAGCAAAAATGGATTGTTGATGAATGCGTATCAATTAGCAGAGAAATTATCTGAAATTCCTGGGCCAGGTACAGCCATCCCTATGTCGGAAGATTTGGTTTCCCTTCCAGAAATTAATGACTTGTCGGGTCTTTCTTCGTCTATTCGGCAATTAGAAAAATCAATTCGGTTGCCTTCCGCTAGAATTTCAGTAATCGAAGTAGAAGCATGATTATTGCAATCATTCAACTAAATTTCTCCCCTAGAAGGGCTAATTAGTCATCTTCAAGATCTGAGAGCAATTCATCCATTTCACTCTGACTCATTGATTCAGAACGTGGTGCGGCAGCAGTTGGAACTGTAGGGGGGGACCCGATTGTCTCTGTCGGCATTTCCATGTCCAATCCAGGAGGAACGG
>CAYYKF010000041.1:0-15575 GCA_964441035.1 uncultured Candidatus Poseidoniales archaeon
ATTCTCGCCTTCATTTGGGGCTTCCTTTATGATTGGACAGTATCATTATCCGCTCTAACTTTGTATCAAACAAAAGAAGCCTTCCTTGCATTCCTCATCGTTGGCTTACCATTCGATGTGCTACACGCTGTTGGGAATGTATTGTTTGCAGTATGGTTAGCACCCAGTTTGCATCGCCTACTGTGGCTACATCTGCGGCATGATGCAGGACGTTGGGTAGAAGAATTACCTGAAGATACTCAACTCAGAGAAGCCATCATCGATGGGGCGCAAGAATCAAGTCACAATGAGGACCCCCCAGAAATCAATCCATTGTCTGGAATCGAACGCTTGGACTTGGAGGGTGATTGATGCCAAAATCTGATGATTCGCTTACCATGGTTCTTGTTACACGAAAGGATTTGACGCTTTCACGTGGTAAACTTGCGGCACAGTGTGGCCATGCTGCGGTTGAGTGTGCATTGAAAGCAAAGCGCGAAACCCCGAGAAAACTTGAGAATTGGAGAACTAATGGTGCACGTAAGATTGTGGTTGAAGCACCATCACTTGATACTCTCAAACGACTTTTTGGTGCAGCCCAAGCCGCAGATATAGTTGCATACATGGTACGTGATGCTGGCCATACAGAGATTCCATCAGGTACCATCACTGTCGTTGGATTAGGTCCAGATACACGAGACAAAATCGATACTTTGACAGGCGGATTTTCTCTAGTGAAGTAATTTTGGCGCCCTTTAGGGCGCCGTATTGTTAGCATCGGCGGTTTCATGATGTAAATGCACACACGGTGGGTCATGGCTGACGAGTACTACGAAGCTGAACTCATCTCGGACGAGGTCCTAGAAGCATGGACGTTGGATGATGAGGAGGTCATAGAACGTAGGCAAAGAAGGCAGCTTGATTTTGCTTTGGCAAGCACTGGAGCCGTAGTCGTTGCTTTCTGTGTACTCGCTGCGATGTTAGGAACAGTGGCCAAGCATCATGCTTCGATGGAGTCGAATTCAGCACCAGGGTCTACAATCGATATTGATTGGGGGTCGTCACAGTATTTGCCTAGAGATCCAGATTGTATTGACCCTCAAAATGGGCAGGATTTACCTGAATTTGGCATTGGATATGAACCTAGTCTGGCTATTGATGGATTAGGACATATGTACATCACTGCCCACAAAGATTTGCGCTGGTCTTCACCGGATGGAGGCTTGGCTAATCCATTAGGCGGAGACCCTCACGTATGGCCAGACGGTGCTTGTCTTTCTGATTACATGACCAGTTGGGATTATTTCGCATCTTGGTTTTGGATTTCAAATGACAATGGTACGACCTGGACCCGTGCAGCCAACTTTGAGGAGACACCAGGGACGATTGTTGAAGGGCAGGTAACCAATGGTGCCAGAGGTTCCGCTTGTCTTGGTGATGAGGGAGATATTGCAGTCGATGCAGTCAATCGAATTTACTACCTCGACACGTATCTAACCGATAATTGGATTCACACATTCTCCGATGGAGGTAACACCTACGAAACTGGTTTCTGTGACCCTCAATTGACGATGGCAGCAGATGATCGACCTTGGATTCAAGCACAGAACAACGGAATTGTGCATTATCTCGGAAATTCAGGTGTAGGTGTACAGGATTGTGAAAATGGCGCAGCTCGTTACTGGTATTATCGTAGTGATGACGGTGCAAACACTTGGTCTCAATGCTATTCGATGCCAGGGGGTTGGTCTACAATCGCTCCTGAACGAAGTGGTGAGCATGTATTCGTTGCTCAAGAGAATGCTGACACAGCGACCGGTTATGTCCATGTTAGAATCTCAAATGATACTGGATTGACGTGGAACGAGCCAATCAATGTCGGGCCTCGTGACGGCAACCCTCCTGAAGGCTATCCGCTCGTGGAGACCAATGGTGCTGGTACTGTTGCAGTGGTTTGGGCGGATTGCCCTAATGGAAAATTAGGGGCTTGGGAGGTACGTCTTGCGATGTCGTATGACCGTGGCGCAACTTGGGAGACCTGGAACATTACGCCTACAGATTGGGAGGGCATCACAATGTATCCCTTTGTATCGATTAGTGAGGATAACATCACGGCCGTATCGTTCTACGGAATTCCATACAACAATACGGCTGAAGGAGGTTATGTCGCTGGACAGGAATGGTACCTTTACACCGCTGCGGTCCGGGAACCACATCTAGATGATTCATTTGATTTCGAGATTGCCACTACCAATTCTGACGGTACTCCAGAAGCGCTTCATACAGTGACGCAATATGAGCAGGATAATGGCGATGTACACGCCCTTCACGATTTCTTTGAAACGGTGATAAGTCCAGACGGAACATGGATTGGCATTGCCTATCAGCAAAACATCGGCGAACATCCGTTTGAAGACAACGAAGAGCAGCGATATATCAAGTTCGTTCGTGGTGATTTCGACCTTTGAGGATTGGTCATGCTAATCATAGACTCAGACATTACGAAGGCACAGACGCTCCCCTCTCGATTTTATTACGAATCTTCGACTTTTGAAGAGGTTCAATCCACATTTGGAGAGTATTGGCATTTTGTTGCCCACCGCTCTCAGTTGTCGACCGCAACTCCAGTCGATAACCCTCTTCGTGAACCGATGGTAATCACTCAATCAGATCGTATTCGTTGTGTGTCAAATGTTTGTACACATAGAGGCATGCTCGTTTGTACAAAATCATCCGAAGAAAAGCGTCTACAATGTGCATACCATGGCCGTACCTTTGGGCTTGATGGAGCATTTCGAAATATGCCTGAGTTTCAGGATGTCAAGGAATTTCCCACCGATGCAGACAATCTTGTAGAATTTCCTTTGAGTGAATGGAAAGGGTTGCTTTTTAACACGATATATGGCTCAAATTTTGATGGATTTATTTCTGCTGTTGAAGCCAGAGTTGGATGGCTTCCAATCGAGGATTTCATCCATGATGTATCTCGACATCGTGACTACACAATTGATGCTAATTGGGCGCTATATGTGGACAATTATTTGGAAGGATTTCACATTCCATTCATCCACGGTGATTTGCATGCTGTGTTGGATTATGATTCATACCAAACCGAACTCTTTGAGGGGGGAGTCTTGCAAATTGGTGTGGCTAATGATGGGGAGCCGGTATTTGACCTACCAACAGACCATCCAGATTTCGGGCAAGAAATTGCAGCTTACTATTTCTGGCTGCATCCAGGACTGATGCTGAATTTCTATCCGTGGGGCTTGTCAGTCAATCTGGTGATACCTGAAGCGCCTACGCGTACACGCGTTGTTTACCATGGATTTGTGGGCGATACATCCAAACTAGGACAAGGCGCAGGTGGCAATCTAGACAAGGTCGAAGCAGAGGACCAGTTCGTGGTTGAAGCATGTCAAAGGGGCATTTCATCGCAAACCTATGAGCGTGGTCGATATTCACCAACACGTGAAACAGGTGTACACCATTTTCATCGTATTCTAACCCAGAATTGAATTTATTGAGGATGTCCCAATCAGTGATGTGAGTAGAATGGAAGGAAACGTTGCTGGCCGAATTGAATGGGTGGTTCTTTTACTCGTATTATTGGCAACAGTTTCTATTGAATTTAAGTCAGAAGATGAGAATGCAATCGACCTTGAAGTGACACACATTTCAGCAGAAATCATCATGTCCACCTATTCATCGATGGATGCAATCGGTTTAGGCGATTATGATCGAGGTGGCAATGCATCCATTGAACTGGATTCTCATAGAATTGTTAGTGAAGGGTGTGTCGATTGTGTCAATAATCCAACTGGATTGCAGATGAGTGGAAACTTCCTCCTTGAGAATGTCACAAAAAATAACGGAGGAAGTTTTCGATTTGAAGGCCCACTTACCATCACTTATCTGACCGAATACATTGATGATGAATTCATTGCTCGAGAATGGCTATCAATCAATTTGTCAGCAGGAGATGTCTCCGCCAGTTTGGACCTCATTGTTGTGCACGACCCCCCTCGCTGGCATCCAGTTGACCGTTCAGCATCTGCATTTGTATCTGTGGAAGATGGTTCAGAAAGTCGAACAGGGCCATGGATTTTTGTCGAACCACTGCTTGAACAAGTACAGTATGTACGTGGGTGTCTACCTGATAACAAATATTGCTCAGACACGTCAAGACCAGATGCGAAAATGAATTTGACCATCCAAGAAGCTAGATCTCCTCTTGCAATAGAACACCCTACAATCTGGGAATCGGTTGAAGTTGATTCGAGCACAAATCAAACGCCTACAAAATTGCAGGATTTTCGTGAAATGTTGAATGCCGACGAATCCCCAACTCCTTCATCTGCTTGGTGCCCAAATTCAAATTCATCAATCACTGCCTCAGAATCTTGGAATGTCTCCCCATCAAGTCAAACTGAATTTTCTCCAATGAGCCTCTGGCTCACTGCAATGTCATTACCAAGTAGTTCAATCAAACTGGTTGAAGGTGTGTGGAATGAAATTGAATATGAAAATTCTAGTTGTGGCTCATTGGTTGATTTAGATGGAAGATTGCGCTTAGGAATCAAAATCACAGGATAAACCCAGTAAGCGGAACTATTGATAATGATATTCTCGCACGCGTGCGTATGAAGCGCGCAGCACTAACACTAGTATTCTTGATGGCTTGTATGTCATTGCAACCAGCATTTGCCGAAATCACAGCACCAAATGACAATGCATCATGGCCAGATGGGACCTTGAGTATCGACGGTTTTGTTACCACGAAATTCGCGAGTGTGGGCTCAGATGTTGTCATCAATGCACATACACGT
Source organism: uncultured Candidatus Poseidoniales archaeon (assembly GCA_964441035.1). Taxonomy (GTDB): domain Archaea; phylum Thermoplasmatota; class Poseidoniia; order Poseidoniales; family Thalassarchaeaceae; genus MGIIb-P. The sequence goes on from CAYYKF010000041.1 coordinate 4,809, forward strand.
GGAACTGAATGTACTAATCCAGTGGTTACAGCAGACATCTTGCAATATCCACAAGTAGACGCAGTTGATTTATTCACATCATTCAGTAATTTATTTCCAGAAACAAGTTATGTCGATACGATTGTCTTAGCAGAGGCCGGCGCCCATGAAGATGATGCAGATACCCTTGTGTGGAAAGGGATCTATACCATACCCCCCAATATTAGAGGTGGTGTCTATGGTGCGAGCATCTCTGTTGAGGACTGTGATAGACTTGCTACGGACAACCCTACACAATTAACAGAAGTATTCGTTGGTGAGTTTGAGAAGGTTCTCCAATCAATCGACTCCGCATGGGATACTGCAAACCCTACTGCGGGAATCCAAGGAGAATTTACCGCTGTTGAGGATGTAGCGACTCAGAACGGTGCAGGCAGCTGGAGTCATTTTGTTGCAACAGCAAGTGAGGGTTCAGGAGTCGGTGGCAGTGGACAACTTTGGGATGCAATGATTGATGCAGGTCACAATCAGTACAACATGTCTGCTGGTGCAAATTTCCTTGAAGCACTGATGGAATTTCTTGCTTCTGATGACGTCGATGCTGCAATGACGATGTTGATTGGATTGATGACGTATGCGAACGAATTCCCTCTCCCTCGACACATGGAAGATTTTGATGCGGTCGTTGATTACATTCAGGAGTTTGACCCCATTGAGAATTTCACAAGATTCGAGGGTACAGATGACTTTGAAGATGCATACAACGCCCTCTTAGACAGTGATGAGTACAACAATTTGATGGATGCATTGGACGATCTAGCAAACAGCACTAGACAATTTGAGGCAGTGCAGACAATTATGCACAATCTTGCACTTCTAGCAGTCTCTGGTCACCCTCAAGCGATTTTTGATGCACTCGAAGCATGGGCTCAACCAATCATGGACATGGAGTATGCAGAGATGACGCCTTGGCAATTACTCATTGTTCGCTTCGTTGAGATGGCTGAGGAATTGAATGAAGAAACAGATATTCATGACACTGATGGCGATGATATTCCAGACATCATCAATTGGCAATATGAATACCTCCTAGATACTACAGAAGGCCAAGCGTGGACAGCCAATATTGAGGCAGATAATCCATGGGTAAATCTCGCATTTGATGAATTCAATGCACTTCCTGAGAATTGTATTAGCCATGTCTTCAACACATTTCAGGACCCAGTGTGGGAGAACGTCGGTAACACCATGAACGATTTTGGAGATTGGATGCAGAACGCCTCATTGGATGTCAATAATGACCTAAATTGGCCTTCAGATGATGACGAAGAAGGAGATGATGATGACGAAGATGATGATGGCGATGAACTGGAATCGGTCTCAATCGTGTTTGATGAGATGTCCAACATTCGAACCTCAATATATGACCCAAACGTTCTCGATTTGTTTGTTGAAATGCGACTTTGGGGGCCAGAAGATGATGCGCATTATCCTACCTCATTTACCATGACTGCTGAGAATAATCACGGGGATAGCCAAATGATCTATCTGATGCAAAATGAATACGATCGCCATTATTACACTGGTCGATTTACTGTAGAAGATGGAATCATCGATGATGCAATTTGGTCATTCTCACAACCGTTGGAAGATTATGCGTATGCTGATGAAGTCGAAGGCGCCAATCTCTACATGGAAGGGCTCCTTCCCTCAATGCTTGAATCGATGGCTACAGATAACATCGATGAGATGTTTGTTGTATCCGCTCTTGGTGTGATTGTAGACCAAGATGAAACCTCACTTGTTGACTCCACCTATGATGTCAATGCAGTTACCTATGATTCAGTAGGAGTTGTTGAAAATGCTGAGGTTGATGTTGCAATTATTCGTGTTTCACCACAAACTGCAGAAGAAGCGTTTGCCTCCTTCTCTCCCGACGGCGAAGTCGAGTTGCAATTTCATTACGCAGAACTTCCAGACGAAGACGATGAACTGCACGGCGAGTATAACGGTGGAGACCTTGATGGCGACATCAACGCGATAATCTCTCCATTTGACAATGACGATGATGGCAGAGACCACCCGCAGGCTGTTGAATTTGAGGAAGTTGAGATACCAGGCTCTGGTAACCAATGGGAAACTGCCGCCGCCGTCATTTCTGCAGGAGGTGGATTAGCGAAGGTATCAACTTCAGGCATCACTGAGAGTGGACTTGAATTCACATTTACAGAAGAGGTTGCATTACCTGGAACGACAGGTTGTGCGCGTTCAGGGGTCAATCCCTCGGGTGAGAACAGGGTTGATGTCGAATGGGGGTACGAATATTTCGAAAATGACAACCAGTGGTTCGACCGACCTGATTTTGAAGGAATATCAATTGAGTGGGGAGACGGAGATTCTTACGAATACACCTATGGAGACATGGACGATTACCGAGAGAATGGGTGGGAATCCCACCAGTACATGGCACCAGGGACTTACGATATTGAAATGAACTATCAAGATGTGAATAGCAATGGAGTGACACATTCTTTCACTTTCAAGTCTGATGAGGGTATGTATCAAAGTCACGATGATGAATATCGATGGGACCAAGCACGCATGGGATGGTGTGACCTTGAAGTCGATGAATCATTCATGCCTTCTGCAGAAATTATTGACGCATTCATCACGGATGGACCACTTGAAGTCAACACTGAAGTCATCATGGTTTCAGATTCTAATGGAGAGGTTGAACTAACGGTTGACCCAACCTTGCCAGGTATTTACATCACAGTGGTACAATCTGAAATTGTTCGATTCGGTGAGAAGTTCACTGGAATTGGCCTCAACATCGTTGCTGTGACCGAAGCATCTGTTGATTTCAGTGGCGATACAGTGGCTGAAGAGACCACATTTGCTGGCCTTCCAGTTTATTCAATCGAAACTGATGCTGAACATTCAGCAACAGTGACAGTGACAGCAAATGGGCTTGATTTTACAGATTTAGGTACATATCCTGCGTTCATGGTAATACAACCAATTGACATGTCCGTTCCATTCCCTGATGTTGATGAAGAATCTTGGTCAGTAACCGAAGAATGTGTATCAGTACAGGCTGGCGAAGAAGCGCCTGAAGATGGCTGGTATACAGCAGATGGAGATTGGGAGAGAACATGGGTCGAACAGGGCGATATTGCTCCCTCAGATGGAACATTTTGTGCCGAGGGATGGGATGACGGTTCATTTGAATTTGAATTCGAAGAAGGCATGACATCTCATGACTTGGACATTGTTGTCCATGCTCCATTGTCTCTTGTTCTAATCGTTGTGATGGAGGATGAAGATTCAATGTGGCCTGAAGCGGTGCACATTGGACTATTGCTGAACGACCCAGTTAACCTTGAAATCACAGGAGATTTGGGACCTGGACAGACAGCGAATGTCGCAATTGCGGATGAGGATGACACCACCCGAATTCTTGCAGTTGCGACTCCAAAAATTGGATTTGACCCCGCTTCAATTGACTTCTCTGCATTCACCGAGGTCATTTACGAACATGGCGTTCGTGAAGAAATCGGGTGGATTGCTTCGGAGCGCAAACGTGACCAGCATTGCGAGCGTGTAGAAGGATGGAATGAAGAGCGTCATGATGGAGAATATTCCAACACTCGTCTCAAGATTTTCCCAGAGCATGACCCGTTTGGTAGCGTCATTGATGATTATTCAGATTATGATCCATACATTTCAGTATACGATGAAGAAGACGGCACTCTAATGACTCCAGTTGAAGATTGGGACCGACAGGAATGGGAGGATGCATACTATGCGCGTTACGATTTGGATATGGACCGAGAATACAGAATTGCATCTTCTTCAGAATGGGAACTTGAGACCACATTCCAGTATGAATGGAGTGATGAGGGCCACCCTCACATTGAATTTGAGCACGAAGATGCTTGCCCAGAGACAGGTCCACAAACTGATGAAGAAGTGTTTGACCTCTTTGATGAGGTATTCAGTAACCTCGATTCGATTGCATGGGGCCAAGGCTCTAGCGCTGACTTGCGATTGCCAATATTGTCATCCCCACAAGATGAGTACACTGTAATTGCAGTTGCACAGATTGGCGAAGGTGACTCTGCAAGTGTTGTTGCGGCACTCGGCGGACAGATGGCCACACCTAATCCTGTAGAGCAGGAAATGCAGAATTTGACACTGTCATTTAGCCCAAATTCTCCGAAACCATTTGACACCATTGTGGTGACGATTGTTGATGAAGAAAGCCAACCTGTGGAAGCCCTTTCAGTGACATTAGAGAAAGACAACATTACCATTTATGGATTCTTGACAGATGCGGATGGTCAAATTGCGATTCCAGGATTACCAGAGGGTACCATCTATGTCAGAGCAGGTGGTGGAGGATTGTATCACCCAACTGAACTTGTGATTACGATTAACGATGATGAATTCATCGTTGATGGCCCTGATGGCCCACAGCCCGGTGATGATTCCGACGGTGATGGTTGGACTGACCTCATTGAGGAAGAGTGTGGAACAGACCCACTTGATGGAACTGATGTTCCTATTGATAGTGACAGCGATGGATATTGCGATGAACCAGATGGACCAGATGAGGAGATTATGGGTTGCACAAATTCCACAGCTACAAATTACAATCCAGATGCAAATGAAGATGATGGTTCATGCGAATATCCAGATGATGGGCCCGTTGATACTGATGGCGACGGCATCCCTGATGATGAGGATGAATGTGAGGACACAGTCTCAGATGTTGAGGTAGATGATGAGGGCTGCGCAATCAGTGATGATGATGATGATAACAGCGACACATCCGGTGATGATGACAACGATGATGGTTCAAGTTCAACCAGTGATACGGAATCAGCCATCAGTCCGATTGCGATTGCTAGTGGCGTCGGCTTAGCAGCGGTTGGTGCTGGTGCACTTGTGTTCTTGTTCCTACGAAAAGGCGGAAAGGATGACGAATGGGCATCAGATTCAGCAGAGATTTATACAAATGAAGACCGACTATTCAATTCACCAAATTCTCCTGCACCAGGAGTGCGGGGAGAAATAATGGATGGATACGAATGTATTGAACATCCTGCAGGTAGTGGCGCGTGGTGGTATCGCGACACCGCTACAGGAAAATGGACAGAATGGAAATGATTTGAGTCCCTGACGACTGAGGTGCGGGTATGGCCTCCGAACATACCCGTACAATTCTGATTGTGGGTTTGCTGGCCTGTGCAATGCTCCTGTTTGCTTTTCCAGTTGAACCGGAGATGACAACAGAAGTCATCTTTGATGATGAAGCAAGTAAGAGAATCGATGCTGAATCGCCCGACGGTTCCAGCAAAAGTCAACTGATACTTCGAATCCGACACGATGATCAAGGGGATATCGCCAGCAATTTTGACCGCGTGCAAGAATTGTTGCAATTAGAAAAAGAAGCCATGGATGGCTCAAACTCAGAGACTTCTTGGGAAGATGATGAAATTTCACTAAAGAATATTGAGAGCCCATTCAAGCATTGGTCTAAGGCATTTCAATCGAGGAACCTTTCACTTGAAAATGCAACACGCTGGGGTGAATTGATTGAGTTTAGAGAGTGGGATGGTTGGTGTGGAGAAAATTCCACAGATGAAGAATATCTCGCTTTTCAGGCAACATTACTCCTTCTTCCAGAGAATGCGACAATGAATATTGCATGTCCAGCCACACCTGGTTCAGATTCAAGAATTGCTCCAGAAGCATCGGAACTTCTTTGGCTCATTCGATTGGAAAGTGATGCAGAAGTTCAGGATTGGAATTCGTTGAATAATTGGGCGCAAAAAGTCAGTGAAAACACGGATTATGAAATTGAGGCTGTTGGTATCAACATGATGTTTACCAAAGCGAAAGAGATTGCAGAAGACGATTTGAAACTGATTCTGATACCTTGTATGATTATCCTTGCAATTGCGATATCAGTGGGTTTGAGAGATCCAATTACCGCTGCCGCTACATTGGGTGGCGTATCCCTTGTGGTTTGTGCGGAGATTGGCATCCTTTCAGCACTTGGTTTCCAGTTTTCAATTTTAGATGGAATTGCAATTCCCATTATTATGGGAGTTGCAGTTGATGGAGCATTTTGGTACTGTAAATCATCTAGAAGTCGTGATGAAGTAAGGAGCATGCTATTTTTGGCAATGATTACAACAATCGCGGCAGTATCTTTGGCAGTTATTTCACCAATTCGTGCACAACGTTCACTCGGTTTAGTGATGGCAATCGGCATTTTTCTAGATTGGGTGGTTACCCGTTTCGTGCTTGAAGAATTCTATCTCAAGCGCCGTTCATTACAGAACGATGTTAGTGGTTCAAAATTGCTCCCATCTCATCCTTCATTGTCGTGGAGTTGGCCGATTGCTCTCATTTTGCTAGCATCGGTTGCGGTTGCCGCTCCGCCTGGCGTTGAACCCCTAGATGTCTATCAATTCCTACCCGAAGACGACCCTTCAATTGCCGAAATGGAGAATTTACAATCACAGTATATGTTGGCATCGAGCACCGTTGCGTGGGTCATTGTGGATATCGATGGCAATTCTCCTGAAGACTATCAACGCGTGATTGATTTGCAGCAACAAATCGGACAACACCCGAGCGTGATTTCATTGGACAATGGGATTCTTCGAACTCCAATGGTCATTGGCATTTCTGAACAATCAGGCGCTGGGCATACTGTTGATTCAGTATCTCTGTCAGAAGGCGATTCGCTTCTCTTTGACAGTGCACGCCTTGTCCGCAATGATGTGACAACCGGTGTCGCTATTGCAGTGATGTTGGATGCAAAAGATAGTGATGGTGCTTTACTGTTCTCAAACGATGTCGATAAATTACTAGAAAACAATGGCTTTGAAGGGGAAATTGGAGGCGATTTACCAATCGGTGCAGGGGTCGCTCAATCTTTTGAAGAGGAAAGACTAACCCAAATTCTTGCAGCAGGTTTAGCAATTTTCCTCGTATCATTTATTGTTTTACGTTCACCCAAAAGAGCTGCTCGCATAGCCATAGGAACCATCGCAATTGGTGCTGCAGTCGATGGTTTGGCTACTCTGTTTGGAGGCAGAGGTGTCAATACGGCTCCTTCAGTCCTCTTGGGAATGGGATTCACGGCCGACTATCTGTCACATGCAAGTGCTGAGCACGTGTCCACCCGTAAAGACACGGCAGCACGTTGGTGGGCAGCGTTTTCATCGGGCTGTGTATTTTTGTTGGTTGCATTCACAACATTCCCACCGGCAAAAAATGCCGGACGTTTGCTTAGCGTCAGCATCCTACTCTCTGTAATACTTGCAACCTGCCTTTCTATGATGTACCAAGAAAAGATGCATTCAGATGATGAAGAATGATTTCGTAAATTTGTATCGCTTCAATACACAATTACTTGAAGGGAAATCTGTGCGCTCGGCTCGTTCATCATGCAGAGTCCATTCAACCGCCTCTCAGAGTTGTCGATTGAACGCCCGAAGACGGCGATTTCTCTTTCGATAATCGGTATCCTGTTATTGGCATCCTGCGCCCGTTTCATTGTTTTCGACAACAGCGAGGATGCATTCTATCCGGACAGCGAGACTACGCGCTTGATGTATGAGATTGAAGATGCTTACCAGCCAGATGTAGACTTCATCCGAGCGATTGTTAGATTCGATGCGGGAAGCCTTGAGAACGCCTCGACATGGAAGACACTCGCATCCATCGAAGCGGATATGATTGAAGACGAACGATTCTCATCTCGTCACCTTCCGTTGTTTGGCGGCTCTGCCAATATGGGATTGGCATCTTCAGCAATATTTTGGCAGCGCACACAAGATCCATCCAATGACAATTGGTCAGCGAATCTTGAATCAGCCTTACTTGCAGTCATGATGGCCAATGAATCAGAACTGACAAGTGCCATTGCCTCTGCACAAGTAGCACTTGCTGCGACTCCTTCAGTCCATTCTCCAACCGCGAATGAAATCAATTCATGGGACCCTAGTGTACCCACAGAATGGCTTCCCCGATTGGATTCAGGAGTCAATAATTCTGACCAAATTAGTACGTTAATCGGTTTTTCAGGAGCGATAATGGAAAATCGCTCCGCGGATCAAGTAAACCAAATTCTTCCATTGCACCTTGCAGCATTTGAAGTTCTCATTCCGCTAAATGAGATTCAGAAGATTGACCTCCGCAGCATCATGACTTCAATGGTTCCAACAGCAGCTGAATCAAGTCCATGGGAATTGGCTGACAAGGCGTTAGTAACCTTGGCAATCGATACCAGTATAGAGGCGGAGTGGGTTGATTCTGAGGGGAATGTTGCTGATGATGCATCTCTCATCAAAGATGTCATCAGTCCACTAACACAATCGCTAGGTGAAGACCTTGCAGTAGAACATGAGAGTGTCCAAGTCACCGCGTTCAGTTTTTCTTTGTTTGAAGTGGAGAGTAATGCCAGTTTTGGAAAAGAGATTGGCCTTCTAACCAGTGCAGCAGTCCTCCTTCTTGGAATCATACTGTACTGGCGCTTCAGAAGTTTGCGTGATACTGCGGTTGTGATTATTCTAACATTACTTGCAGTCGGAGCAACATATGGGCTATCAGGTGTATTCAGATTTGAATTCAATGCAGCCATGAATGCAATCCCGATTCTACTCCTTGCCATCGGTGTCGATTATGGATTACACGTCATCGCTAGGTATAGAGAAGAGTTGATTGATTTAGATCTGAAAGATCCAGCGAATCGCGAAACAATGGCAGATTTCTCGACTGAGATGCGTTCTCTAGCCATCAAACGCGGAACGCTGTTCACTTCGGCAGCACTTTTCGTTGCGATTCTAACCGACATGGTAGGCTTCCTTTCTTTCCGCCTTTCTTCACAGGCCTTCTTGGTCACTTTTGGAACGGTCATTGCCATCGGCTTATTCTTCATCTACGTTCTTTCGGTGACAACGCTACCGGCAATGCTTCGAATCATGCCAGCGCAGAAGATTCCTTTGCAGCGCTCTGTGCAGGTGAAAGAAGGCGCATATTCCAAATGGATTGGTGAACAAACAGAGAAACCACATCTAGTCATTATTGCTGCAATTCTACTCACTTTACCTGTGGCTGCCGGTATCAGTCAACTTGAGATTGGATTTGATTTCAGAGACCAACTCGATATGGATTCAGAATCCGTCCTTGATTTCTTGATTTTGAACGATGAATTTGGCAGTAGTCCAGCACCGATGTATGTCGTGGTGGATGGCCCAGCAATCACACCTGAAGGAAGGACTGCATACGAAAATGGACTGAATGTCCTCAAGAAAAATTCCCAGGTAATCGAAACGGATGGTCTTTGGGCAGTTCTAATCCTTGAAGGCACTAGAAATACAGTATTACAAGGCATGTTGGACGACCTTAATGCATCGGATACATCCTCATACCAGCCTCTAGAATCGTGGCTAACTGAGACAGATGAAGGAAGAGAACTATCCTATCGATATCTAAGAGAAGATGGAAATCAGGCAGTGATTCTATTCCAAGCTCCAACAGTGGATTGGCAAGCGACTGTTGATTTCGAGCAAGATCTCTCGGATTCTCTAAGTGAAGAGGGAGATGTGTACAGTGTCACAGGTCGCTACCTGCTCCGAGCACAAGTATCTGCAGATGTAGCATATTCAGCGGTTGCCTCTACTGCGATTGTTGCCAGTGTGATTCTCATCACGCTCATCATCATCAATCTCATTCGTGAACCCAAAACACCAGCAAAATCAGTTGCTCGCGGCTTCATCATGTGGGTGCCATTGGCAATGGTCGTTGTCTGGATTTACGGTTTGATGGGATGGATGGGTTACCAACTCAATTCTCAATCGGTCACGATTGGTGCTTTGGCGTTAGGGCTGGGTGTTGATTATGCAGTGCACTTTGAGACGCGGCTGAGTGAAGAAATAGAGCATGACCCAAATGCTGGACCCAGTGTATGGGTTAGCCGAACATCAGCCACCACTGGCAGGGCGATGATGGGTGCAGCCCTAACAACGGCAGGTGGTTTTGCCGTCCTCAATATGTCCTCAATTCTTCCACTCCGATTGTTTGGCCAAGTGTTTGTGATTGCAATCACCCTTGCACTTCTTTCAAGCCTGATGCTCTTACCATGTTTGATGAACATGGCTGGCTTACTACCTGATGCATCTGAATCCGAAGAAGAATGACACACTGTGGTCAACTCTATGTCCTGTGGCATCTTCCGCAACGCATGGTCGCGGTTACCACACTCAGTGAGGATGACAGAGACGACCTGATTTCATGTTGCAAGGGCATTGCAAGCATGGTTGAATGGCTGGATTCTCTTGGTGGCCGACCTGGCCTAGCAGAACTCGGCACTCGCCTTGAATCTCTACCGATTAATCTCGAGGCCTTGAAGCGCCATATCGGATATACAGATGATGACGGATATCAGCGTAACATCATCAAGAAAACTGAGCACTATGAGATGGTGGCAATCGCTTGGAAATCTGGCCAAGATACACCCATTCATGACCACGTAGGTTCAGATTGTGCATTCCTGATTGTTGAGGGCACATCGACTGAGACCATCTATTCACTAAATACAGATGGGCTAGCAGTTGCTGGAGAAGTCCGAAAATATGCTTCCGGTGAAGTATGTGCGGCTGAAGAACCAGATATTCATCGAGTGTCAAATGATGAAAATGAGAATCTCATCAATTTGCATGTATACACCCCTCCACTTTCTGGATTCGGCATTTATGCGCCTGCAGA
>CAYYKF010000042.1:0-15160 GCA_964441035.1 uncultured Candidatus Poseidoniales archaeon
CTCGTCGGGCTCATAACCCGGAGACCGATCGTTCAAATCGATCACCCGCTACCAATGAACTTTGAACGATTGTAAAAGTGAAAGTGATAAATGTATACTGAAAGTGGAAAAACGCTGTACTGAAAGGCATCGGAAATATCACTGAATAAAATTCTCTAAGGATGGGTCCATCGCTCATTCATATACTGAAGGCAAATAGCACGGTCAAACACGGATGTGAAATTATGACTGGAAAGAAGAAGACAACAAATACCGAGACCATCATCGAAGAAGACGAAGAGGTGGTCGTTATCGACGCAGAAGACGATGTTCCCGAACCAACGGTAGAGGATTTACCTGGCGTGGGACCTGCCACAGCAGAGAAATTACAAGAGGCTGGATTCAATGATTTACTCGCCATTGCAGTGATGACACCAAAGGCCCTTGCAGATGCTGCAGAACTGGGCGAAGCAGTCTCTGCGAAAATCATTGCAGCGGCCAAGAAACTTGCCAACATCGGCGGTTTCATCTCAGGAAATTCATTGCTGGAACGCAGGCGACAAGTCCAGAAATTAACAAGTAGTTCACAATCAATTGACGATTTGCTTGGTGGAGGTTTTGAAACACAATCGATTTGCGAAGTGTATGGCGAGTTTGGAAGTGGAAAAACACAAGTGGGCCATCAACTGGCAGTAAACTGCATACTCCCAATCGAACAAGGCGGTCTTGATGGGGAAGTATTCTACATCGATACGGAAGATACGTTCCGTCCAGAACGAATATCCCAAATGGCACGTGGTATGGGCCTAGATCCTGAAGTCATTCTTGAAAGAATTCACGTTGCCCGTGCATACAATTCATCGCACCAAATGTTGCTTGTTGATGAAATTCAACGCATGGCAAAAAATATCGATGTAAAACTCATCATAGTCGATTCACTAACCAGCCATTTCCGAGCGGAATTCTTGGGAAGAGGTATGTTGGCAGAACGTCAGCAAAAATTGGGAAGACACATGAAGGAACTGAAAAAGCTCGCAGATGTTAACAACGCTTTGGTTTTAGTCACTAATCAGGTAATGTCGAAACCGGATGCAATGTGGGGAGACCCAACCAAACCCATCGGTGGACACATCGTAGGTCACGCATCTACATTCAGAATCTATCTTCGGAAATCGAAGGGTGGTTCGCGAATAGCACGCCTTGTCGATTCACCCAACCTACCCGAAGGTGAGGCGAAATTCTTTGTCACAGCAGATGGTTTGCGCGATTAAGAATATTGATCATAATCTACTGCTTTCTCGCCGCCATTACTGGCTTTGCGAAGGTATGAGATTACAATTATTCCTCTGTGAATATGACAAAGATTGTCGAAATGGTGAGTAGCAGGGCAACCACACCAACGCCGATTTTATGCAGATTCACGTTCCCATGAATTCAGAATGGGGAATAATGTTTCTCCAATGACAATTTGATATTCAACTGGGTAGTTCCAAAAGATTCTCTCTAACTGCATCGATGAGAACCTGAACTGTATCGCCACCAAAATCGAATTTCATCCTTCCGGCTTCAAATAATTCCGGAAGGGGGCGTGAACCACCAAGCCGCATGGCATTGGCGTAATTCTCTAGTGCCAGAGAGGGATTGTCACGATACTGCAGCCACATCTGAAGAGCTCCAAGTTGAGCGATTCCATATTCAATATAGTAAAACGGATAGGAAAAGAGATGAATCTGCTTTTGCCAACCAACTTCCCGCCAATCCTCAAAGCCCGACCAATCCAATATGGAGCCAAATCGATCTCCGAGTTCTAGCCACTTGGTGTGTCGCTCGTATCGAGTGTGCTCAGGATTAGTGTACACCCAATGTTGGAATGCATCAATTGTGGCAATCCATCCTAAGATAGAAACGATACCCTCTAAATGTTCACGAATCGCACGATTCACATCATCATCTGAGTAGAATTCATCAAGAAAATCATAGGTTAGCATTTCCATCGACATTGAGGCTACCTCGCAGAATTCAAGTGGTGCACTTCGGTAATCGACCAACGGCAAATCATCAGCATAGATTGAGTGAAATGCATGACCCGCTTCATGCACCATTGTCTCTAAATCACGTTGCAATCCAGTTGCATTCATGAAAATGAATGGCTTTCTACTGTGATCTCGCTGCAATTGGTATCCTCCTGGTGCCTTGCCTTTACGACTGTCTAAATCAAGGCTGGTTCCATCGCGTAGGCTGTCAAAAAATTCTCCGAGTTCTGGTGAGAGGCGATGGAACATTCTACTGGTTCCTGCGACCATCTCTTCAACTTCATTAAACGGTTTCAATGGCTCTCGGCCATGTACATCAGGACCCAAATCCCACATTCGAAGGACTTCAAGACCGAGATTTTGTCTCCGTTCTTCATCAACATCTCTCATTAGGGGCACACAAATCGATTCTACAGCGTCATGAAATGTTTCACAATCGACTGGAGAGTAATCAAATCGGTGTTTAGCATCAAAAATGTAATCTCGGTAATTCTCATATCCTGCATTCTGTGCAACCTGATGGCGTAATTCAATCATTTTCTCGTATATTTCATCTAATTCATCGGCGTTTTGGAAACGCCGGGTGCCTACAGCCCTGTAAGCGGCTTCCCTAATTTCACGTTCATTGACTTGGAGATACTTCCCCATTTGTTGCATTGTTCGTTCCTTACCATCAAATTCAACAGTCATTGCAGCAGCAATCTCCTTGTGTCTCATACCCAACTTTGTAAGTTCGGTACTTAGCGGAATGTTTTCTTCCCTGAATAATGCTAAATCCATTCGTGTGTCGCGTAGTAATACATTGTATTCCTCAGCATCCAGTTGTTCTGCATACGGATTTTCTACCAACTTTCGATTAAGTAAATCGCTCATTTTCGCTAATTCTGGCTCAACATTGTCGACAAAATCGAGGTAAGCCTGCTTGATGTCTGTATTTTCAGTATCACATGTCATGTTAACATAAAGCATAGAACCGGTCTCACCAACATATGCATCAAATCGCCCTAATTCAAGAAGCCAGGCTTCCAATTCATCAGCAGAATCTATCTCCCTATTGAGAAAATTCTGATAATAGGGTTCTAATTCAGCCCAACTGCTTGCATCTAGCCCCTCGAAAGAAGCCATAATCTCACCTCAGGGATTGTTCACTCGATTTCCTTGTGAACGAACAGATTTGGGTCCATCTGGCAATCCATTCTCATCTCTCGTGTGCTTTTGGCATCGCCAAACTTCAACTTCAGCCTCGACCCTAGCACGAATTTCTTCGAGTTCTGGATGATTGGGATTAACCCGCTCTGTCCAGCAGGCTAGGCATGTTCGGCCGTCATCAACATCGACGAAATTTAGTGGGGTGCATTGAACGCCGCAAACCACGCACTTGCGCCATGTATGGAACTTTGCCATGGACTTCGCTGAACTGTGCACCATATGGCATTTGTCCCACTCAATCGTCGCTAATGTAACACTCAATACAAATCGGCTAGGCCGATATGGGCCAATGCTGCGCGCTCAATTGTTGAGAAATCCTCTGGGTCCTCATCTAATCCAATTTCCAATGACAATCTGTCAATACTCTCCGAATTGGGCATGGGACGATACGTGAGCAAATCCGCACCTAAGACTCTCATGAGGCGGGCTGCTTCCTCATCCAAACCAACCTGATCCAATTCCGGCCATTGTATACTACTGATTTGTCCTTCAACAAAATCAGGAATGTGGATGAGCCAAGCTATCTCATCGCCATCTCCCACACCGGCCCGTTCAAAGCCGATTCGAATTTGATGTGTTCCGGCTATAAGACGAATGAATTCCGCATCGTGGCTATGGCTACGCATGGAATCCTTGAGGCTCCTTGATGCAACACCCATCCAAGCAGTCCAGAGTTGTCGGTCACTGATTGCAGAATGTCCTCCGAGAATCAACCAACAATCATTTTTTCTCCACTCCAAAAGGCATGCTGCAAGGCTTCTGCTATCCTCAATGGGAGTGGGAAATGCAAGTCCCCAACAGGGGTATGGGAGCAGATTCATGAGAACCCGTAAGCACACTCCCTCATGAATGGGTCGGATTCAGCGGTGCGTCTGAATTGATCTGTTCGCTGCCTCCATGATTGAACGAACAAGATGAGGGCTCCATCCCCTTTCATCTGCCAATTTTTGTTGTGAACGCTTTGAAATCGAACAAATTTCCAATGGTGTTCGATAACCATGATTGGCCAATATTCGAGCACGAACTCGTCCCACTCCCCGTATGGCAATTAGAGAGAGTAAATCTTCACGGCAGCCGTTTGTCACTCTCTTTCGTGTAATCTCGATACATTCTACCAAATCTGCAGTGGCAACTGCAATTTCATCACTGATATCTTGATCATGCATACAGATTTCTCGGGCAGCACTGAGTAACCACGTAGCATGATCAACACGCACTCTGAGATCACCAGGTGCTACACCGAGGGATGATTCAATACTGCGAAGTGATTCTTCTTCAATCCAATTTTCTAGACACCAAGCGCTCTTTGCAATTGTTGTGGCTTCCTGCATGTATCCAATGTTATGGAGTTCATATGAATCCAACAATGTCTGATCTGACATTGCTGCAACCTTATTCTCTAGAATCTCAAATTGCTTTCCTCGTGGCCACATTGGAACAAAATCAGGAGTGCAAGCAACCAGATGTAGTAACGCCCATGGAGATACTGAGCGATCTTCAATTATGCGGCACAGCACTTCACGTGCGCGACGCAATCCATCCCTGAGGATAATTCCAGACAGAGGATCAAGGTATAGTCGACTGACTCTCTCACCGAATGGCGTGGCTGCATACACCATGGCCGGAGTATCAGGAATGAATGATTCAGGTTGTGTCGTGACAATTTTGTCTGCGCGTTCAAACCCAATCATTGCTGGCTTTTTTGGACGCTTTTTCATTTCTACTACATCTTTTCCTTCAATTATTTCTACGCCTTCATATTTACTTGCACTCTCTGCCCACGAAGGCATTTCATCATCCCAATCTTCTGAAACATTGTCAGAATCAATGCTCTCTGAACGTATGCGGAGGCGTTCTGCTAATGCTTCGTCTTCGCCAATTCGTTCGATAAAATCATTATCGGAAAGCCAATGGATTATCTCATCAATTCTAGTTTCCAACATCTCGGTATCCATTTTTGTCGCTAAGTAAGTTTGTCCAAAAAATCGTCCAATCGCATCACGGTTGTGCTGTCCACCCGTGGCAATTGCAGAAAGGATATGCATTCGCATAGCAGGATTCGTTGCCAATTTTGATTCAACATCTTCTGGTCCTTCCTCAAAATATCGTTCAGATAATTCATCAGCATGTTCAATTGATCTTGCGTACAACCATGCATCACCTGTTGTATCGTATCGAGGGCGCCCTGCACGGCCTAGCATTTGATGTACCTCCATGCGAGGTAACATCTGGTTTAGGCCATCTTGCCATCGATTCAAATCGCGCACGAGAACTCTGCGTGCAGGAAGATTGACGCCAGCTGCAAGAGTTGGAGTTGCACATATTGCAAAAATTACTCTATCACGAAAGGCGTCTTCGATAATGCGCCGATGTACCGAAGTAAGTCCTGCATGGTGAAATGCAACTCCACCTCTGAGTGCATCGACCAGCTTCTCTGACATCATAGTGCTCTCTTCACTGCTTGCTACTTGTTCTGCAATGTCTGCAAGGATATCCAATCGTTCCTTAGAATTGAGGCCACTAGGTGCATCATCCTGATTTTTTGACCAATTTTCCAACCGCTTGCGCATCGAAGCACCTAATTTTGATGCACTGCTTTCTGCATTTCGTCGGGTGCCGCGGAAAATGAGAACCTGCCCCCCATCTTGTACAGTAGAGAATAAGATGTTCTGAATTTCCTCTCCATAGGATTCTAAATTGAATGGGGGTGGTAGTTTGAATTCTGTATCTTCTGGTCCAACTTGCTTTCTTGGCTCAACTAGATTTTGATGCACTGTTCCATATCGTAGTAACACTGGGCGCCAATCTGAAGTCACTAATTCAGCTTCTAACCATTCAGCAAGTTCCTTTGCGTTTCCAATTGTCGCTGATAGGGCCAATATTTGCGCTTCAGGCTTCTCAAGCCGTACTCGCGCCAAATTCACTTCCATTGTGGGACCTCGGCTTGTATCGTGAATCAGGTGTATTTCATCAGCAACTACAATGCTGACTTTACTCAATAAATTGGGTCTATTACGTAAGAGCGAGTCAAATTTTTCACTCGTGGCTACGATGATATCTGCATCGTCAAGTAAAATCGATTCTCCAGCTCGGTCTCCCACAGCCATTCCAACTTTCAAACCAAGTTGTTTACCTGCTTCTCTAAGTTCCTCTACCTTCTCCGAAGCAAGCGCTTTCAGTGGAACGAGATAGAAAGCTCGACTGCTAGGTGCATCAACAAGCAATTTTTGGAATATTGCAAGATAGGCAATCAAGGATTTTCCACTAGCAGTTGGTATTGCCAACAATAGATTTTGACCGGACAGTGCTAGAGGTAAGGCTTCAGCCTGAGGAGGGTGTAATTTCTCAATACCCCATGACTGAGTGAGTAGGTCAGAAACGCCATCAGGGAGATCGATTTCTCGTACTGTAGACACTGGCTCACCCCCGCCCATTGCTCCTAGTTGATTGTTCAATGCCCAAAAGGATAGGGGTCCTCTATCGCGGATAGTGTAAAGTGCTCTCGCAACTCAACGGGGGGTGATGGCAGCCGAAGACGGGAACTCTGAACTCACTTCGCGACTCGCTTTATTCGATGATGAACCGGACATTAATGATTGGTTTGAAGTGGCTCTTGGGGCCGCAATGGTGACGATGGGAATACACCAATTATTCAATCCTGGTGGATTGTTTGATACCTCCGTAATGCAATGGCTAGGTGCAGCAGTTACAGCACTTGGTCTAATCATGATTGGACATGGTATCAAAGATATGTTGTTGAAAGAAATTCGGACTTCTATCGTTCGATTAGATATGGCTGAAAAGGGAGAAGATGCTGTAAATTACGCACTGATTCGTGATGTCTTATTACATCCTGATCAGTATCAACAATTGCTCTATGAAGCGTATCAATTGGCATATGCTGATGGAGTTCTCACAGAGGAAGAGGTTGCCGAACTTTCTGCCATTGCTAGAGTATTACAAATTCCAGAGCGGTCAGCTGCTCGAATGGCAACCAGAGCTGCAATTCAATCTGCATTGGAAGATGACCACGTGAGTGAGGCTGAACTCGATCTAATCATAGGAGCTGCTCGTCCACTGGGATTGAGCGAAGAAGAATTAGAGCGAATTGTAGATGCTTTGCGTGATCACAAATTGGATGAACATGAACGGTCCATGCTGGACGAATTACTCGGTCAAATTCCAGATGATGGAAGCATCTTTGATGATTACAGCATTGATAAAGATTCTGATTCTGAGGACGAAGAATCTGATTCTAAGGACGACGATTCTGATTCTGAGGACGAAGAATCTGATTCTAAGGACGACGATGATGGCAGTGGTAGCGACGGTTACGAAGAAAATATACATTCTTCGGCACAGGGTGGATTTGGCTGAAATTCCACAGTTAACGAAACCAAAGCAACTTACAAATTCATCAGCAATCGTTAGGTTTACTCTTAAGAGTCATTTGTTGCAACATCAACTAAGATGACTTCGCAATTGCGGCAACGATAACGGCCTCTACCCCTACGTGTTCTCGGGTGCTCTCTTCGGCATTGAGGGCAAGTCCACAACCATTTTGCAGCTCTATTTCGAAGATATGAACCAAAGGATTTCCCCATGGTACTCGCCTCTTCATCGGGCCACAGTACCTCAAGGTTTCGAAATGTCCTGTCGTGACCTGTAAATCCGAGCGCATGCAAATATTCATGATAGAGTAGAAATTCTGCATAGCGTTGCCAATCATCTGTGAGAGCTGCCGGATGCACGTCAACACATCGAACATCACGTGGACCTGAAATCTCTGATTTTCGTACACCTTTCCGATACCGACAAACAGCATGAAGGCGGGTGGCATCTCTACGAAGCCTACCTAGAGGAATCTGCTCCAATTCGGTAATCGGAAGTAGGCTGAGTTGAGGTATTTTTCTCATTGTAGAGATGACGGTCTTGGCCATATTTGCCAACACCATTTCATCGTCCATGCCCCATCCTCAACCTCACCGTTCATCAACATGACCGAAGATTTGGGCCTTATAGGCCCACCACAACATATTCGACCAATACCCATCTTCCGGGTTGCCCATGGTATCTAATGGAACCCTGCTTCGAATCGCCGTCCTCGCGGCATTGGTCTCTATGCTTCTGGCTCTAGTTCCGAACTCTGATGAGGACATTCTGTCTAGTTCTAATGAGCCGATGGAGACCGGAGCGAGAAGTGGACCCGATCTGATTGTCGATTATCTCTCAGCCTCTTGGAGCACCGCTGATGCGGGTGATTCCAAGAGCATCAGCACCCGAATCAAGAATGATGGAGATTCATCGTCCGGTTCGTTCAGATGGGGGCTATATTTGTCCACAGATACGACGATTACCACCAGTGATCTTCAGTTGGATTATTGGACGCAATCGAGTATTTCTGCAGGTAGCACACGCACCTCTACGAAGACTGTGACTATTCCTACATCAATCACGGGAGGTTACTACTATGTTGGCATGATTGTCGACATCAACAGCCAAGTTAGCGAATCTGATGAGAACAACAACGACGATTACGATTCGGGACGGGTTCATGTCTACGAATTGGCTGATTTGGTTCCCCGAACCACCTCATCTTCTTGTTCGACACCAGCGACCGGAACCATTGGTGATTACCTCGATTCTTCAATTTCGATTCAGTATGAAAATGATGTTTCCAGCAGCCACGGCCAATCTACGGGGACCTTTTACTGGGCCATGTATCTCTCTACGGATTCGACCATCACAACCAGTGATACGCAGGTCGGTAGCGACCAATATTCATCCAGCCTGTCTTCAGGTAGTTACAGGACAGATTCATTGTCAAGCAGCACCAGACTACCCTCAAACATCAATGCAGGGACCTATTATTGGGGCTATATCCTAGATGTTGATTCTGATGTCGATGAAGCCAGCGAATCGAACAACGCCCGTACTTGTGACCAGATTACGCTTCAAGAAGACCTCCCGGACCTAGAGGCAACTTCTGTCAGCACATCGTCATCATCTGCAATCATGGGAGATACTATCACCGTGCAGTATCGAATCGACAATATCGGAACCGATTCTTCAGGTTCGTTCTACTGGAAGTTGTACCTTTCGACAGATTCGACAATCACTACATCAGACACCTTCGTCGATGAATTCAGCGAGATCTCAATTAGTGGTGGTAATTATCGTTCAGGTTACGAATACAATGTTCCCATTCCAACAGGGATGAATACAGGCTATCACTATCTTGGATTGATTGCTGACAACCGTGATGGTGTCAATGAATTAGATGAAACCAACAATGTCGTAGCATCTAGTTCAAGGATTGACATCGAGGAGCCTGCCGACCTTGTCCCCGACTCCCCATCCGGTCCGAACTCTGCTCAGGCTGGCCAGCAGGTGAGTATCTCTTGGAGAATTGACAATACTGGCGATGATGCATCAGGTTGGTTCTATTGGGATATGTATATCTCGACCGATTCAACCATCACGACAAGTGATACTAAACTCGGCTCTACCCAACAGGCGAACAGCATATCTGGAGGTTCGTATCGAAGCGGAACCTACAGCCCTACTCTACCTAGTAACTTGGCTCAGGGAACATATTACTTGGGCATCATTGCTGATACAACTAGTCGGGTCACTGAAGGAGATGAGACTAACAATATCGAGGTTGGAAATTCAATTTACATCACTGTTCCAGATTACGATCTTGAGGCCACTTCTATCTCTGTTGATTCCGGCTATCGTCAGGTCTGTGAAGGCGCTGATATTTACATCACGCTGAGCGTCACCAATTTAGGTACAGATGATGCCGGGGCTCACTACTATGAGGCCTTGGTATCCACCGGAAATTCCGTTTCAGCAATCTACACTGGAACATCTCTAGGATACGCCAGTGGTACGTCGAACGTCCCCTCCTATACACACACCAGCATAATGGCGACGCTACCTGCGAGTATCACACCTGGAACCTATTATGTAGGACTCTACGTCGATTACGGTGACTACATCGCCGAGACTGATGAGAACAACAACATCGTTGCATCGAGCAGCGCGCAATTGACAGTCATTGATTGTGGGCCTGATCTTGAACCTACCTCAGTTTCCGGGCCCACATCTGGAGTAAGGGGTGGCACCGCCCAAGTATCGATGCAGATTGCAAATATAGGTTTGGAGGATGTCACAAACGTTGATTACAGCATTTTCTTATCTAGTGATTCGTCTATATCTGGTAGTGGAAATGATGTATTGGTTGGTTCTGATGTAGCGAATTCTATTGCTCAAGGGGGTTCTTGGTCTGGCAATGTGAATCTTGCCATCCCCTCGAATCTTGGCGATGGTTGCTGGTACTGGGGCCTCATCGTTGATCCCAATGATTCGATTACGGAAATGGATGAGAACAACAATGCCATGCCGTCGAGTAATCAATTCTGTGTCAAGCAAGCAGACATCGTCATCGATTCAATCAGCGCATCTGAAAATGCGGTAAGTGGTCAATCTACAACAGTACATATGAACATCAGTAATTCAGGTGGTTCAAATGCTGGCTCATTCAATGTTCAACTCGTTCTCTCTCTTGATGCCCAAGCCGGAACGGATGATACTCAGGTGGACAGTTTCCGAATTGATCCACTAGCGAGTGGTTCGACTATTCAAGTGACTCGAACCATTACCATTCCAGGACAACACATTGGACAATTCCACTGGGTGGTCATTGCTGACACCACCTCAGAGATTGCCGAAGATGATGAGAACAACAATGCTGCAGCAAGTATCGCATTCACAATCTCTGCACCCGCGAAGGATTTGCTGGCATCGTGGATTGAGGCCCCCTTGTCGGCTGAACCGGGGCAGACGGTGACAATTCAGTGGAGTACTGAGAATCTCGGACAGGAATCTCTTGGCTTTGATGTCGAGATTTGGCTCTCAGAAGATCGCTCATTGAGTAGTGGTGATATCCGACTCTCGCAATCTCGTATTCCGTCTCTTCTCAGTGGCTCTACACTAGTCGATTCTCAGGTTGTGAATTTGGTTGGAGAAGTCGAAGGGGTTTGGTGGGTCGTCCTCGTCATCGATGCAGCGGAGGAACACTATGAGGATGATGAAAGCAATAACATCCGATTCTCGAACGCTACCCTCACAGTCGATTCCAACAGCCCCCCTCCTGCTGGAGAGACTCTGCCGGGCTGCGATAACCCACAAACGGACGGTGACTTCACCTCAGATGCTGCAGCCACTCGTTCGTCAGCTCATCATCTCGGTGCCAATCCAAATCTAACGTTGGATGGATGTCTCATTGGTTTGGATGAGGTCGATTGGTATGCCATTGTTATCGATTCAGGAAACCAGACTTCAATTGCCCTCAGTGCTGAAGGTGCTCACCTTGAAGTCGCCGTTCTAAACGGCACTGCGTCGTTGGGTCAAGGGTCCGTTGATGACGAGATTCGTTGGGTAACAATATCGGCTCTCAATGACGATTCTGAAGACATGGCATTGCTATACCACATACGTGTTAATTGGAATCCTGCCAGTCCTGGTGGTCCCTATCAGTTGCGATTAGTGACAGCAAATGCTAGCACGGAAACCGATCTGAGTCCACCTCCAGCACCTGAAATCATCGCTTTGGATGAGTGGACGCACGCGGATGAAATCATCGTTCAATGGTCTCCAGTCGTTGACAATCTCTCGGGCACATCTCATTACGAAGTTCGTTGGGCTGGCGGATTGTGGGCCCCGGTCAACGAGAACGAATCAATTGTTAATCTCACGATGTTGATGGATGGTCGCTACTCATTTGAAGTTCGAGCCATCGACGCAGCGGGCAATATTGGGCCTGCCGATGCGACGTGGATTCGTGTAGACCGACAGGTTCCCATCGTCTCTATTGAGCAAATAGATGCCAGACGTTCCCCGATGTCCAAACTGGTTGTTGAATTGAACATAGATGATGGCGAAGGAAGTGGGCCCGCGAAAATCGAATGGTCTACCGACAATTCAACATGGACAATTTATCCAGAAGGGGGTGTGCTTCTGTGGGATGATTGGAACAATACTCATCTCTACATTCAAGTCACTGATGGTGCGAATCTAATGACCATCTCCGAACATGCTATCGACATACCAGCAGAAGAGACTGAATCGATAGATGATTCTGGAAATGAGGAGGAAGAGACAGCTTCACAATCGAGTGGGGGTGGTGTAAGTTCTATGCTTGCGGTTCTCGTCACTTTGGCAATCATCGCGCTCTCAGTATTCACAGTCATTCTAGCTCTCAGATTGAAAGCAAAGCGTGAACGTGAACTTGAGGATGAACTTGAGGAAGATGGAGATTCAGAACCCCCAGTGCAAATTGAAGAGACATCTGAAACCTACCATGTTCCAGACCATACGCATCTCATTGGAGGTGGAGAGTACGACCAATCAACTGGATTTACCGCATATATCGACACCGAGGGTCGATGGTGGTGGGAGCAGGAAGATGGCTCATTCTATCATGACCCTGCACTCAATGCCAACGATGCCATGCAGGATGGCCTTCCTTAACTGCGACAAACAATCCATCTCCTTGAGCGCAAATTTCCCCATCTGCAGTTAGTGTCATACTAATTTCGGCCCTATCTCCCTCAACGGAATCGATTTGGCTTGTAATGTGTAATGGGACTCCATGCGGTGTTGGGCGGCGTAATTTGACAGTGTACCTAGCTGTGACTGTACATGGAGGATTATTTTCACCTCTGTCATTCATGATAGCCATGGCTGCTGTCCAATTACCATGACAGTCTAGGAGTGTGCCGATAATTCCGCCATTAATCATGCCAGGAAAAGCCTGATGTGCATCTGTTGTTTCAAATTCCATTTCCAAACCATTTTCGATTGGAAAGGAACGGATTCTGAGTCCTTCTTGATTGGCAGGACCGCAACCAAAACAAATACTGCTTGGAGCAAACATTTCCTGAACACTGTCTCCTCTATTTACCGTCATTGCGCATAGCCATGCATTGACCGTCTTTGAGCCTTGACTTCCGGCCCTATGGGCCGGGTCTCAAAAACGTCTTCTCAGATAGTGAATAAGGGGTTTCATTGAAAGGGGGATTGGTGACCCCACCGTACATCTGCCATTAGGCAGAAGGGATGGTTCCATGACAAACGAAGGCGATAGCGAGAAGACTGCGCCTCGAAAAGTGGCTAAAAAAAAGACACTGAAAGTCAGTAACCAAATTCCTCAAAAGAGAAGGCGTGAGATTGAAAGAGCACTGGATAAGCATGATGCTTCCAGACCTGAATGGGATCGACTTACTGGTGCAAAGCAACATCGTTTCTTCGGAAAACGTGTCAAACCAGGAATGATTCGACAAATTGAGTTCCCTCTATTGGACACGAAACTTGGCGACCCATGGTACACACCAATTAGCGTCATACATGGAAGTAGACCTGGACCAACAATCACAATTACTGGTGGAGTTCATGGAGATGAGATGGTGGGTCAGGTTGTTTGCAGTCTTCTATCACAGGCTGTATTTACTGGGCCAGGAAGACCCCTTGATCCGGAGATGATGGCTGGAACGATACGGTTAGCACCAGTTCTCAATCCACCTGGACTCGCTAGGCAACGACGCTATTTTCCAGATGGGAGGGATTTGAATCGGGAATTCCCTGGTTCAGAGAGTGGTTCGACAACAGGTCGGGTTGCACACCGTATCCTCAATGAACTCATTACGGGTTCAGATTTCCTACTCGATTTGCATACCGCAGCAAATGGTAGGGATAATTTGCCACAAATTCGAGCAGATCTTGCTCATCCACCCAGCAACCGAGTAGCACGCGCTTTCGGAATTGAAGTCATTCTAGATTCAAAGGGGCCGAAAGGCTCGATGCGGCGAAATGCGGTTAACCAAAATATCGGATCTCTAACGTACGAAGGTGGTGGAGCAAATCTCGCAGATCACGAAGCTGTACAAATTGCGATTTATGGAGTCCTTAATGTCCTGAGATCTCTACACGTCATTCCTGGACATCCTGCCAGGCCAAGATTTCGTCTATTGGCAAGTGGTTCCACATGGGTTCGTGCTGATGAAGGAGGACTTGTCGATCTATTTGTTGGGAGAGGTTCTTACGTTGAAGCAGGTGAAATTATTGGCCGAATTGTTGATCCCCAACGACCACATGAAAGTGCAGATATCATTTCCCCTGCTCGTGGCTTGTTCATTTGTACTGCTAACAACCCAATCGTATCTCCTGGAACTCCAGTAGGCCATTTATTGCCCATTTCAAGAGGTGCTAGGATTATTCGAAAAGGACTGGATAAGAAGAGTAAGCGACTTGTTGTTAGTGGCTCAAAAGGAGAACCTGTATGGCGCGAAGAATTCGAGGTTGAGGAAATTTCGATTGAAGGCGAATGGTCAGGAGGCGGAGTAGATGCCGAATGGCAACAAGGTTGGTCTCAATCGCAAGAGCATGACAGTTTCGCTGCTGCTGAAGAAGAAGATGCTGCGTGAGATTTCGACATCTCTTGTTCGGTAGATAACAACGTATACCTACAACAATCTCGGACTGTGCTTAAGTAGCCTAGACATGAGCCATGTACATGCCAGATGGTATGAGATTGAGGCGACTCTGCCATTTACCACTCCTATTACTTATTATTACAATGATTGCAATTGTTATTGGGGGCACAGTTCGTGTCAATGACGCTGGTGAGGCTTGTCCAGATTGGCCGAAATGTTTCGGATCTTGGGGATTTGATGTTTCAGAGGAGGACCAAACTGAATGGTATATTGATAATCCTGATGAAATTGATTCAGATGGAATTGGAAAAACATACTCAACTTTTGACGTTTTTATTGAATGGTTTCATAGGGTCTTCACAGGATTAATTCTTGGTCCACTCTGTATCCTTCAATGGGTAATCACCTTCAGGAGGAGAGAAAAAATACCCAGTGTTCATC
>CAYYKF010000043.1:0-15011 GCA_964441035.1 uncultured Candidatus Poseidoniales archaeon
ACAGCGAACTGGAATTTTGCTCATCATGCGGAGATTTCCAGTGATCATTCCTCTTCGGCGTCAGATTCCTCTGATTCCCACAATGATACACAAGCTTCTATCTCAGGATGAGATTCTTCAACAGTATTACAATATCTCCCTTCAACTTCTTCTGTAAGATACACAGTAGTACCAGCATGGTAGATCGTATCACCATTTGCTTCCATTTGAATACAGTCAATTTCGATGATTGCGGGTCTGTGATGATGGACATGTCCCGCATTTGCTGCCGATGTAACAGTTTTAGACAAGTGCACGTGCTTTCTATCCCCTGGCTTGATTCCATGCTGTAAGCAATGTGCTAATTCTTCAGGAGCGACGGGAAAGTACAACAAATCAGGAGTTTCATCACTGGGCAAGTCCAACTCAATTTCAACAGTATGTGCGTAAGTAGCTCTCACAGAGTCACCACGAACATCGTATCTTCCCTTAGTGCAAGTCTCAGAAACTGCACGTACATGATGTGGGCGTAACCAATGCATCCGTCTATCCCGGTCCCGTATTGCCTCGACCATCTCACGTACGTCTACCCAGCCATTGATGTCCATGTCTAGACCAAACTTTTCTGGCCGATGTCGAAGGATGAGGGCCATTTTTCTGCCTAAACTCCCTACCTCTCGGTCACTCATGATGAACTTTCCTTCAGCATTACAGACCGCACAGTTCTCCCCAACAAAGAAGCCATGCGTATTGCAGTCACGAATCATATTTGCGCGACCTGAATCCAATAGATATACCGTTCTATTCAGCCTGCAGTCCATCAAGGATTATGGAGGCATGCCTTCTCGACGTGACATGCGTGCCGTTGTGTCAACATATACGAGGACGCCATTTCATAGATCTCACAAAGGAGCATTGAAGGATACACGCCCCGAAGACATGTCTTCGGCAGTCATAAGTTCTGTTTTGAATTCGGCAAATTTAGAAGCTGCTTCCATTGAAGATGTCATAGTCGGTTGTGCCTATCCGGAAGGCGAGCAAGGGTTGAATATTGGCAGAATTAGCACATACCTAGCAGATATGCCAAATACAGTACCAGGTATGACAATAAATCGATTATGTGGGTCCTCTATGCAGGCCATTCATACTGCTGCTGGAGCACTTTCGATCGGTTCTGGTGAAGCAATGATATGCGCTGGTGTAGAGTCAATGTCTAGAATACAGCGTGGTGGCTTCAATCGTTTACCACATCCAGAACTAGAATCTGCTTATCCTGAAGCCTATATTTCAATGGGAATCACTGCTGAAAACATTGCAAGTAGAGATGGTATTACGAGGCAGGAACAGGAAGAATTCGCCGCAATGAGCCATGAAAAAGCCATTCGTGCAATGGAAATGGGCAATCTTTCCAACGAAATTGTCACGGTTTCCAATGTATCTGAAGATGGATGTATGCGTAAACCTGACTTGGATAAAATGGCAACATTGTCACCCGCATTCCTTGGAAATGGAAGTGTCACAGCAGCAACATCCTCTCCATTGACCGATGGTGCGGCGGCGACACTTGTTAGCACAGAGGAATATGCCGAATCATACGGCATCGAATCGATTTGCCAAATTGTTTCTACAGCTGTAGCTGGCGTACCACCAGAGTTCATGGGTTATGGTCCTGTACCTGCAAGTGAAAAAGCACTTTCACGGGCTGGAATTAATCTGGATGATCTAGACGTCATTGAATTGAACGAGGCGTTTAGCGCTCAAGCATTGGGGTGCATGTTGGGAATTGGAATTGAAGTCGATGATGAACGCCTGAATATTGACGGGGGTGCACTGGCAATAGGTCACCCATTGGGTGCTAGTGGGTGTAGAATTGTTGGAAAGACTGCCGATTTGCTGTCAAGAACAGGTGGCGAATATGGATTGGCCACTATGTGTATTGGTGGTGGGATGGGTATCGCAACAATCATCAGGCGAATTTAGTGATTACAATAGTCTGATATGTTAATCCCTATGCAGTCACATGGGCTGGGGTATTCGCGAAGGGCGTCGTCAGGCTAAAGATAACCTCTCATTCACTGAAGGTGGCGATTGTAGCCGCTGTGGTGGGGAGGGACTTTCATCATCAATTGTGGGTTATTTACAATGTGGCTCTTGCGGTTTTGAATGGAAGGACCCGGAGGCTGCCGTGGGAACATCTGGCCCGAAAGATTCCATATCACGCGATTTGGAAAAACTCGAGGAATTTAAGGATGAAATGTCCTCAGGACAAGGTCTAGCGCAAGTTCTCGGAGTTGACGACGGTTTAGACGATGAGCAAAAGAATTCTCTGAAACGATTGCAAGACAAGTGGATGAAGGGGATGCATGGCCAATACAATGCGGCAGAGGAAGAGAGGAAGCCATTGTTAATTTCATTTGATGATGATGATAATCTATTGGAAACCCAAGTGGGAGCCATATATCTAACAAGCAATACTTTCGATGGTGGTGAGGAGATTCGCATTGAATATCCAGGTGTTGGTACAGAATTCTTCATCTATAACGAGGATGACCAATTAGGTTGGAAACGTGGGAGAAGTTTAGATGAGACTGCGCGCAACATTGCATCAATCATCAACCGAAAAAGTAGTCTTGTTCACGCGAATTCTACTGAATCGTCAATAGCTCTTGAACTAAAGGATTCGAATATGAATCCTGACTCTCTCGTAATTTATGTTGATGACCCTGGTGGTAAGAACATGGTTGTTGAAAAATTAGGAGTTATTTTAGATCCAGATCAGGTTCAATTGTATGAGGATTATCATCGAATTGTAAAGGTTGTCTTAGCAGATGGTATTATCACACCAAGTGAGGACCAACTACTGTGGGCCATGCGGCAGAATCTAGCAATAAGTGACGAGGACCATCTACGTATTGTCATCGATATATTTGGCGACTCGGCAGTCAAAGAATGTCCAGACTGTTCTAAGAATGCTTCCATGTATCCCGAGCAAGGTGGATGGTGGTGCGAATCATGCCAGCATTGGGTATAAGCGGTGAATTTTTCCTGCTATTGTGACGGGATGGTTGAAATACCGGCTATGCCGGCTTGTGTGTGAGTGAGACTATGGGTGGCGAGAAGTTGTACATTGGTGTGGACCTTGGAACATTCCGTTCCGTGATGGTATCGAGCGATGCGCATGAAGAACACGTATTGACTGTGATTGGTACTCCTAAGGACCAAATCGCAAAAAATTTCTTGCGTAGAGACGTATTGTTCGGAGAAGAGGCATTGAAGAATAGACTAGCATTGAATCTTTACCGGCCTCTAGAGCATGGTGTGATTAAGGATACACCTGAAGATAAAAAATTCATTGCACATTTCATTACTCAAATAATTGGACTAGCAGACCCGGAAGATTATGATAGAGTTGTTGCAGTTATTGGTGCACCAGCAGAGGCTAGTCATGTTGACAAGACCTCCATTTTCGATGCGGCAGCAGGCAGTGTAAATGCTTGCATGATTATTTCTGAGCCGTTCGCTGTTGCTTATGCGCTGGATAAAATTGATCATACATTGGTTATTGATATCGGTGCAGGAACTACGGATTTATGCCGTGTATATGGAACAATCCCTAGGCCAGAGGATCAGATGCATGTCAATACTGCTGGAGATTATATCGATAATCAACTCATTGCGGAAATACAGAAAAAATATGCTGGAGCACAAGTCACTAAAGATATGGCTCGCAGATGGAAGGAAGAATTTTCATTTGTCACAGGCTCAGAACCAGACGCTCCACTTATTGTTGATTTTTCAATCGAAGGTAAGGCGATGTCTCTTGATATCACAGATTGTATGACGACTGCCTGTGAGTCTATTGTCGACCCAATTGTTGCGGGCATCAAGGAATTAATTGCAGGCTCAAATCCTGAATATCAGGATTCATTCCGTCGGAATATGGTTCTTGCTGGAGGAGGAAGTGGAATTGCTGGACTTGGAGATATGCTTGAAGCGAAACTATCTGATCTTGGAGAAGTAGAGGTTTTGACTGTAGAAGATCCACTGGAACTAGGAGCAATGGGCGGATTGCGTTTAGCAATGGAAGTCCCAGAAGACATGTGGAAGAACCTGACGCTAGCACACCGCTAATCATTCTTCTTCGATACATTTCGCAACAGTATCAGGTAGTACCAAACGTCCGCTACAATTCGGACAAAGGTCTCTGACATCCAATTTATCGGCACGAACTGCCAATAGTGATTGACAATGTGGGCAAGCAGCCAGTAGTTCACCAGCTTGTAGTGAGATATTTTGAATCATAGAAGGGGTATTGCCGTCATACCACGCGCGAAAAATTGGATGGCGCAGCATATTCAATCTTTGCGACATTGACCAGCATAGGAAGAGAAGAAGTGCACTTTGGACAATCGACCAAAAATCACCAGACATTGCAGCCATTAACTCAACAAGCATTAGCAAAAAGCATGCACCAATGGCCATCATCCATACGACCATTATCCACGGTAATGCCCACACCTTGCGTTGAAAATATGCCCTCGTTACGATAAGAACAAATGGTGTGGGGAGTAAAATCAAGACAAAAAACAAACCTTCGCCACCCGGTATAGTGGAAAGTGTCGAGTATAATAGGAATACAATCAAGGCGAGGGTGAACACCAACATCCATCCTGCTTGGCGATGAGCCTCCCCTAATTGATCGCCGCGAACATCTTCTTCCACACCCCCCCGAACACCTCACACAAAATCTTCTTTTCGTCAAACTTGGCACGTGGATGGGTTGATGAAGGACGGAGGCGAGGCGCCAGCATGGCTCGTGATATCGATGTGATACAAACGAGTAATGCGCTAAAAAATTCCAGAGTGATTTTTGGAATAACGGGAGGTATTGCTGCATGCGATTCCATCCGAATTGCGAGAGAGATTCGCCGTAACGGCACATCACCTGATGTATACATGACCGATAGCGCTACACGTATAATATCGAAATTGGCAGTTTCTTGGGCCGCACAAACAGAGGTCAAATGTGAGTGGAATTCTGAAATGTCACAATTGGAAGATGTTGATTCAATACTCATCTGTCCCGCATCAAGAAATTTCATGGCACGATTCGTTAGTGGTATGATGGATCATCCATTGCTGATGGCATGTGCTGCTGGGCGAGGTAGAAATATACCGATAATATTGGTACCTTCGATGCATAACGATTTGTTCGACGACCCTGTAACAGATGACCTTTGCAATAAGGCCAGAGAATTAGGTGCTACAATTGTATTAGGTGACCATGATGAAGGGAGATTGAAGCAACCAGACCCAAAACAGGTCGTTGCAGAATTATGCCATCATACAAACAGGATGAAAAATTGCAAAAATATTGCAATTACGTTAGGAGCGAATAGAGCACCTATAGATGCAGTTCGCGCAATTCAGAATGCCTCAAGTGGATACACCGGATGGCGGATTGCAGAATACTTCTATCGCTTGGGGCATAACGTAACTTGTATTGCAGGAAAGACTAGTTCAGAACCCGAATTCGTTTTGCCTAGGGTTATTCGTGCAGGTGAACCTGACCAAATGCTTGAATCCTGCATCAATATTGCTTCCGAAAATCCAGATGTGTGGATTCATGCCGCAGCCGTCCTGGATTATTTTACAACACCAATTAGCTCAAAGAAACCTAGTGGCATGGAATCTTGGGAACTATCTCTTGAGCCTGGAAAAAAACATATTGCTGAATTAAGTAAGTACATAAAAAATCCAATACGTATCGGTTTCAAATTGGAGACGGGTGTAGATATTGAGCAATTGAGAGCCCGCGCTCTAAGTCAAATCAGGGATTACGGTGTGGATGCAACAATTGCAAATTTGATGGATGAAATGCATAATCCTGACACTCCGAGGGCATATATTGTAACTCCAGATGGGAAGATGGCTGCACTTCGTGACATAGAGCAAATGTGTGAATCTATGCTGACAATCATAAACGGATAATTGTACTCAATACCGGCGTCACATTCAAGCCCAAGTATTTGAGGGGCACATCATGGGAGAGCATGGCAAGGCCAAGCGCGGGATTCCGGCCAAGTCTGATTTTAACAGTTGGTACCCTGCTATTGTTGAGATTGCTGAACTTGTCGATAAGCGCTACCCTATCAAAGGAATGGATGTATGGAGGCCATACGGATGGAAGGCCATGCGTCAAATCGATGCACTTACACATCGAGAAATGGAACGTACTAATCACGATGAAGTCCGATTCCCACTCCTTATTCCTGAGGATTTGTTAGAGAAGGAGAACCGCCTCGTTGCCCGATTAAAGCGAGCTCGCGAAGAAGGAGTCGATCCTGAGGATTTGCGTATGGAAGAAGATGGTACCGGATTTAAAAAAGAGGTTTATTGGGTAAAACATGCAGGTGAAAATGACCTTGATGTGCCGATGTTCCTCCGACCCACGTCAGAAACGGCAATGTACACCATGTTTCCATTGTGGATTCGATCCCATGTTGATTTGCCTTTGAAGACATACCAAATCGTAAACACATTCCGATATGAAACGAAACAAACACGCTCATTTATTCGAGTGAGAGAAATACATTTTTTTGAAGCGCATACGGCACATGCCGATGAGGATTGTGCTACGCGACAAATCGAGGAAGATTTACAAATTGTTACTCGACTTATGCAGAAGATGAAGTTACCCTTCATCATGTCTAAACGTCCAGTTTGGGACACTTTTCCGGGCGCATGGTATACCATTGGAATTGATGTCATAATGCCAAATGGGAGAACATTACAGGTCGCTTCAGTACACCATTACAGAGATCAATGGGCACGAGCATTTGATTTGACATATGCTGATGAAAATGGCGAACACCAATACTGCCACCAAACTACATATGGTATGTCAGAGAGACTATTAGGTGCAATCGTAGGTGTTCATGGGGATGATAATGGACTTATTTTTCCGCCAGATATTGCCCCAATTCAAGTTGTTATATTACCTATAGCTGCTCATAAAGACCCTGCAGTGCATGAATCCGTTTCAATTGTTGCTGAAAAATTACGTGATAGCGGATTGCGTGTAAAGGTTGATGACCGTGACATGCGACCCGGTCAGAAGTATTGGGATTGGGAAATTAAGGGTGTACCACTAAGATTGGAAATAGGACCTAGAGATGTCAAAGAAGGGAATGCTATTGCAGCCCGAAGGACTGGGGGAAAATCACCCATTAGTCTCAATAATATCACCTTAGAAGTTACTACTCAATTAGATTCAGTTTCATCAGATTTAGCGAGTCGTAGTGAACAGTATGTCGAAGGTTGTGTTATACAGTTGAATGATTTGAATGAAGAGATTCTTGATGGGCATATTTACGAAGTCGCCTTTGACGGTTCAGATGCTGATGCTGAAACGGTTGAGAAATCTACTGGTTTAGTTATTTTAGGTGATTCAATGACACCCTATGAAAATGAAAAATCGTGTATTGTTACAGGTAACAAAACAACCCGGCGACAATATCTCGCACGTATGTATTAATCTCGAATCCCCTTCCAAATTATTAGCATGCAAAAGATTGCTAATGCAATATCGGGGATTCCAATCTCACCGGTTGGACTCCACGCAATGTGTTCATCCATCCTAAAGAAATCCAACCAATTCAATTTCATACTAGTTCCACAGGTCTTGTGAACATTGTCTGCACATGTACTAAGGAAATTACCCAACCCATAGAATAGATTAACGGCAATCAAAATTAGTCCGAATAAACCAGCGAAAATTTTGATGGAACCAAACATACTGCGGGATTCGTAAAATTCCTCCTCAATATCCAAGGATGGGACAGGAGGCATATCTCCAGGCATTGGTAACGGTAAATCGTCTTCCGGAACCTCTTCAAGCAATAAATCGTCACCATCCAGATCGGTGAATTGTTCAGCAAGAGCACGCTTTGTGGAACCTCTAGAAATTCCTACTCCATCGAGAAATTCAGAACCATATATCCGCTCAGCAAGACTTGCGAGGACGGGGTCATCAGCAATCTCTTCCGGTGATAGTCGCCCATCAAGGAGGTCTTTCATCCTGTTATCGTCGTCAGAAATGTCATCCCCTCATGTGATGGGGGTATGCCACTACACATCAAGCCTGTGGCCCCCGGGTGGAGGAAATCAGCCTCATTTTCGTGCCAGTACACGCGTCACCGCATCTTCTATGGCGTTTGAATTCAATCCGTAACGAATTAGCAATTCACCCGCTTCTCCGCTTTCTCCGAATGAGTCCTTGACTCCAACCATTTCGACCGGCACCGGAACAGTTGAAATTAGTGATTCAGCAACCGCACTACCAAGTCCACCAATGATACTGTGATCTTCTGCTGTTACGATTGCACCGCATTGTTTGGCTAATATTGCAAGTGATGCGTTGTCTAATGGTTTGATAGTATGAACATCAATAACAGCGGCTTGGATATCTCTTTCACCGAGTTCCTTAGCAGCATCAAGAGCTTCTTGGACCATTACTCCACAAGAAAGTATGGCAACATCTGAACCCTCTCTTAGTACTGAGAACTTACCAATTACCAGATTATCAGCCTCTTCATCCGAATAAATACGCCTTGTCTTATTTCTAACTGTGCGAGTATATGATGGAGAATTATGATTTCTCAGTGCAAGAGTTAGAGATTTTGCAGACACTTCATCACAAGGGTGAATTACAGTCATGTTTGGCAATGTTCGGTATATGGCCAAATCTTCAATTGACTGAGCGCTACTTCCATCGGTACCTGTATGGATTCCACCGTGACTACCACATATGTGTACGACAATGTTCGGTCTTGCAATACCATTTCTGACCTGTTCGAATCCACGCTCTGTGAAGATTGCGAACGTAGATGCAAAGGGCACATATCCGCTCGTTGCTAGCCCAGCAGACACGAGCATCATGTTTTGTTCAGCTATTCCTAAACTAAAGGCGTGGCTGGGCTTTACTTGACGGAAATGGCACGACTTAGTCGACTTTCCCAAATCAGCTTCTATAACAACAACAGTATCATCATCAACCATTTCCATAAGTGCTGCTCCATACCCGTCACGACTTGCACCACTGGTGCCAGGTGCACTCATTGCAACTCCTCCATTGCGATTTTATATTCTTCATCATTGGGAGCTGCTCCATGAAATTTCGGGTTATTCTCCATGTAAGAAACACCTTTACCTTTGACAGTATGCATCACAATACATGATGGTTGATTTTGATTATCTGCCCAATCAATAGATTCGACAACTTCAGACATATCATGTCCATCAATTTCCATTACATTCCAACCGAACGCAGTGAATTTTTCAGCAACATCAAACATCCGCATTTGCTTGTCACAAAAGTCATCGTTTTGGATATTGTTACGGTCAACAATTACATTCAAATTAGAAACGTTGTGGTGAACAGCTGACATTACAGCCTCCCATATCTGACCCTCTTGCAATTCACCATCTCCGACCATGACCCATACACTACGATTACTTTGGTCTAATCGGGCAGCAAGAGCGCAACCAAGTCCAAATGAAATGCCCATCCCTAGACTACCTGCGCTAAAGTCAACACCTGGACACCATTTCATGTCTACATGACCCTGACAAATGCCACCTAACTTTCTATATGAATCAAGGTCAGATACTGAAATGAAACCTCGTTCTGCTAGAATGGAATATACACCTGGACTCGCATGCCCTTTACTCATTATGAATCGATCTCTATCGCTCCATTTTGGATTGATTGTATCAACCTTCAATTTATGTCCATATAATCCCACAAGCATGTCAATAGCACTGAGAGAACCTCCAGGATGCCCGGCATTAGCATTCCATACCATGGTAACGATATGCCTCCGACATCGCATAGCCATTGACTTGAGTCCGGCGATGTCTAACCCCATCCCACTTTCAACCATCGTACTCATGCAAACTGTGTGTAGAGGGTCCTTGAGTGTTACCGAATGGGTGGCTACCGATTTGTTCTGGAATCGGGTTTAACACGAATTGAATCGATAAAGCGTCGCACACCATCTACAGCAACAGCAATCCAGTCGGTAATCAAATTCCCTCGTCCGTGTTTAGATGCTGGCATCCCCCTCGTTGCTAACCAAGTAAAGACAATGAAGAACCATAGGAAAAATGCGACAGATAGCAATGGCCCTAACGTCCCGAGGAAACTAAACCATGAATTTGCTGGCAACTTAATCATGATGAAAACAGCGACGATGACACCCATCAAAGCTTCGCCAGCAATCATTCCCGCCGAGAGCAATAGGCCTTTGGATGAAATTTCTTCACCAGATTTTATTGCTTGGCTACTGGGGTCGCCACTGAGTGTACCATCAACTCGCAAATGTGTTGACCTGATGACGAAATGGCTCAACATCCCTCCGATGAAAATCGTTGCAGACAAATATATCGGTAAATACATCCCGATTGCTACGGACATAACTGGTAACTTTTTCCAAATGATTAGTACGGCGATAATTACACCTAATCCCAGCATGGGATAATTGACAGTACCGCCAAAAATACCTTCAATCAATGTACCTATAATATCGGCTTGAGGTGCTTCGAGAGCATTTTCACAAAGTGGATCACCTTTAGGTGGATTCTCTAGGCAATGTTTCTTAGTAATTCTAAATGCATCATTCAATGCATATAGTGTAAATGGAGTAACTACAGCACCAACAATTACTCCAAGAATCTCAGCGCATTGTTGCTTCCATGGAGTTGCACCAATAAGATAACCTGTTTTCAAATCCTGCATTACATCGCCAGCAATTGCAGCATTGACAGCAACTACACTAGCGATAATTAACGTCGCATACATCAATTCATCTCGTGTCATACCAAGAATGACGTCACCTACGAACCAGACAACCAGCGCAGTAGCCATTAATGTAGCAATAGTCATTCCAGATACGGGGGAATTACTTGACCCAACTACACCAGCTATGTATCCAGCGACGGCTGAGAAGAAGAAAGCAGTACCAGCGAGAAACAATGCACCTACTGCAGCCAAGACTGCTGCCTGGAATAGACTTGCACCTTGAACATTTAATCTCCACATATAGAATAAAAACGTTAAAAACAATAGTACCAGGATTACAATGAACATCCTTGACATAGGTAAATCCTGTTCTGTTCGCGGCAGAATTGCATTCTCCTCAGATAAATCACTTGCAACAACTTTACGCACACCCTTTGAAATGGTATTTCGCATAGACCATAATGTCCAGAGCCCGCCCACTACCATGCAACCGACACCAACAAATCGGACATGTGTTGCCCAAAGATCCGAAAAACCATGTGCGGTATCAATAGGATTTCCATATACATCTAATCCGCTAGGCCAACCATGTATCAACCCATATATTGGTGTGATTAAAAACACACCAATTATTGCACCTAAAAATATGTATGATGCAATTCGTAGACCCACTATATATCCTACAGACAAAAGTGCCAATGATAAATCTGCAGCGATGTATATTCTACCACTAACAATGTCTGCTGCAGAATATACCTTGGCTTGTGTTATTTGAAATCCCTTAACAAACCACCCATAAATCATGCCAAGTCCTAATGCATACAGTATGACTATGAGTGACGAACCTCCCTTCTCACCTGCAACGAGAACTTCTTCACATGCTATGCCTTCTGGATATAGTAATGCTTCCTCAACGATGAATACACGCCTCAATGCAATTGTGAATATGGTACCCAAAATACCGCCGAAAAGTGCGACACAAAATGTTGTAGCAAGATCCATATCATGCCCCATTACTAGAAGTGCGGGTATAGTGAAAATTACTCCCGCAGCAAGGCTTTCACCTGCCGATGTCATAGTTTGGACTACATTATTCTCCAAAATTGAAACGTCCTTAAATCTCAACATTCTGAGAAGCAACATCGACATTACTGCTGCAGGAATCGATGCAGAAACCGTCATTCCCATGTATAGCCCAAGATATGTATTTGCTGCAGTCATCAGGGCCCCTAAAATCAGACCCAGTATGATCGCGCGAGTAGTCAGCTCTGGGAGTGATTTTTCTGCAGGTACGTGGGGGGTATGGATGCCATCACCAGCCCCCCGAAATTGCACAAGATTGTCAATCATACGGTCTGGAATTTTCAAATACATGAGGGTCATTAAGCAGGAGAATCATAAGTAAGTGATATCACCCACACTACTGGGGGAGTGTTTGGACGACGAATCCGATCTCGAAGAAGTGTCAACATCTTGGCACTCTCTAGAACTGGAGGAAGTCTTCACAGAGCTTTCTGCAGATGAAGACGGTTTGACTTCGAAACAGGTCATAACAAGACGTGAAGAATTTGGTCACAATAAGCTTGATGAAAAACCCCCAGTCCCTGCATGGGTTCGATTTCTTGAACAGTTTCGAGACCCCATGGTGTATTTGCTAATTTTAGCTGCCTTGATTGCTACCATATTCGAACCATCGGATATTGGAACACCAATTTTTATCTGTATCGCTCTAACATTAAATGCATTTTTTGGCTATCTACAAGAATCTCGCGCGGAAGAAGCAATGGAATCTTTGAAAAAATTGCTAATTTGCCATTGCGTTGCTATACGTGATGGTACTGAACACAAAGTAGGTACTGATGAATTAGTTCCAGGCGACATTATTTGGCTTGAGGAAGGGCTGAATGTACCCGCTGACATCAGGCTAATTGAGACATACCAACTTCAAATTGATGAATCCAGTTTGACAGGTGAATCTGACTCCATACACAAATTACTCGAACCAGTTGCAGATGAATCAATACTTCAAGAGCAGTCGAATATGTGCTTCATGGGTACAGTAACAGCAAGTGGTAGAGGTAAGGCAATCGTTGTGCGTACAGGTATGAATACAATCCTTGGTGGCATAGCAAGTGGCATTAGTGAAGTCAGTACACCAAAAACACCACTTGAAACAAAATTGGAGTCATTGGGCAAGATTCTAGGTGCAATAGCAGTTACAAGTGCAGTATTACTATTATCATTACATGTTGTTAAGGCATGGTTCAATGATGTACGTGGGGCAGAATTGTATGAGGTGATGTCAGAACAATTTCTTATTGCAGTAGCAATATTTGTTGCCATTGTTCCCGAAGGATTGCCCATTATTCTTGTGATTACTTTAGCCATGGGAATGAGAAACATGGCCCGACAAAAGGCAATTGTTAGGCGTATGAAAGCAGTAGAAACACTTGGTTCTACCACAATTATTTGCACCGATAAAACTGGAACATTGACTCGTAATGAAATGACAGTTCGTTCATTCTTGATCAATGGTGATAACTATGGCGTTTCTGGTCGTGGTTTCGATCCAACGAAAGGGCGTTTACAAAAAAATGGTATGGATATAGCGGAATCTGAATTAGCTGAATTATATACTGACCAAGCATTTAGATTGTCTGTTGCAACTACTTTACTCTGTCAAAATTCGAATGTAAGGGAAATTGATGGAGAATGGACAGCTGTGGGAGATCCGACAGATACTGCCTGTGCGGTTTTTGGCTGGAAGATGAAGGAATCTGTTGATTCATTTAGGCGGCGACATCCAAGATTTCGTGAATATACATTTGACCGCGTGCGTAAAAGAATGACTACGATACACGAATTCGATGGGGAAAGGTGGGCCTTCTCTAAGGGTGCTTTGGGTCCATTTATGAATTGCATTACCCATATTTATGAAAATGGAGATCTTGTTGAAATATCTGCTAGACACAAGGATCGGATTTCTGAAATTAACCTTGATTACGCCTCGCGCGCGTTACGCGTGTTAGCATTATGTGCACGGAAAATAGGGGATGATGTGGATATTGAAGATGTTGGATCTGTCGAGGAGGAATTGATTTTCCTGGGCCTTGTAGGCATCATGGACCCACCACGTCCGGAAGTACCCGATTCAATATCCAAGTGCCATCAGGCTGGAATCCGTGTGATGATGATTACCGGTGATCAGAGAATGACGGCGATGGCAGTCGGTCGAGAAATTGGCATCGTACAAGATGATGCAGACCACATGAGTGGTAAGGAATTGCGAGAATGTAGCGATGAAACATTGGACGAAAGATTGGATTCTATAGCTGTATTTAGCCGAGTAACTCCCGATCAGAAATTACGAATCGTTGAGCGTTTACAGGCATTAGGTCATGTTGTGGCGATGACTGGAGATGGAGATAATGATGCTCCAGCATTATCGCAAGCGAATATTGGTGTCGCAATGGGTAATACTGGTACAGATGTGGCTCGAGACGCCTCGGATATGGTTTTGCAGGACGATAATTTTTCCAACATAGTATCAGCTGTTGAAGAAGGGCGTAAATTGTATCTGAACATTCGAAATTTCGTCCGATATCAAATTTCAACCAATGTTGCCGCTGTATTGTTAGTAATCATCTCAACATTCATTTTTGGGTGGGATTTGCCCCTCACAGCAACTCAATTACTTGTAATCAACATACTAATGGATGGTCCACCTGCCGTTGCACTAGGCATTGAGAGAAGACATTCTAACGTCATGGAACAGCCCCCAAGACGCCTAGATGAATCTCTACCGACGCCGATAGATATGTCATTGATATTTTTCCTAGGTATTGTAATGGTCATTGGTACAGCCTCCGTCTTTTGGTTCTCAGGTGGTGCCA
The DNA here is from genome assembly GCA_964441035.1 of uncultured Candidatus Poseidoniales archaeon. GTDB lineage: Archaea > Thermoplasmatota > Poseidoniia > Poseidoniales > Thalassarchaeaceae > MGIIb-P. The sequence goes on from CAYYKF010000043.1 coordinate 14,674, forward strand.
TAATTTCCGGTGAACCTTGCACGGAATTCGATGGTTCAATAGAAGAAGCCTATCTAGACGACCAAGGATATTGTGTAGAGGAAGAGTGGCGCAGTGATGCCGAGGACAGATTTGTCAGAGCACAGACAGGAGCATTTGCTGTGTTCATATTATTCCAGTTATTCAATGTGTTAAATTGCCGTAGTTTAAATCGCAGTGTATTTCAATTAGGCGTCTTCAATAATAAGGCAATCACCATTTCTTTCGCTCTAAGCGCATCTCTACTATTGCTAATCGTCCAGGGAGCATACTGGGAACTTCCCTTCATCGGCGTGACTTTGGGTGATTTGCTATCTGTT
>CAYYKF010000044.1:0-1262 GCA_964441035.1 uncultured Candidatus Poseidoniales archaeon
TCGGCCTTTAGGCCGTGAAACCCGAATACTCAAACGTGAGGGGGTTTACCGATGTGTATGAGTCCACGACGCGTTGCTGTCGTAATGACTGCACTTCTGGTTGCTGTGATGCTAACCACACCCGGTACTGCTTCACCGGGAATTGAGGCTGGTGTGATGCAATCACCTGGATCTGCAGATGGCCAGCCAGATGCAGATAACAACACGATGTACATCTTCGGTAAGGCTGGCCTATCACCATGCTGGTCTAAATTCAACAATACTGATGGAGAATCTGATGCTTACGGCGAGGATTCTCGGGGAGGGAGTGCAAAGATGGATGTCAAGGTGACCTGCCGAATGGACCCCGCATTACAGGGGAACGTTCGCCTCGCAGTTGGTGAGATGATTACAATGCGTTTCACAATCTTCCTCGGTGGCACTTGGGAAAATGGTCAGGGCAATTGCAACGGAGATTGTGAGAATCTGAATGTCTCGCTCATCAAAGGTAATCGAGAGGTTGCAGTCAAGGAATTTGACAGTCTGCAAGATGATGAAAACTCCATCATGTGGGATTTACCTGTCACCGAGGACCTCGTGCCTTGGAACGGTAGTCAGGAAAACTTCGCCATCGAATTTAGAATGGCCATTCGTTCTAGTGCGGGCAACTTCATCATTGCGGATGACGAAGCGGTCTTCGGACTTTGGTTCTCTCATCCTGAAAACCCACCAGAGCGTATTCCATACGTGACCTTCCCGATTCTCAATGAATCTGCAGTCGAAGAACTCGAAGGCACCGGCGGCGGCGGCGGTGGCGACACCCCTGGATTCACCACGATGATTGGTATCGGTGGCCTTGCAGCAGCAGCATTGCTACGACCGAAATCAGAAGATGATGAGTAGACGCCCACGCGCGCGCGCGTGGGATTGACAACCATTGGTATACGATGCTTGAGGTTGGTATAGCCCCCGGGCAAACCCCTCCGCGATTGATATACTGTCAAAGCAATAACATCAGTCATGCCCAACAATGAGCATTCACAAACCGTAGCCCGCACTAAAACGACTTTTCAGATGAAGGCAATCTTGAGCGCACTGTTGATTGTGCTCTCAGGCGCAACTGCAGTCGTTGCACAGCAAACTGCACTCGCAAGCCTAGAGGATGATTCCAGTAACGCAGCGAAGAATGACCGAACTTTGGAAGAGGATCGCACACTTCGACACAAAGACCCTCCTCAAATGCGCAATAATAACAGCGTAGACACCAACCTTGAGCACGGACC
>CAYYKF010000044.1:1362-14845 GCA_964441035.1 uncultured Candidatus Poseidoniales archaeon
CAAATGAAACAAATGATGCAAATGAAAACGTCGATGGTTATGATGGTCGAACGAACTCAGATGGGAGCACAGATAGCAGTAAAATCGGTAAGATCCCAACCATTCCTGGCGCACCATGGTACGTCAATCTTGGAATTCGCATTCTGAACTGGGACCATGATAATGATGGCAACACAATAGGTGATGAACTCTTCGGATGGATTGTTGACCTCTTCAAAGAAGATGAAGAAGGTAACGAAGAAGGCGGCGAAGAAGAAGGCGGCGAAGAAGGCGACGAAGAAGGCGGCGACGAAGAAGGCGGCGACGAAGAAGGTGACGAAGACGGCGGCGGCGAAGACGGCGGCGACGACGACAGAGACCCAACCCCTTACCACTGATTGTGAAAAGGAAATTCAGAACACCTGATGACAGACTAGAGGGCGGTGGGCGCGGTTTTCCGCGCCTGCCGCTTTCTTCAGTTTCGAAGCGTGACAAGTGCCGCGATGACCGCGTCTGCTTCTAGGGCGCATTGAACCTGCTCTCCATCAGAGAGCCTCTTGATGGTGGCCTGTCCTGATTCGAGGTCACGCGGACCAATGATGAGTGCAAATGCTGCACCAGCACTATCTGCCCATCCCATGGAACGGCCAAGATTTCGTTGTCGTAACTCTAGCAAAACGCGTTCACCTGCATCACGTAGGCCTGCAACCAATGACACGACACTGTTCGCATCGACCTTGAATGGAATGACTGCTAGACTACCAAGACCTGATGATTCACCGGGTACAACTTCTTCTCTTCCAAGGCGTTCAGCCTGCTTTTCAAGTGCCAATAAAATGCGGTCAAATCCAAGTCCAAATCCACAGCAAGGATCTAAATCTGGTAAATCGAAGAGTTGCATCAGTTGGTACGAACCGCCACCAAGAACCTGTGCTTCACCCTTCAATTCAGGCACTTCAAACTCAAACACCATGCCTGTGTAGTAATCCAATCCTCTGGCCACAGTCAAATCGATATTCATCGGTGGCATATCGGGAACCAAGCCGGCAAGCGTACACAACATCTCAGCCAATGCATCTAAACTTGCAGTTTCGATTCCCATTCCTTCAAGCATTTCTCGTGCCTTAGGTACAACATCATCGCCTCCTGATAAAGATGCGAATGCCTCCAAAGAGGCCGCTGAATCTGCATCGACCTTATCCTTCAACCCCTTGAAATCGCCCTTATCCAATAGACGCATGACCGCACGACGAGCATCTTCAGGAATATTGAGACCGGCCAATAAATCATTCAAAATACCAACATGTCCGATGCGAAGTGACCAATCCTCAACACCGGCTGCGCGCATCAAAGATACTGCGAAGGCAACGAGTTCTGCTTCAACCAAAGGCCCAGTGGCACCAATGATTTCACAGCCATACTGCCAGAACTCGCGATATCGGCCAGTTTTGAATTCCTCATAGCGAAAACAATTGCCAAAGTAGGACAAGCGCATAGGCTTCGGAGTCTGGCGCATTTCATTGGCAACCATTCGCATCACAGGAGCGGTCAGTTCAGGTCGAAGCGTAAGAGGACGGCCGCCTTTGTCCTCAAACGCGTATAACTCGCCCTCGATTGCATCTCCAGATTTAGCTGTAAACAGATCTAGACTCTCAAAAGTTGGTGTTGCAACACGCATGAAACCGTAGCGCGCCGCCTGTTCGTCGCACAATTTTTCCAACGCTAAGCGTCGACACATATCCGCTGGACTGAAGTCTCGCGTACCGCGTGGGCGTTGGAACATCGGGCTTCTGCGCGGGCGTACGCCACTTCAATCCGATGGCTTTCTTATTCATCAGATTGGGATTCTTCGTCCTCAATGGCTGGAGCGAAGGCGATTAAACGAAGTCCAACAAAATTCAATGGACCAAAAACAGCAGATTGTATGAGCCAAGCAAGCCAATTGTTCATATCAAAGATTTCGACCATGAAATATCCTGCAGCTGTCGAGGCTGTTCCCACAGTGATATAGACCAATTGTGACCAAAGAAGACTCTCTCCATATTTCGTCTCAGATGTACCGAATGTGACTCTACGATGTAACATATGTGCTTCAATAGAACCCAAGAACCACGACAATCCATAGGCGATGGTGTGCTGAGTAGAAACTGAATCCACATCAAACGGATTAACCACGAACAGGAATGAATAGAGGCTGAAAAATACGAATCCATTGATACCTCCAATGAAGATAAACTTGGAATATTCACCTGCAAATCGACGACGATTGTATTCCTCGCCTACAAGGCTGTCACGGGCGCGCAAAGCGCGCTCCATAATGGGGTTCGTTTTCTCCTTCATTTCAGCCCCTCAATGACATCCCGGTCATCGTTTGCTGAGGAGTTACCCTTCATCTCCTTACCGGAGGCGCTATTTTCTTCCAGATTCTCATCCAGACTGACGAATGCTTGCTTGAGAATCGATGGTTCAACTGTAGATACATCTTGTGCCTTCCTGTGAGTTAATTCTCTTTGTGCTTCTAACCTCTCTTGTTCACGTATCTTCGCATCTTCAAGAAGGAATTGATCACGCATATCTCGTTCTTGAATTCGACGCAACATCTCCTTCTTTGCTGCTCTCGAAGGGCGGTCCCAACCTTTCCAGAATTTCCAGCAAATTGGAATCATGACGAAGGCCACTAAAGCACCGATGAGAATCCAAGTCTTGACTGTCGGCACACCACTCCCAATCGGCTTTACTTCTCAAGCATCGCGGTCTGGAGTGTTACCGGTCCACTCGGCGAGAATCCGGGCAATATGAGATGGAACATCACTCGCTGAAAGCCCTGGCCCAAATTCAATGGCTGCGGAAGAACCTGCGCTCCGCAGGAGCGCACACCCGAGACGAGCGGCACTCCAAGGAGTCATACCTTGGGCGATTAAACCCGCAATGCAACCTGAAAGTAAGTCACCCGTACCACCGACTGACATACGAGCATGTCCTCCACTAGCATAGCAATGGCGTCCACCTGGCGCCCACAATTCATCTTCAGGTCCTGTGCTCACTATGACGCAAGATTCGTCTTCAACGACATGATCAATTTCATCGCGCTTGGCACGAATTTTGAGAATCTCAGTGGGATTTGATGCACCAAGCCAGTGTTCCATCTCTTTTGCATGCGGGGTTACCACTCCTAACATCCCTGAAGGCCACTCATGAGAGGGTAGTGCACGAATCGCATCAGCATCGATAACGAGTGGAATGTTTTCTGCAATAAGGGTAGAGATGATTTCTCGGACTGCTTCCATCGTCGCGGGTTTACGACCAAGTCCTGGACCAATCAAGACCGCTTGACTGCCACGACCTGATAATGCACGATTGAGGATGAGGTCAACAGATTCAGGCGTCAATATATCATCATCTGGAAGGTTCTCTGGAATTAGAGAAAGCGGCCAATCTGCACGACTAACTGCATCAGACGGCATTGCAACATGTATGAGGTCGCAACCACTGCGTTCTGCAGCCAACCCGGCCAACAGTGGCGCACCGTGATAGGGGCCTCCGCCAACAATCAACAAGCGACCACGGTCACCTTTTCTAGCATCTTGCTGAATAGGAGGGTGCCTACGTGCATCTCCTGGCCCACAATCTTCAACTTGACTTGGCCAGGGTAATTTCGCGACATGAATTTCACCCACTTCGGAACGCACTTTCCTTGATTCATCTCGCAATGACCATTTCTCGGCGTGGAAGGTTACCGTTGCATCTGCGAGAATGACATCAGGTCCGCCAAGTCCCGTCGGCATGTCGCATGCCAATACAGGTGAATTTCGACCTCGACTTTCGGCCAACCATGAACGTACACTCGCGACATCACCTCTCAAAGATACGGCACTATGACCTGGGCCTGCACCTAACAGACAATCGATAACAAGGGCTGGCGTGCCCGTGCCTGTTTGAGCATCCGTCTGCGGCCAAATTGATTCACGAATCTTCTCTTCTTGGCAAGCGTTTCGAAAGTGTTGTGCCGCATCACTTCGTTGAACCAAACTGGTGGCGAATATTCGAACATCAACACCGTCTTCTTTCAATCCGAGAGCTGCTGCGAAGCCATCCCCACCATTGTTACCACGGCCACAAAGAATCCAGACCGGACCTTTTGGACGGTTCATCGCTACAAGCATTCTTGATGCCTGTGCAGCCAGTGCTTGTCCTGCAGCTACCATCAAATCTTGAATGTCGATTCCAAGGGTTGTTGCATTGTCGTCGAATACACCGACTTCTGCCCAATGCATACACCAGCGGGCGGCCTCACGCCCGCGCTCGTCCGCGCTCACGACATGCCTACGAGAGTTCCGCCTCCATCACATCTTCGGGTGATGAGAGGTGTTCCCAGCCTTCAATGACGTCTCCAACATTTCCAATTAGCGGATCACTTCCACCTGGCAACATCGAGATATCTGCACTTGCACCGGCACCTTCCGGTACATTTCGATAGAGTGGACGAGAAGCCAATAGGTGATTGAATCCGATAAACAAGCTTGCAACTACTCCCCAGAACAGCAAAATAATGGTGATTCCATGTGGATTACTTGGGTCCCATACATTGGGTGTGTTTGCAATCATATCACCGAAATATGAGAGCAACAGCACAGTGAATAGGACTGGGAAGGCGATGAACATGACTGCATCCCACCAACGACCAATCCAAATGTCGTTATCACCAGTATTGATGAATTCATCACGGAAAGCAGGAACACCTTGACGAATGTATCCCATCAAACCTGGTTCCGCTTCTCCAGCGGCCACCTTTGAACGCCATGTAATCCAACCATATTGCCAGATTGTGTATGCGATGAATAAACCGCTGAACATCAAGCCGTAGCCCCATATGTGGTCCTGCACCTCAAGGAATTCTGGGAATCTGACACCATCCGCATCCAAGCGTATCCACAGGAATGTCGAGGGTAAACCAAACATGAAAATTGCACCACCAGTTATTCCGACAGCCTTGTTTCTCTCAAAGCCATGGTCAACGAAATTACGAACACATAATTCAACTGTAGAAATCATGCTGGTCAGTGCTGCGAAGGTGAGTGCAAGGAAGAAAGTCCACATCATCATCCACTGCGTTATACTACCACCTGGTGCTTGGGCGAATACTTCTGGTAAAGCCAAGAAAGTGATTGCGCTTGAACCACCAGTTACTGTTGCAAGAGGATCATCTTGAACTGCGAAAATCGCACTGAGAACTGTTAGACCGGCGATAATTGAGATGCTGTTGTTTGCAAGACCCATTGTGAAGGCGTTGAGTGTTGTGTCCTCGTCCTTCCGCATGTACACCGCATAGGTAATGGCCATACCCATTCCAGCAGAACAAGACCACGCTGATTGACTTAAACCATTAATCCAAGTCTCAGGTTGCATTAATATCTCTCCATCAACGCTGAACATGAACATGGCTCCATCAAGAGAACCATCTCTGATGTCCATCCACAGTGCCAAGAATAGAGCGAGGAATAGAAGACAAAACAAACTGATCATCATGAAGGTATTCGCCTTCTCAATCATCTTTGCACCACCCCAGATTGCGACGAGTGTAATGGCAATTACAAGTGTCTGGAATAGAATCACCAATTCGGTCGTTTGTAGGAAATTGTTCCAGACTTCTACGGTATCAATTCCCGAATCAAGACCACCGGTGAAACCAAGACGGAAATAGTTCATGCACCATCCTGCTACAACTGCATAATAGAAGCCAATCGCTGTAGAAATCCAAGCTGTCCAAAGTCCCATCCAAGCGAGTTTGCGACCTCCGAAAATACGGAAAGTTCCCACCGTTCCTGTACGACTGCGTTTGCCCAGTGCGAATTCTGCGATAACAAGCGGAATCGACCATACGAATAGGAAGAATAACCACGGAATAAGGAAGGTTCCACCGCCATTGGCACCTACCATTCGTGGGAATCTCCAGATATTTCCAGTTCCAATGGCTGCACCGATTGTGGCGAAAATCAAACCCCAACGGGATGAAAACTCGTCACTTTGCGACACGATAACACCTCAATCTAGGGCACCGACGATGGGGGGTTCAGCATCTTCAGTTTCATTCATTTTCTTAATTGCTATACCTAGACTACCCCACACCGTACCGGCAACCAAAGCGAAGAGAAGGAAAGCAAGAATGGCGTTACCATACGGTGCCCGGTAAGGAATAGCGATAGCGTAGTACTCGATTTTGTCGCCATTCTCATCATATTCATCTTTTGGATAGGTAAATGGGAAGGTTCCAGATCGTGTTCCAAGCATCGCCTTGTAATGCAATTCTCCACTGAAATCATCTTCAATTGGAATCATTGAAACAATCAAATTGCCTGTCTCATTGTTGTTAAGGGTGCAATTCTGGCCAGTCTCCTCAAATCCTGTCATTTTCCAGTCTGATTCGCTGAACTCGTTCCATTCTTTGGGACCGAAATCAGACTGTTGTCGGGTCGGTTTATACACCCTCCACATCACATGGCTGAATGTTGCGTTGTTTGTGTAAGGGAAGATGGGGTCAACACACATTGTAATCGGAACGGGGCCGTCATCAGGGATCTCTAGAATCTGGCCCGGTGTTGCGCTGTTAGAGGAATTCACAATCCATTGATTCTTCTCTACTTCTTCAATACCAATACGGGCACGCTCACGCGGATTATCTGCAATTTCAATCATGTAGAATGGAATCCCAAGATTTCGAACTGCAATATGGTCTATATCACCTGGTTGTTGATGGAATGCAGTTCCAATTTCAATTGTATAGCAATAGGAGTCATGGACACCATAGTGCCAATCACAATAATCTCCAGTTGTTGGATACAAATCACTGCTCTGCATGTTTTCGTAGAGAGTCATTTCAGCCATCACATTTCCATGATAAATGAGTTCATCATGGTCAGGCGTTTCACAATTGGTGCAGTGCCCCCATGGATAGAGTACAAGTTCTGAAAATGAATGCCAAGTGAGAGTTGCTCGATAATCAGATGCACCATCACCATCGTCATCATTCATCTCTGTGAGATCTTGGATAAAGCGTGTCTCCGGTTCTGAATTTCCTCCCCACCAATCTTCATCGGTTTGGCCATCTGCATCGTCATCCTTTCCATCGACGTGATCTTCGTTAATTTGTCCGTCACCATCATTGTCGGTATCATCGACTGGACCATTGTAAACGTCGTTATTTGGGCCTGAAGCATAGCACATTCCAGGGAATAGTGGGCCCGTTGCTCCTAGTGGAGCACCCCATTCAAACTGATAATTTCGATTGAGGTCAACTCCATCGCACCCTTCGTCGACTTCCTCATCTGTATCTGGAATAGGGGTGATTCCAGTCACCGTATTGTCGCGGAGGTTCTTCCTCCAGCCACTGGTTGCACAGTTTTCCCATGCGGTCTCACCACAGTAAACTTCGCGATCATACCTGTTACCATCGACATTAAGCATTGGAATGAGGTAGATTTCACGGGTATTGATCAAATCGGTAATCTTCTGCTCTGAGAAGTCTTCATCGACACCAAGATCACCTGGTCCACAACTCAGACCATCGCCATTGGAATCTTGGAATGAAGGGGAAAGTGAAAGACAGTCTCCATCATCATCGAGAATTCCATCTCCATTTGAATCTCCCCAACCATCCTCGTCGACCAAACCGTCGCCATCGTTGTCAATACCGGCTGTGCCGTAGTAGTAAGCAACAGTCTCAAGGAAGAACATCGGAACTTCGTAAGACATCCACTCTCGAGCATGATGATTACCAACAAGTTGAATGTCGGGTATATTTGCATAATTTCCACAATCACCAACGAATGCGTTGCAGTCACCACCAACCACGCCCTCTAGAGCTTCACCTCCACCAGTGATTTTCATCCAGGGGGATGGATGACTGTAGAAATGACCCTTGTAATCATCAGCGGTCATTTCCATTCCACGGGCATTCATGCCTCCATTCAATCCTTCATGAAAAGACATGATGTCATCATTCTGTTCTGCCAATTGCATCATGCGATCTCGCATTGAGTCATAGTCATGATATTCCTTGAATTGAATCGCATCATTGCCACCCCAGGGGTAAAATTCACTCGCGTATGTAACACTCCAGATGTCCTCTGGTGCGTTTCCTTCCTCCGGGTCATCCTGAGAGTTCGATAGACTTCCAGTCAACATTGGAACAAGCATACAAAATGTCACTAAAAGAGCATGAAGACCGCGTTTCGCCATGGTAACAACCAACCCCACTCATGTTCCCCCTTTCAAAGGAACGCTTCGCAGGCCTGACGGAAACGTCCCTTAGGGGACGATTCCGAGCGAGTTCTCCAAGCGAAAGCATCAACAGTGATTTTCAAGTCGGCCCACTATGACCAACCATACCGCAGACGATAGTTGGACGACCGAAGTAGTAGAAGCAATGCCAGATTGGGAAAGCGAACTTCTTGGATTCAATCAAGGAACATTACTTGTTTTGATTGGTTTACTCATTTTGGTTGGGATTACTCGACAGTTATCGCTGTTGATTATCCCGCGCATGTTCAAGACGCTGTGTGAAAAGAGCGCAATGGCAGATATTGCAATCAGAGGTTCCAGCACAGCACTTGGTACCGCGATTGGAGCAGGTATTCTTTCAATGGTCTCAGTGGACCTAATCGCCAGCGATTCCTCGATGATGCCTAGTTTTGTCGAAATCTGGTTACCTTCCATAGCGAAAGTGGTGATGCTCGTTGCAATCATCATGTGGGCATTACGCCTTACAGGGATTGTGCAGAGCGTTGTTGAATTCTGGGATGATGATGACGAATTAGACGGCAGTGAGCGCACACTCATCAGCGCAGTCGAGAGTGTCATGCGATTCTGTATTGTCGTATTTGGCTCAATCTTCATCGCCGATGCATTGCACTTTGACTTGACAACAATGGTTGCTGGGCTTGGTATTACTGGCCTTGCATTGGCACTCGCCGCAAAGGATTCAATTGCCAATATCTTTGGAGCCGTGACTGTACTTCTAGATCGTCCATTCCGAGTCGGTGACTGGATTGACGTCGGCGGCTCTCAAGGCGAAGTCATCATGATTTCGCTTCGTACCACGCTTATTCGAACAAGCATTGACACAATCATCACGATTCCAAATGCCAGTTTGACCAATCAGTCAATTGAGAACTACGGGAAACGCCGCTGGCGAAGGTTCACCCCAATCCTCTCATTGGATTTGGATAGCAATCCAGATTCCGTTGAAACATTCTGCAAGGAAGTTGAAGAACTCATTCAAAAAGATGAAAACACGATGAAAAAGGATGACTCATGGGCAAAGGTATCCAGTATTTCCAAGGACTCAATCGAGGTCAGTTGCAACATCTACTGGGATGTTGAAGGTGGAGCGGATGAGCGCGTGGCCCGCCAAGGTTGGTTGCTCAATGTTGCGCGTATTGCCAAGAAAAACAAGATTGAATTCTATGAACCGAGAATTCGCAACCAACGCCAACTGAACTGAGGGCTCACATTGGCACGACTCATTTTGTTGCGACACGGGCAATCCGTGTGGAATGCTGCCAACAAATTCACTGGCTGGACTGATGTTGATTTGTCCGAAAAGGGTGAAGTTGAAGCTGCTACAGCAGGTGAACAATTGGCCGATGTTCGAATTGATGTGGTCCATACCAGCGATTTGATGCGCGCCCAGAGAACTGCGGCAATCGTAATGCAGCATAACCGTGCTTCGAGTGATGTTCCAACTCAGCAAGATTTCCGATTAAATGAACGACATTACGGAGCACTGCAGGGTTTGGACAAAGACGAAACGCGTGCCAAGTATGGTGCAGAACAAGTCCACATCTGGAGGCGTTCTTACGATGTCCCACCTCCTGAAGGAGAGAGTCTAGCAATGTGTGCTGAGCGAACACTTCCGTATCTGAAAGAAGAAATCATGCCAGATTTAGAGGCTGGAAAGAATGTCCTCGTGGCTGCACATGGCAATAGTCTACGTAGTATCGTGATGGATATTGAGGGTCTCTCGAAGGAAGAGGTGCTCTCTCTAGAGATTCCAACCGGTGTGCCAATTCTATACGAATTCAATGGTGAATTCATTCGAATTGAATAATTACCAAGGATCTGGAGCTGAAGCTCTGTACATTCGCCGCAGTAGGTAACCACAGGCTCCTAGAGCACCCATCGCTCCGATGTCAGAGATGGAAGGGGTGGGTGATTCTGGATAAAACGCCCAATAGAATGCTGCAACGGGAATGATTGCAAAGCAGATTAGGCCGGCAACAGCGAGAATTCGAGCCTGATACATGCCATTCTGTAATCCTGACACCCCAGCCAGCCATCGTGTGATATATCCTGGTTCTGACCGACCCCACGCTTGATTGAAAAGACGATGTTGTAGAATCTGTTCATATTCCCAAATCATCACTCCACCTCGATGAGTATCAACCGCTTTTGAGGAATACCAGTGTGCAGGAGCAGTGCTAATCCAACCCTCATAGAAACTCTTGCGAAACTCGGGGTCTTTACCAAGCATGGAAGCATATGCTGCTCCCACGTCTCGTATTGCTGGAAATGGTGAATTCTCGGGTACAAGCGCATCGTGAACCCCACCAAAGCATCCACCTATACGGATGGCTCCATCCACTATTTTACACACTGAATGAGAGAAATTGCGATGCGTAATTGTGCCTTGAGTATCTCCACTATGAGGGCCGCGCCAAACCGTTGCAGAACGTGTACGGCGCTCTAGCATCGCATTGCGATTATTCCAACTGCGTTCATCGTTGGGGGTCGATAGAACGGTCGCAGATTTTGCATGGAATCTCCCTAGAGCAGCGCCTGCTTCTCTAATGGAATTGGCATTCATTGGAATTGCTTTACCTTCCTCTTTTTCAAAAATCAATATCACATCTCGACCCTCATGTTGCATTCCACCAATCGCGGTATGCAATACATCGCATCCAAGTTCAGCAAGGCGACGACCGTGGCCGTCACCATCAAGCGGGAGAATTATGGCAAAATGTGCATCGAAATCGACCTCCCATCCCGCAGGGGTCACTTTCATTTCCAATGGAGATAATTCTGGCCATTCTCCCCAAGTAGAAGATTGATGAGACCACCAATCTTCAGAAGTTAAGTCGCCTTCAGGAATCAGCATAGGAATACTATCCCAACGGACATGGAGGACTTTCGCGGCAAAGCCAGTAGGGGCGGCTTCTCCTTCGGTCACAGAAGAGGCAGCAACCTTGGGGAACCATCGCATTTCCTCTAGGTCCATGACATGACCAAGGGCCGCATCCAAATCAATCCTTGCGAAGAGACGGGACAGATTCTTGACGGCCGGACGACGCCAACGGTCCGATGGGCGAGACCTCGGACCTCCCACTTGCGGTTGATTTAGACGGTACGCTGATTCTCACAGACATGTCTCGTGTCACGATTAGGCGTGTCGTTTTACCCCGCCCTTGGCTGCTTCCAAAGCTACTCTGGCTCGAAATAACTGGGCGAAGAGCGGCTTGGAAGCGTGAACTCGGTCAACGATTGAAATTCAACCCTGCTGAACTCACCTATCACGAACCATTCCTTGCCTGGTTGAAGGAGCAAAAAGAAAGTGGGCGTGAAATCATTCTCTGTACTGCCTCTGAGCGGTGTGTGGCTGAGAAAATCGCTGATTATGTTGGAATTTTTGATGATGTAATGGCAAGCGATGGTGTGGTTAATCTTCGTATGGAAGCGAAAGGGAAGGCATTGGCTGAAAGATACGGTAAAGGGAATTTTGCATATGCTGGGAATTCAAGTCATGATCTCAAGACCTGGCCATATGCTGGTGAAGTCATCGTTGTAAACGCAAGACAGAGTACCATCAATGCACTGGGAGATCGTCCGACTCTGGTGTTTGATTGAAACGCGTTACGCTTAGGTTAACCAATAAATCTCCTAGCGCATAGAATACGCCACACAACAACGGTGGATTGAGTGCAGTAAGGGGGGTCCAAGGAACATCTGAAGCCCATGCCCAGTTTCCAAGGTGAGTGCCCCACAATTCCATGGCTAGCGCAAGCCAAACCATGACTGCATAAAGGCGAGGTTCCGGACCCCATTTCATGAAACCAATGACAAAGGCAAGGAATACCAATCCTGATGTGTCAACACCTGTCCATGCAAACCAAAGTGAAAGCGGAATCAAAGGCACAATCAACGGCCATGCTGCCTTTTCTGACAAACGTCTTGTAAGTCTTCTTCCTAAATCAAACAAGAACCAATGACCAGCTGGAACAAACAGTGGCATGAAGCCTTCACGATATTCGTACAATCCCCACGGTTCGCTGAAAAACAGTTCCATCGGTGTTGCGAAAGCCAATACTGTCAGCATCTCGATTCTTTCTAGACGTTCAGCACGGGCAAAAATTGTTGCAAAAATGGACCAAACAACAACGTTAACGATGTATTCACCCTTGATAGTCCAATCAGTTCCATTTTGGTCAATCCAAAGTCCAATTGCAATCGTGAGGCCATAGACTACCTCTCGTCGCATGGCAAGGCCACTCGTTGTTGCACTTCAAAGCACCCGATTCCATCAAGTGGTGTGCCGTGGTCGAGGGGGGTATGGGCTGGCTCGGGCGGACCCTTGATCGTATTGCCCATTGGCTGTTGAAATGGCGGATTATTCGGGCTCCTGCCCGCTGGATTGCCAATTCAAGGCCCGCTTGGAGTTTGATTTCTCGAACTGACCGGGTTCGAGCAAGAAGAATGCAAACTAGGGTTATGAAATATACGTTACCACAGCATATCTCAATCATCATGGATGGGAATCGGCGCTTCGCGGCAAACAAAGGAATGGAATCCTCATTTGGCCACCGAATTGGTAAAGAAAAAGTTGAGGAAGTCATGGATTGGGTGCTTGAAATTGGTGTTCCTTATCTGACAATTTATGCACTTAGCACAGAGAATATTCATGGACGAGAGCCGGAGGAGTTAGAGGGCCTATACGACCTCTACGTTGAAGGTTTGAGAGATATCGCTGCTGACGAACGTATCCATCGAAATAAGGTCAAGGTACAAGTCGCTGGTCGAAAGGATCTGTTGCCTGAGCGTGTATTGGATGCTATCGAACACGCCATCGGCGAAACGCAAGAGTATGACAAATTCGTCTTCACCGTGTGCCTAGCATATGGCAGTCGTGAAGAGATTCTTGATGCCGTGCGTTCGATTGCTACAGACCATGCGGATGGTAATATCGAACTTGATGCAATTGATGAAGCAGAAATTAGCAAGCGTTTGTGGACGGGAGATTTACCAGACCCTGACCTCGTAATTCGAACTTCAGGAGAAGAACGAATTAGCAACTTCCTACTTTGGCAATCAGCATATTCTGAACTATATTTCACAGATGTGTTCTGGCCGTCCTTCAGCAAGCAGGACCTCTTGGAAGCAATCGAAGCATATCAACAGCGAAAACGCCGATTTGGAGGATGAATTGTGGAATATCAAAATCCAGCCCTAGCAGTTG
>CAYYKF010000045.1:0-14752 GCA_964441035.1 uncultured Candidatus Poseidoniales archaeon
AGTCACAAGATTTAATGTATCTGAATAAGCCATATTCTGTCTCTATTCACCTAAAGCTGATTATAGATAGGGATTATTCTACGCCTTAATGTTTTCCCTACGTCAAACCCATTCCTTGCAATCGTTTCTACCATCTCCGCAGTTGGACCTAACGCAGGAGAAAGTGGACTTCGACCCCATTCTGCTTGTTGTTGCATCATCATCACCATTGTAAACGGCCCATACATACCTGACCTATCTATGATTTCACCCATATAAGTAGGCCAGTCCATTCTATCCGATCTGAAGTACTTATTAGAAGACTCTACCCCAGGTAATAGCCAAGCTAAGCCGTATTTAGCATACTCCCTTAGCTCCATTCCAAGCATAGCCAGAGGAAGCGTAACCACCGCTGCGAGCGAAAGAAGGGCTGCGGTAGCCGTATAGCCAGCAGCAACCGTTTCACCAGCATCTATACGTCTTTTGGCCTCTCTAGCCACTCCTCCCATAATAACCTTCCCATAAGACCAGAAGAAAGCTTTTAACTGCCAGACCAATGCAAATCGGGGGTCAGAGGCCCAGAGAGGCCGTTCTGCCACATTAGGTCGTAGGATAGAGGATTCAACAAAACGAGATATTCCTGCCCCTACTTTCTTACCTACATCAGTAGTCATATCCCTACCACTATCGGCCCATGCCCTGACCTCTTCAGGGGTTAGTCCTAATTCATCTAAATAGGCTAATGAGTCATTAGTCATAGTAGCAGGATCAGAGTGGCGAATAACAAAATTAACAGCCATGTTTGCCGCAAACACACGAGTAAAGCGAGTAAAGAACGTGAGTCCTGTATATTTAAAAAATGCGTCAGAAGCACTTCGTGCTCCTTCTGTCATAAATTGCCGATCTGCTTCTGATAAGAAAATAGTGCCTACAGTTTCTGCACCAATAATCCCAAGATCCCGTGCGAATGTTTCTGCCTGTACACGCCCTTGTTTCTTTGCAAGGTCTGCAACAGTATTTTTTAATCCGTAAACCATGCTTGCAAAATCTTTTGAAGCAATCATTGGGCCAGCAAACTCAGTCTGACTGGCGAGTACAGCAAACGGTATCAGGGTAACAAATTGAACTACCTGCCCCCAAGAGTTTACATCGCGCCAGAAAGGACTCATTGGAGACTTCTGATAGCCTAGATAAACTTCTATGATTTGTCGCGTTTCATCCCGTTTATCTGGAGTTAACTCTTCCAACATCGGGCCTAATATATCTCGACCACCTTCATCCTTTGTATGACGGTTCCATTCAACCCTTCGTGTTAAATTTTTAACATATTCAGCATGAGCTTCTTCAGCAGGACGTAAAAAGTTCGTAAGTTTTTGAGGGTCAACCCCTGCTGTTAATACCCTTTGTTTTTCAATTGTCCTTTGTGGATTTACCCTCCATACAGATTCACCAAGTTGATCTAAAACTCCGTCATCTTGTTCTATTATTTCTGCAACCGTTCTCCTAACAAGCGCCCTTGCTTTAGGATCATTAAGCTGACCTGTTTCTGTTAAGATAAGATCAATAAATGCATCAGGGTCTTGAGCAATCTTTTCAAGATCTAAAACAATAGGCGAATAATTTTTTGCTTTTTTAATATTTGAGTTACTAGGCTCAATATATGTATCATAAACTTCACGATAAAAAGCTCTAACTTGTTGTGCTAGTGCTGAAAGCTCTTGGTCATTTTTATCACTAGACGCTTCTCTTAATGCATCAATAACATATGGATCAGAAGCTTCCCCTACCATATCAATAAATAGATTATTTAATTTCTCTCTCGATTGTCTAAGCTCCCCAATCATACCTAATACACTAGCCGATGAAGCATCTCTAGCAGAACGAGCCTGTTGTGATCTCACATGAAAAACGTCTGCTATTTTATTGTTAGCTACTCGTCGCATATAAGAGTCAGCACCAGCAAGTAGCTTATAAATTGGAGCAATTTCTTCACCATTAATAATACGATCACTTAACCGCTTTAAAAAGTTAACAGCCTGTTCTAATTGTGGCCCCATTTGTTTTTTAGTGGCTTCATTAATCTCTTTGACTAATTTCTTTTCTACCCACATATCAGGAGACAAGGCTTGTCCTATTTTTCTTCTTTCTATAGCAGCATCGAGAAAGGTTTCAAAATCTTGATCTAAAGGATTTTCACCTCGTTTTTTACCCAGCCTCTCTACTAAAAGTAGGGGTCTAAGTTCTTTTCTGGCTTGTCTCCAAAATCTACGCAGATTTCCAACGAAATCCATAAAAACTTTATCAGTAATATTTTTTGGTTTTTTGTTAACAAACCGTTTAGAAGCATACTTAACAACTTGGTCAGCAAACCATTCGTTAAACGCTGTACTAAAATCATCAACCAACACACCGTTCGCATTTTCTTCTCTAGTTATTCTTAGATAAGATTCGTATTTTGGGTGTTTTTTAAAAGTTTCTGTTAAGCGTTCTAAAATATCTGGGGCTTTGTTAAGCAACTCGTGAAAAAGATCGTTGTATATAGCATGACCAACTTCATGTAGGGCGACCCCTGTTTCAGCTAACGGGTTATTAAGCCCTGATTTCAGAATTATTACCGTTCTACCTTCTTCTATTTGAACAGGGACAGCTACGCCAACGGCTCCTTCAGGCCCATCTAACCTAGCTAATCCAGCTTTAATATCCTCTAAAACCTCATAAAGAAAGTATCTATTCTTTTCACCGTTTTCAAGAATCTCTCTAGCTAAAGTTTCCGACAAAATATAGGGGGGCTTTTTGAAGTTTGCTAATGATACAAGCGCTTTTATAAACCCAACTACAGCTGGATTATCTATACCAAAATTATCTGATAGGAGTTTTTGAGTTTCTTCGTAAGCTTCTTCTAGCTCCCTTTCTAAAAGAACCCCTAAAGGTTCTTCTCCTTCAACTCCTTCGTAAATATCCTCATAAAAATCAGCGGGGTCATCAAAATCTTCTTCTGCTTCTGCACGTGCTTCTTCGTTTGATCTTCTTTCATTTTCTGCTTCTGTTATAAATTCTGCTTCTGCTTCTTCGTTTGATCTTCTTTCATTTTCTGCTTCTGTTCTAAATTCTTCTTCTGCTGCTACTGCTTCTGCTTTTGCTCTTACTCTTTCATTAAATTCTTCAGTAGTTTCTCTTGGTCTTGGAGTTGGTTTTCCAGTTGCCTTCGTTGGGCCGGTTCGTCTTGCTGCATCTGCTTCCCTTCGACGGGTGGCTGCAGCTTCAGCTTCTGCCCTCCCTGCTTCAGTTAACTCAGGCCCAGTAGTGGCTGTTGTCCTACCTCTATACGGAGTCTGATCTGATTGAGCTTCTGATCCTTGAGGTCTAACTTTTAATTGAGGAGACTCTTTTTCAGGATCGTATACAACTCTAGCTGTTTCTCCTGCGGAAGCAGGAGTCATTTCAAATTCTTCTTTCCCAAATGCCTCCTCATCAGTTTTACCAGCTTCCCTTTCTTTTTCTTGTTGTATTTGTGAAGCCCCTTCAAAAGAAATAGACCAACCAGTACGTGAACGTGCATCTCTTACTGGGCCTCCTTCTATATCAAGATCAGTTTCATCCCTAGTGATTGCAGGTCTTGGAGAACCCCCTATAGGAGAAGCAGTAGACTCAAGAAACGTTTCATCATAAGCCCTATCTTCTTTTTTACCTCTTAACAACCTACCAACGGGTATTTTACTTCCTGTTTCAGAAACAGCCCCTACTACATTATTAATACTTCTTAATTCAGCGTCAGTATGTTCAGTAATACTTTTGCCATTAAATTGAATCTCATACCCAGCCCCTAAAAGTGCGTTAATAATTGCGTTAAACCCTTTTTTACGCTGACCAAATGCACTAGCCCCTGTAAACGTACCTTCTCTCTGCTCAATAATTCGTTGTCCAGAAAAAGTTAAATCAGCTAGATTAACGTTAAAAGGTTTTGCACCTTCTTCAGGGGGTATAAGAGTTACATTTGAATTTTTTACAAATTTTCCTTTTGTTGCTTTAGCCACAGCAAGCTGTAGGAATTTCTTTAAAGAAACTTTTGCTTCTACTGTTTGACCTTTTTCATTCTTAAAATCAAATAATTCAACGTCCTTATCAGGATTGTATGAAATAACTCTATATTTACCTTCTTTAGTTTTTCCTATAAAAACATCATTATCTGGATTCTGTTCTTGAAGCTGAACAGCCCTTTTTATAAGCCCTTCAGAATAAAAACGTGCTTCACCGTCCCAATCTTGCACACCGAATTCATTTTCATAAGCCTCTCTAGCTCCCCACTCATTAGGGTATAAATCTGTTTCTGGGTTTCTTGCTTTATAGTCAATAAAAGTATCTTCATCTCTGGGTTCATTAAGTCTAGCTAAAGCTTCTTGTGCTAGTTCTCCTTCTTGTTCAAGAGATGGACCCCCTATATCAGCACCTGTAGCTGCAGCAGCCTCTCTTTCATTCTCTGCAGTCCATTGCATTTCTGCAATAGAAGGACCGAGTTTCTTTTTTCTTGCTTCTAGTGCATCAGCAACAGTTACTACAGAAACATCGCCACCTTCTGGGGCTAATTTTTCTGCAGCTGCTACAGCTGCATTTAGTGCAGTGCTTCTTGGGTCATTAAGATCAACTGCTGTAAGTTCTGCAGAAATAATATTTCCATCTTTATCAAGTGCCTGAACAACAAGTTGATCTTCAGCTGTTGTATCTTTAACCGCGCTATATCCAAGCGCAAGCTGTAGAGATTTATCACTCGCACCATCTCTAATAACGGCTTCTACGAGATTTTTATTGAGACTAACAATGGTCCCTTTTCCAGGGATAAAAGCCGTATAAGCTGCATAGCCATTCACAATAGCTCTTTGGATCTGACCGTCTTTTGTTGCCCCTTGTTGAGGGACTCCACCTTCTATCCAGACTGCTTTTTTAGAGCTACTATCATTTGTTAGAGCGTTTAGCTGGGCATTTATGTCAGATTCAGGCTCTGGGGTAGTAAAGCCAGAGGACATATCACCATACTGCTCCTCTTCAAATATTCGTCCAACTGTCCTATCTCTACCTTGTTCTACAAGATTCCTACTCTTTGTAAGAACTTCTTCTGATATCTCTCTAAATCGGTTAGGCCCAGTAAGTTCTCTAACTCCTCCCGCCGCTACGCCACCAGCAGCACCAAGAACCCCTTCACCAAAGAACCCCATAAAAGCAGCTTCAGCAAGTCTTAATTGGGCATCTTGTACTGTATATTCATCATCGAGATCAAACCGATTAGCAACAGCTATCCCTTCTTGAACGACTTCTGTTGAGCTACCAGTAGCTCCAGCACGTAGAGCAGACTTAGAAAGATCTGATGCAAGTCGCCCTACCATAGTACTCTTGTCAGGAACTTCTATAGGATTCCCAGCCGCATCAAGTGTTTTAACTTTAGCAGCGCGTTTTGTTGCGACATTAAATAATGATTTTGCTAAGAAAGCTTCCCCACCAACACCTATAACAGCTTGCGGTATAGCAAGACCAGCGGCTCGAAAAGCAGTACTACGATCTAATTCTTCACCAACTTCTAAGGCTTCAGAAAGATTACTAGCTGCCATAGGAACATATTCAGAAGCCCCAGCACCCCCTAATCCTCCTCTTACTATAGCTTTACGTTGTCCTTGGAGAACTTCGTATGCTCCTTGGACTAAAGCCTTTTCATCAGGAGTTGCTTGATTCTTAGCGACTCTTTCTGCGGATTCTTGGATTAATTTTTTAGCCGCTGCACGACTAGTCGAGGTTAATACGCCTCTTCCCACAGCAGTCGCTATGGCACCTGTTCCAGCCCCTACAATAGAAGTCACTGCATAAGGCAGAACTTGCCCAGTACCTTTTGCAAGTTGAGTAAAAAACCCACTGACTGTGGGTTCTTCAAGAAATCGCCCAAATGTTTCAATGGTTTCAACAGGAGCAGCAGCAAACTCTTCTTTGACTCTTGCTCGTTCTATATTTCGAGCTGCTGCTTCATCGTCACCAATAATAGTATTGGAAAGAGCTTTAAAATATTCAACATCAGCCCCAAGTTGCTTTGTTGTAGATCTAACACCAGCAGCAAAAGTGTCTGCTAGACCTGTTACAGGAGCAGGGCCATAGTCAACGTCTTCTGCCTTACGAGTCCTAAGTAGCTCTTGGCGTAGTAGATCGTCAAACTCGCTCATTCCTACCCGCCGACACCAGCTGAGTTAATTAATACCCTTGACAAAAGATATCGCTCGATCTCAGGAATACTTCTTAAATCTTCACGTGAAATCGCGCCCCCAATATTCTCACCATTTCCATCTACCATCCAAAATTCAGTCACTTTAGATGGATCAGTAGAATCAGCCCTTAAATTATTAAGTGAAGTAGCTCCAAATATCTCCGTAAACTCAGGGTTAGCAAACCAGTCAATCATACCTTCATTCTCTCTCGCAAGATTCTGAATGACTCCCATAGAAAGCCTGTCTCTCCCTTTTAAAAGAATATTAAGAGCCGTTGGGTTACTTGTACTTACAATTTGACCTAAAGCATCCCTTTCTACAAGATTGTCTATTCGGGAATCTATTTCTCTAAAGATAGAAGCAGCTTCAGCACTAGCATTAGTCTCACCAATGAGTAAAGCGTCAGGGACTTCACCAGTAAGCCCTTGAGTTACACTGCCCCTAATAAGGGCATCAATTCGACCATCCAATGCCTCATCTCTTTTGGCTTTAGTTGAATCTTTAGAGCCATAGAAAAGATCCATAATACCTGTAGCCTCTTCCCGTTGGGCAGTAGTCAAATCCTGGATCATAATTTGTCTATCGAGGTCAAGCCGCGCAGAAGCAGTTGATGCTTCTCCGATCCTTGTCGTAGCATTTAGTATATTTGCATCTGAATTAGTCATATTAGAAGCAGCTACTGTCGCGTCTTTAAATCCTAAAGTACGGTGACCCGTTTCTAACAGGTTAGACATCTCTTGTCGTATATCTCGTTGTTGCTCTTTAGAAAGACTAGGATCAGATAGCAAAATAGCACTTGTAATTACTTGATCCCGTACTGATCCTTCACTCATAAGACTATCTAATGTAGGTTTTACTCCATGCTGTTCTAGCACAGTTAATTGAGCCTTTTTGGAGCCTTCAGAAATATTTAATGTACCATTTTGTATATGTTGGTCTATCTCTCCAAAAGCCGCACGTATAGCTGCAGGATCTGCTTCATCTATGAGAGCAAGAGTTTCTTTAGAGAACATTTGCTGTTCTAACTCTTTGTACTCCTCTTTCTCCATCGCTGGAGTTCTTACGCCAGCTTTAATTAAAGCTTGACGCTCTTCTTGTTTTTTAGCTAAACGATCTTGTAAATTTGTATCATTAGGGGCGTTCTTTATATCTTTTTGTAGCCCTGTAATTTCTTCTTCAGTCTTATTAAAAATATTCGCATTTGTAGTATTAACAAGCCCCCTTCTCTCCTCATAGAGATTTGATAATTTTTTCTGTTCAGCCTCTCTTTCTGTTGGGGAAAGCGTATCGCTATCAAGAGCCTTTGTAGTTTGATTAATTTTTCCTTCAAGCCCTGTAAGTTTTCTACGGTCTGCTTTTACACTCTCATTAAAATCGGTGTCTTTTATAGGTACATCTGCAATTGTATGACTAAAACCACCTAATGCAGATCCTGTGGTCTGTATTTCTTCCCTAGTACCTAGTTCTTTAGTACCACGCTCACCAATAATTTCTGTAGGGGCATCTCTTAACGCAGGATCAACTTCCAGTTCCAAGAAATCAGCCATATCAAGAACCATTCGTCGCTGCTCTTCAGGAGTAGCATTTGCGTGAGCAGCTTTAAAGCTACGTGCCATAGATATAGCTTCTCTAGTCCCTTGTTGTGTAGCCATACCATCGAGAGCTACCCCAACATCGCCAGTAAGATCAGCCTGAAGCGACTCTAAAGCTGCATCCCTGGAACTTATAGCTGTTAAACCAGAACTTACATTATTTCTAAGGTTAGTACCGTAAGCAGAACGCGATAGTACATCGTTCCTTAAATATGAATTCAGCTGCTTTGCTTGTTCTAAAGAAGTAGCAAGAGCAGGGGGATCATCAGAGGCACTCGATCCTTCTTCAGATATAACCCCAGCCCCACCATCTGGATATTCACCCCCAGCTACTCGTAACATTTCTCCATTTGGGCCTCTCTGCATGGGAGTACTAGCAGAATCAGCCGTTACCTGAAAACCTGCGCTTTCGTCTGTTCTAGGTTGATCGTTATACATTTGTGCTAATAAGCTCAGAGCCGTTTTATTCCCAGCCTCAATAGCATTAGCAAGCACTTCTTCATCAAAATGGAGAACTCTGCCGTTGACACCATATTGAACATAATTCTTACCATCAAATTGAACTTGTTGTGCTAGGTTAAAAGAAAACACCGCCTTTTCTTCTCTCGCAGTTCTTTTCTCTTTATTGGTGTTTATAGCAGTCTCAGAATCTCTCCACCTCGTTTCTGCGTCTACAGCCACTTGTCCCAGATTAAACTGTCGGATCGATTCTTCACGGTCTAACCGTTGCTGCTCAATAACGTTAGCCCTATACTCAGCAGTATCTTCATCAGCGACTTTTCGCCGCTCAAGTTCACCAAGCCTAACCTCACGATCAGCTTGTCTATCTTTATAAGATAAAAAAGTAGAAAAAACTTGCCCTAAAGCTGCAGTTGGATCTGCCATAATTCTTTACCCTTCAAATCATAAAAGCGGCCATAATAGCCATTGAAGCCAGTCCACCCACAGCTTGGGCTGTCTGTGCTTTATGACTCGCCCTAGCCTGTCTATAAGCATTATTTCTTGCAGTTGCATCCTGTGCAGCACTACCTAACTGTGCCAAACTGGTTCTATTTACACCCTGCCCAATATTAATAAGGTCACCCAATAATTTTTGATTAGCATCCCGTTGAGCAATTCGTGCATCTGAAACGGACTGTATCCCACCTAGTGTAGTCCCTCGATTTATCGACCGTTCCATTTCTCGTTGTTGTGCAGGAGTTAAAGCTGCTCCATAACGGGATAAGTTACGTTTTGATATCGCACGAGTACGTTCTGCTGAAGTAGCGGCATCCTCTTTTGCATAGTCAATTAAACTAGTATCAGTTGTTGCTTTTTCGATTAGTTCTTGTTCAAAATCCCTAAAGTTTTTAACGTAATCCAGATACTCTTGACGAGTAATTTGTGCAAAAACTTTATCAGGATCACCTACGTTTCCAAGTACTCCTGCTCCTGCTCCTGCTCCTGCTCCTGCTCCTGCTCCTATTCCTGCTCCTATTCCTGCTCCTATTCCTCTGTATCCACCACTGCTTATCCAATCGTCTATAATGGATTGTCGTTGCTCATCAGTTATACCACCAGAAGAATCTACAGTAGGTTCTTCTACAATAGGTGCTTCTATAACTTCTGGTTCTTCTGTTACAGGGTTAGAAGTACCTTCTGGTGCTGGAGTTGACATTACCTATCCCCCTAACTTAAAGGCTGTACCTGTTGGACCACCAAAATGATAATCATTTGGACCCAATTTAATTTTCCCATAGCCACTATGTTTTTGTAGGTAGTCTTCCTGTGTCATAAGGCTTGGGATAAATTCACCTGTATCTACAGGAGCAGAAGTAGCAAAAGGTGAAGTTGAGGTCGCAGATTTCTTACTCCCAAATTTATCCCAAGCACCAAGCGCTGTAGCTCCAGCTATTTGTATGCCAGCACTAAATTTAGCTTCTGCAACAGCTTGGTTAGCTTTTGCTTTTGTTAATGCTTCAGAAGTCGCCAATCGAGATGCTTGCGCCATGCCTGTTTGAGCTTCTGCTGCCTGTTTCCTAGCCGTACCAAGTACTCCTGTAGACATTGTATTCTTTACATCTAAAGCAGCCTCATCAGCTTTTTGTAACTGACCGCTATAAGCACCTGCTACATCCCCTAATGAAGTTACATTTGTAGCTTGTTGCAAAGACAAATTCCCAGTTAGTGCTTGAGCGACATCTGTAGCAGCCCTTCCACGAACATTAGAACGAAAGTCCTCATTTCTAGCTTTATCCCGCATCTCAAGAAGAAGAGGTTCATAATTAGCCTTAAAATAGTCATATTCAGCTTTTGCTACTGCTGCACTGGCTTGTTCAGCCGCTGAAGGTTTGTAATCTTGCTTTTTTGGTTTACTACCCATCAAATATTCCTCACGTAAACAGAATGATCAAATCGCCACCCACTATCTAGCCAACGTTTAGGTGCAGGTATTGGAGTTCTTACCTCTAGCATAATGAACCCTGCATCCTTAGCAAGCTTGGAAAAAAACGGCGTATATTTAATAACACAATCCTGCCCTTTTATCCTAGCCCATGCTAACCAGATTAATAATGTTTTAGCCTCACTATATTCATCAGAACAACTTGTAGTAACTACAAATCCTTCAGAGGCTATCCAGAGTTGAGCCGTTTTATTAACACACTCTGCATAAACATCTTCAGCTATAAATGGTAAATCTTTCTGTTCTTCTAATATTTCCTCTACGCCTTGTTTAACCCAATGCCACTCTTGTCTAACATCCGCAAGATATGGCTCATCTAACTTCTCTCCCATATCGGTTTCTTCTCCTGTTTAACGGTAGAAACGGTCCACCGTATTTCACCTTCCTAGCCATACCAACATCCGATTGCGTAGCTCTACGCTCCGCATCAATTAAACCGACATTATAAAGTTCCCGATAAATACTAGCTCCTTGAAGATCACTCCACTCTCGATTAGGCATACGCAATAATCGAAACAAAGCCCCATTAATAAACGGCTCCCTATAATCATCCATGATGTCATCATCACAACTGGTTGAAGTGTGGGTAGGCTTTAATTGAACCCGTAAATGAACACTATTTGCAGTAGTGACACTAGGAACAGGAACTAAATAGAATAAAGACCGAGAGACTTTTACAAAATACTCAGGAGTCCCATGATAAGCTGACTCTCTCCATTTAGGCTTACGTTGCTCTAGTAATGAAGTAGAAATAGCTTCAAGATCTGCCCCGTTATAAAGCATCCATACAATTTTATGAACAGCGGTATCTGATGGAGGTTCAAAATCGTACTCAAAAATTCCAGACACCGTAGTAACTGGATCAAGCTCAGCTTGATAAGCCCCTGTTTTTTCACAGAACTCAACTACTGCTGATCGAATACTAGACTCAATTAGAGAATCTGGGCAATTCTGCACCATTGGAATAATTTCAGGCAGCAAAGATTCATAAGTTGCCATTATCCTACTCCGCTAATTTGTGCTTGAGGCGTTGCATTTGCATTAGGACTAGTTGTGGTATCAATTTGAGACTTGCCCGTGACAGTAGACATGAATAAATTAAAATGGCTATTAGCACGTTGTTGATTTGCCACATACTCAGAATCTTTCATGTAACACATGTATAAAACGTAATTCATTACAGCGGTTGCATAAATATCCGGTACACCAAGATTTGCATTTGCAGCTACCGTTGCTGGGTTCTGTGAATAGATTATCTCTAAGTAAGAGTTGCCGCTAACTCCAGGGTAAACATAAAAGTTACGAGGATTCTGATCGTCGTACATGAAATGTTTTACAGTAGCTCCATGTTTAGCGTCACCTTTCACAGCAGGATCATGCCAAGACGGTTCTAAAGAATCTAAAATGTCACGCGAAACAAGTCGCACAGTTCTTTTACCTGTACCACTACTTGCAGCTGACATATTACGAACAACATTTAGCAACCGATTACCATCTGCAGGTATCGTCTGCTTAGTACCAGCAGCAAGAGTTACCGTTGTATTTACTGCAGTTGCATCGGGCTTTGTTATAGCAATCTCACGCTGGGCATCGTTAACCCAAAGGATAAGCTCAGCAGTTGAAGACCAACGAATGCCCCCAGTGTCCTGAAGGGTTTGTTGAACTCTATCTAAAACACTTTGGACTGTTACAGCCATTTATCACCTATCTAAATAAATCTGCCAAGCCGCTTCCCGTTCAGCTGTAGTCACTTTACGTTTCGCCAACTTATTAATAGCTGCCGCTTTTGGAGAATTATCTGTTTTAAAATTCTTAGGGTCACCTTCACTAACGATAGTTTCAATAACAGCTACAATTTCTTCTACAGAATCTTGAGCGGTAAGCGCTTCGTTAATATCAGGATCTTCATCAGTTGTAAGAGCCGCAACTTCATCAGACCAATGGTCATCTGGCTTCTCTTCGACGGGGGCGCTACCCTCTATTAACCTTGCACCCATCTGCATAGCAACCATACCAACTTCATCAGCGATCTCTCGTTCTACACCAGCTTCAAATAGAACAACAGTACCACTAAGCATAGCTACACGTAGGTCAGTATCAGAAACTACTCTCATAGTATCTCCTTTAAAATGACTCCCTCCCCGCGAAGAGAGGGAGTCTATAGGTTTTTAGCCTACGATAAGGTACATGGTTAATGTACCACTGGTAGCACCAGTCTGTGGAGCCGTTGCAACAGTGACATCAATAGTGTCATCTGCAGCAAAGGTCGCAGGTGCAGAGGCAGTACTACCGTGGGTAGCATTACCAACTGCCAGACTAGAAGCTGTACCACCTGCTTGTCCAATGGTAGAACCATCAATGAGGGAAGCAGCAGCGCCACCATACCCAACATCAAGAACAATAGCAGGAGAGCCACCTGTGTCGAGATCAGGGGCAGTCAGCATAACACCGTAGACTGTTTCACCAGCAAAGACATCACACATCTGTATGACATCGTTTGCGGCTAACGCAGCGCCGATAGAGTAGTTTGCTACTCTAACTCCGAGGTTACCCTGTGGGAAATTTTGAAATGCTGAATTCCCACTTATAGCATCAGACGTAAAAGTCGCCATGAGTTATTCCTCCTTACTGAGCAGTATCAAGAGCGATAACACCAAAGTCCTGAACGGAACCACTGTGATCACTATTGTACTTAGGTTTACGGAGGCCAAAGATCTTGCCTATTGAAATACCAGCTTGGTTTTCATAGTCAAAAGTATCTTCAACAATTTCAGGCAATCCAATATCAGCCATAGCAAGGGATTGTGCGCCACAAAATAGAGCACGACCGCCAGTAACATCGGCATTCGCTCCCCATTTGTAACCAGCGGCACCCGCATTACTGCTAGTACCAGTCGTAGCTCCAGAGGTGTCAAATACATGACGGAACTCGTGAACCATGACTCCATCAACCATCAGGCTTGAAGAACCCGCAAACAATTCATTGTTTGGGCCTCTGATCCCAGCATTCCTGACGTTAGCCAAGAAGTCTGAATCAAGCTTCAGATCTGCCATTTGAGAAGGTGTGACAAAGAGATGATAAACCTCTTGATTACCTGCAGCACGCATACCTCGAATATAGTTATCCTTGGCATAAGCTTTCAGATTAACAATATCACGATACGCAATCTTGTCAGTGGCTGCTACTGCAGTAGTATCACCAGCTTCAAGAGTTGAAGTACCACCAGATACGTCTACTCGTCTGTGTCGAGCACCTGTTGGTGCGGAAACATCGGAAGCAAACTCCAGATCAACCAAATCATGTCCAGCTGTCGGAGAGGCATTCCTCAAAGCACCATTTGTTTTATGAGTGTAAGCAACACCGGAAAGCGTTAGAAACGCTAACTGGTCGATTCGATCAGACATAGCATAAGCTAGTGCATCACGAGATTGCTCACGGAAGTTAACAACACTCTTCTGGTCAGCCAAACGTCCAGCGATTCTGTTAGCGAATCGTAGTTGGTCTAGCTCAACAGTAATGTCGAAGCTTCTTAGTGCTTCTTCATTACCTTCTAGGGTGTTATCACCAGTGATACCATCACCTGTCATATCTGCTAATAGCGTTATGACGGCTTTAGTACCTTTGTCGTTCTTGGTTAATTCAGTTACACGCTGAACCATAGCATTCTGACCAGTCCCTGCGAACTGGTTAATGAATGACATATTACGTGCAACTTTCCAAAAGTCACGTGACCAAGCTGTCAATTGATTGCTAGTCAGTGACGCAAAGTTAGTAAGAGCCATTATAGGTTCTCCTTATACGTTACACTACAGGCATAAGCCCATCCTAGCCGTTTTAAGACACGGCTAATCCGTTACTTCGTATCGTGAAGCTACGTCTTAGCGCAGTTTTAGCAAGGTGCGACCCTTGGAACGTTTTACGTCTGTCAGACGAGGACGTTTTTTACGTGATCGACACGCCCTGATATCGTACAGGGGGGACGAAAGTTGAATATTAGTAATACTTATCTAAGCTGGTCAAGCTTTTTCAGCGTTTCTTGCCCAGTTTCTTAGTTTTCTTGGCTTTTTTAGCCTTTTTAGCGGCGGCATACCCCGCTTTTGTGTACGGATAGCGTTTATTTCCTACTTTAGGCATGACTATCCTCTCTATCGTTTCTTTGGAGTTGGGGACTTTCTTTTAGTCCTACGTACCGTAGTATCTTTACGATTTTTCCACTTACCTGTAACGGTTCCTTTTAGCCGCTTATTTTTACTAGTCCCTTTTCTTATGAGTTTTTTTATAGCTTTCCCAGTGGTACCCATACTGTAACCACTGACTCTTTTATCCTTAAGTGTTCTAGGCATATCTTACTCCTATCGTTTCTTTGGGGTTGGGGATTTCCTTTTAGTTCTACGTACCGTAGTACGAGGCTTAGGAGGCTGACCCCACTTACCTTTAACAGTTCCTTTTAGCCGCTTATTTTTACTAGTCCTTTTTCTTTTCAGCTTTCTTTGTC
>CAYYKF010000046.1:0-14579 GCA_964441035.1 uncultured Candidatus Poseidoniales archaeon
TTAGAAATGTCTGCCTTCAAATCTGTTGCTTCAGTATTTCTAACTGGTATCCAAACAGCGAATACGTTTCCTTCTCCACACACTGCAGGTAAAGGAAGTGGCGATACTACCCCTGGCGGATTCCACAATTCAGACATTTGAAAACCCAATTGGAAATTTAAATATTCAATTGATTAATTACTCTTTCTTGATAGCTCAAATCGCAATTCATCTGGCACAGTGGCCATGCCCTTCAACCTGAGTCCTACTAGTATAATCAATGGTTTCTGATTTCCATCGAAAACTATGGCATCGTGAACTGTAATTCCTTCACCTTCAATCCCGCGACGGAAACTACGAACTCTCAAATTATCGCGAGTGGAAGGTGATTTGAGAATATTTACAGATTTAATGCCAATTGGTAGGCTCGATAAAGCATCAATTTCCATTGCCACCAATCCGGCATTTTGGAAACAGGCCTCAATCAACATAGGTGATGATTCCAATAAAATTGAATCTTCAGATTCATCGCCACCGAATAGAGAAGGATTTGGTAATAGGTTTCGTAACAAGGCAATTCCATCAGCACCAAAATCTTCTCCATCCTGTACACCTTTTACCAAACCGCCAAGAACTTGGAAGCGTGGCCCATGGAAAAATCGTTGATAGATGAACGATGGTTGGAATGACGCTTTGCTACGTCCAGGAGGTGCATTAAATGGTAATTCAGTATCGCGTTTACCCCCTTCCTTCAACAATCGAACTGTTGCAGAATGATGAATTCTCGGCTCACCAAAAATCTCACCTTTCGAATTGATTAAATCACTCTCAAGAATACAATTAATGTGAATCTCCGAGGAACTCTGCCCGGAAAAGGCGGCCCGGACGCGGAGTTTTACCTCCTCTTTTACCAATTTCACGGGCAATCCGAATTCAACATCGCTGAAACCAGCCATGGTACACATTGGATATAGTAGAAGAGCGGCCTCAGAGAACATTTCAAGTGCCATCACACCAGGATGGTAAGGAGTTCCATCAATTGCATGATCGATTAGGAAAGGGAAACGAGATACATCTAGGGTACATTCGGTCGATATCTCAACATATGGCTCGTGATCTAGAACACGATCAACGAATGGAAAACGCTCTGGTTCTGCAAGTAGACCGGTGGTGTCTTCAGGTAATTTTTGTGGAGGGTCTCTCTTACTTTCTTCACTATCGAGTACCCCCAAAGAACCAGCTGCAACAACACGCCGCTTACCTCCAGCAAGCATTTCATCAACAAACAAATTAACTCCAGTTTCGATTGAAATCATCTCGATTCCTGCTTGAGCAAAGACTGTTTCGATAGAACCTCGAGTAGCCATTCCGACATCTTTCCAGCCCGACCAAGCGATTGCAATCGCTCTTGGAGCATCCGCATGATGAGCAATACGACACATTTCTGCATCCAATATATTGTTGGCTGCTGCATAATCAACTTGCCCACCATTTCCAAATCGCCCTGCAACGGAAGTGAAGGCACAGACTACTCGTAAATCATTGATGCTTGAACCTAAAGCATCAATCATTGCTCTCCAGCCATCAATTTTTATTGAAACTACTTCTGAAAATGTATCCCATGATTTGTCTGATACGAGTTTAGAATCTTCCATTCCTGCACCATGAATCAAACCAGTAATTGTGTTGTACTCCTTTCGGACGGCACTGAATACCTTCGCCACAGATTTGACATTGGTTACATCACAGGCATCATACAATGCTCGATTACCCGTTGCCCGAATTGCATGAATCGTGCGATGGATGTCCAAGCTTCGCATTTGTTTGCCCCATTCCCTCTCCCATTCTACCATCGTCACTTTCCCATTTTCACTGGACGCAAGCAGATTTTGGCGGAGTGAATCTTTGCGCGCTTGGAGGGCTTCTTCATCATCATATAACCACTCCTCAATCGAAGCGTCTAATCGTGTTCGGCCGAGCAAAATGAAGGTTGTACCCACATCTTTACTCGCCTCTGCAACA
Organism: uncultured Candidatus Poseidoniales archaeon; assembly: GCA_964441035.1. Lineage (GTDB taxonomy): Archaea > Thermoplasmatota > Poseidoniia > Poseidoniales > Thalassarchaeaceae > MGIIb-P. Next base: position 2,002 of record CAYYKF010000046.1, read on the forward strand.
CCGATTATACAACGGGCGGTGACACCAGAACCTCCGCCAGAAACTACCCATACATCATCGCTCTCAAGAGATTTTCTTTCTTCAACTAAATCCTCTTCATACAATCGCATCGACCAGCGGCTTCCATCTCTTGCCAATCCAACTTCAATCGGTGATGTTCGGCCAAATGCTTCTGCCCAAATCTGATGGGCAAGAGCCGTTGGTTCTGCCAACATATCAGGATCAACATCTACAGCCCTAGAACGTAAATGGGGTTGTTCTTTTGCATATGATTTGACGATGCCATGTGCACCTGCCGCGAGTGCATTGAATCGATCACTCGCATTTCCATGGTTACCATCCATAGCAGTTACAGACATTATTGTGCCATCAGAGATGGTTGAGAAGTGATTATCTAATGACTTCAGCAATCCGAATAGTCCATGTGTTGTGGATGCAAGGTGTGCTGCCTGAGTTTCGCTTTCCCATCCAACTCCTGCCAAATGCAAGGGTGCTAAATGTAGCAGAGCCACAACTTCACCTACATTTGCAAGATGTTGGCTGACTTCAGATAGTTGCTTTCGATTATTTGGGTCTACTCGAATAATGTCAACTGGGCCGTCCTTTTCGATTTTGATTCTGGACACAATACTGGGATCTAACATGATTCGAACTGTATCAATATCTGCGGCTTCAAGAATGTGACAAAGGGTATCTGCAACACCCCAGGGATCGTCTGTGACTGCGATTACCTTGCCATCAATATCCAATGGAGATGCGGCTTCAGGTGGGGCTTCTTCAACTTCTACCTGCCATCTCCTGACTCCTGTTGAAATTGAATCGGGATACACGGGAGAAGCGACTGGCGATTTCTCAGAAGTCTCGGAAGGTGCAGGCATAGGAGATACAACTGTTGAATCACCCTGGCTAAGATATGCAATCATGTGATTGAGGGTTGGATGTTCAGAGAGCACGAATGATTCATCGACAGGTAAGCCGAAGAACTCACGAAGTTCGGCCATTATCTCGGCTTGTTTCACTGTGTCAATTCCCAATTCACCTTCTAAATCCTGGTCTAATTCAATGAAATCCGCTGGATAACCGGTATGTTTGACCACTACTTCAATCACTTTGTTTGCTACATCGGATGTAACTGTGGCTGGAGTAGATGCTGACTCTTCCTCCACCTCTACAGGTTCTTCTATTACGGCACTCGCTGATACTGCAATCACTGAGGCTGTAGTAACAGGTACATTTTCATCACCTCCGAGATATGCAATCATGTGATTGAGGGTTGGATGTTCAGAGAGCACGAATGATTCATCGACAGGTAAGCCGAAGAACTCACGAAGTTCGGCCATTATCTCGGCTTGTTTCACTGTGTCAATTCCCAATTCACCTTCTAAATCCTGGTCTAATTCAATGAAATCCGCTGGATAACCGGTATGTTTGACTACAACTTCGATTACTTTGGTCTCGACATCTCGATTCACAACTGTTTCTTCCTGAATAGGGACCTTTACCACTTCCATTGGTTCATCAGAAGTAATGACGGGCGTTGGTTCAGTCTCCGAGCGCGCATATTCATCTCCTTCGATACCTCCCAATATGTTCTCATCTGGATTGATGTAAGCTACAAGTTTGCGCTTAAGGATTCTTAGATCAACAACATTGCCCACTGCCTTGGCTGTCCAAGAGGCAACGATATTACGATCGATTCGATCAAGATTTGTAGCCACTCTTTTCAATAAAGTGAGGGCCATTTGGGATCCAAATCCAGCTGCATGACGCAAGACATACTCTGTATCTACAGCACCCCCTTTGGATAGACGTAAATCACCGAGTTCAGGATCTGGTTCACGGAAATTTGCAATTGGTGGGAATTCACCCTGAACCAATCCTCGAATGGCGACTGCGTCCTCGATACCAACTCCCATGGGATGGCCTGTGAATCCTTTTGTATTGGTGATGATAATTTTCGAGGCGCTATCTCCAAAGGCTCGCCTCAAAGCATGAATTTCTGCGGCTGCTGAACCTCCCCGAGGAGGTGTAGCAGGCTCATGTGACATGAAACTCAATTTAGGAGCGATTTCATGCCGATCGATTTCCCATTCATCCTCCATCCTACCAATGAACGATTCTAGCGATTCAGAGACGTGTTCAACATCTAATCGAGTTGGGTGGTGTGCGGAATTCCCAATGTGGGCACCTAGCAATTCGACGTAGGGGGTCACGCCCCTGTCGTTGGCCTCATTGGAGCGTTCCATGACAAAGGCAGCAGCGCCCATGCCGAGTAACATGCCGTTACGTCGCGCATCGAATGGGAGGGACACTTCTTCGACTACGTCCCCCATCGCATGTGCACCAGCAGCAGCAAAGCCGGCACCAATCCATTGCATGAGTTCATCACTAGTGGCATCATCACCACTGACGACAATCACGCGATCACATCGACCTGTGGCTATCCAATCCTCTGCAATTGCAAATGCTGCAGGAGTTGAAGCGCAAGCATTGTTCACTGCTGTATTCGGTCCTCTCGCACCAATCCATTGTGCGAACTGAGAATGTCCCATAGAAAGTACTTGTAACAGAAATCGTCGATTGAAATGGCCCTCTTCATCAACGCCGTCATTGCGAGCATGTTTCATTGCCATGTCAAGTCCAGGAAAGCATGAGGCAAACACTACTCCTGTCCGGTCACGCTCCGATGGAGGTAGATGCCATTTCTGAATCAAACGCTTTCCTGCCTTGTTGGTTTGTTCAACTGCAACCAGTGGTAAGCCTGCATCCTTCAGGGCTTCAAGTCCAGCTGCTAATGCAAGACTGGTTGCAATATCCATCGCTTCAGAAATCTTTGAATCAACTCCATATTGTTCTGAGAGGTTGAAATAACCTCCTCTGCCAGCCAGTTGTGGAATCAAATCAAACGAGTTGCAAGGAACAAATTCTGCTGACCCATCAGGATGCTTGATGATTCGAACGAGATTTTTGTCCAGTAGTTTCTGTTTCAAATCATCTGAGAGTTCCGAAATGAAATTCTCGCCCGCAATGATTCGATCCAGTGCATCAGGAGCAAAAACCTCATCCATTCCAGGTAATCCTAGGCTGATTCCCGAAATAACAAATGGATTTGAATGACGTGTAGGTTTGGTGTTGGATATTGGATTTAGTATTGGCCGTTGGACTGGAGGACGTTGAGACACAGGTGGGGTTTTCGCTGAAGGTACTGATTGTGGACCAAATCTCGCAATAGCCGCCGTTTGACCACCAGGAATTTCTGCTAACCATTCAACAAGGCCAGGCAGAGTCTGTGTCGAGAGTGAGCCATTAACTTGAACCGTATCTCGTATGGTTTGTTCAATGAGAGCCATTTGTTCAGGACGGATACCAAGCGCAACCAAATCCACTGAACCATGTATCATTCGTCGTGGGAATCCTGATGCTGCTGCAACAATGTCTGCAACAAAACTCTCCTTTGCCATCCGGAAACACTCATTTCGAGTGTCTTCATCGAGTGAGGTTGCACTGATTTGGTGTGAGGATTCGAGTTTTGTATCCTGAATCACACCTGTACGGAAGGCTGCCGTTAAATGGGGGCTGTCTGGCTCCAATAGGTGAGGAACACGACCCGCTAGAGCGTGCATTGCTAAAGCAGCATGGAAAGAAGCAATTCCTCCTACTTTCGGGTGATTTGTGTTGGTTACGAGAATTTGCTCTTTTTCAAGAATCTGTTCGGAAAAAAGTGCTAGGGCACGTTTCGGTCCAACCTCAACGAACAGTCGAGCACCTTCAACATACATGGTTTCAATTTGTTTTGTCCACTCAACGGCTGAGGCCATTTGTGGAGCAAGTTTGCTCAATATTGCTTGTTTTACATCCCCGCCTTCAGAAATTTCGTTCGGATACCAGCCTCCATCAAAATTTGACGTGATTGGAATCTTTGGCAGGGATATTTCAAGACCTTCAAGAAAGCGTCGCAACGGTTCGTTAGCTGGTGCAACAATCTTAGAGTGAAATGCATGACTGGTCTGTAATTGTACACAATTTACTCCTGCCTTTTCAAACTCCTTCATAACGCGTTTCATTGGTTCAGATTCACCTGCAATAACAGTCATTTTTGGACTATTCTTGTTGGCTGCGATAACATATCCTTCTTCTGATTTCAGCACCAACTCAATCTGCTCATATGGCGCAGTTACAGACGCCATAATACCACAATCTGATATCTCGACGCTACCCATTTCAGTGCCCCTGGCAGCGACAGCGCGCAACGCACTATCGAAGTCAAGAATTTCAGCAACCATCAATGCTGCATACTCTCCAAGAGAATGGCCTGCAACCATGTCTGGTTCAAGGCCATGAGCCTTTAGAAGGCGATAAATCGCCAAATCTGCAGTCAACATTGCAGGTTGGGTATATTCTGTCTGTTTGAGTTTGAATTCAGCATCTTTTCTCTCTTCCTCTGAAAGTTCATCACGTAGCACAAAGGAGGATAATTTCTCTCCATCGAGGACTTTGACCATCGTGGAATCTGCTTCATCCCAAGTTGCACCGACGCATGTGTATCGTTTAGAAAGATCAAATGTCATTCCAACATATTGACTACCTTGACCTGGGTAAAGTTGCGCAACTTTTTCATTATCTGAAAGTGTTGGTGAATCTGTAATCATGATCATTTGCTTGGACAAAAATCCCCATTTCTCTGGATTATCAATTGAATCTTGAAGCAATTTGGAGCGCTTTGCAAGTTGTCCCCAATCACTAGCTATGATTGCAAGGCGGACACCCTCTGGAATATAATCAGCACTTGCTTTTGATAACTCGATTGAAAGTCGTTTTCCAGATGGAGATTCATCCAGATTTTCGCCATCTAACAAACCTGCACAGACTGTTGCTGCCTTTTCTTTTAACTTGGACACTGTGGAGGCGTTTAGCAATAAGACTCCTCCCTCCACAGCTCTGAGTTCTTCCCAAGTCATTCCGGATTCAACCGGGACATCTTGGACGCTTGAATTGGTAGATTTTGGATTGAGCCACGCCCTACGACGGATATTAAATTCCTCAGCAAGGGCAAGATGATGACCGGGGTCATATGACTCGATGGCGCAATGAAAATTTGTTCCACCAAAACCGAATGAAGAAATTCCTGCTCTGCGTGGATGGCCATCATTAGATGGCCAGTTGTTGGAGGTAGTTGGAACATAGAATGGATTTTCCTGCCAAGAAATATTTTCATTTGGATTCTTGAAGCCTGCACTGGGTGGTATTACACCTTCACGTACGGAAATAATCGCCTTCAATAATCCCGCCATTCCTGCTGCAGATTTCAAATGACCAATCTGGCTCTTGATGGAACCTACTGCCACTGAATTTCCAGAAGGTGTGGTCGAAAAGGCAGTTGACAAAGAGGTTAGTTCAGTCGCATCACCAACGACTGTGCTCGTACCATGTGCTTCGATTAATTGGACAGATTCAGTGCTATATCCTGCTTGTTGATAGGCTCGCATGACTGCTTGAATCTGACCACGGGTACTTGGAGCAGTTATTCCCTTACCTCTCCCATCGCTGCTTGCACCAACTCCACGAATAACTGCGTGAATCTGGTTACCATCTTGTATTGCATCCGAAAGGCGTTTCAGAACGACAGCCCCTGCGCCTTCACCCATTACAAATCCATTCGCTTTCGCATCAAAAGGAGTTGAATGAGTTGCTGAAAGTGCACCAATCGCACTAAATTTAGCGAAGGTTGCTGGATCCATCGTCCGATCGCTTGCACCTGCAATCATGACATCGACCTGGCGCGTCTGGAGTAGACGACACGCATCGAGAATCGCTGCGAATGTGGTGGCACATGCTGCGTCTGTCGCATAGTTCGGGCCTTGTAAATCAAGGAGATTTGCAACTCTACCTGCAACTACATTTGCGAGTTCACCCGGCATCGTATCTTCATCGACATTAGGTAATCCTTCCAACATGGCTTCCTTGAAGGCGTCCTTTCCAGATTCAGGCATCCCACCTGCTTCGATGGCATGTCGGGCGAATTGATCAGCCCAAATACGATGATTTGAGAGGTTTCGATTTTCTCCTCCGAGAGCATTTGCAAATATTACGCCTGTTCTCTCTTTCGGTAATTCACTCCCACCTTCAATCAGATATCCGGCATCTTCTAGAGCAGCTGAACTGACTGAAACTGCCCAAAGTTGGGTTGGGTCAATCTGCAAGAGACTACCAGGTGGAACCCGCCATCGACGCCAATCAAATTCAAACCCTTCAACCCAAGCACCTATTTTCGAATAGGTTTTGTTAATCTCAACATCCTTTGGCCCACCTTTGACCCAAAAATCTGATTCTATCCAACGATTAGATGGAACCTCCTTCAGTGATACTTTAGCATCGAGGATATTTTGCCAGAATGAATTTACATCAGGTGAATCAGGAAATAGCGCTGAAATTCCGACCACAGCAATTGGTTCGAATGGATCCTGTGGGGGTTCATCCAATGTTGTCACCCTCTCACCCCTTAGTCACCAATGCTATCAGGCACCATTGTGCTAGAATATCCGCAATCTACATGGATAATTTGACCAGTTACACCTGCCCCTAGAGGACTAGCCAACCAGACCGCACAGCCTGCAACGTCATCTTGATTGACGTTTCGGCGAAGGGGTGCATTTCTCTCTACATGATTCAATATGTCTGTGAATCCAGGGATACCAGATGCGGCCAAAGTACGAATTGGACCCGATGAAATAGCGTTTATTCGATGGCCATCTTCACCAATTCGCATCGACAATTCTCGCACCCACGCCTCCAGTGCTGCCTTTGCAATACTCATGATTCCATAATTTGGAACATATCGAGTACTAGCGGCATAGGTTAGTGTAATCGTGGATGAATTGGGGGCTAGGTGTGGTAATGCATGCCGCATCACCCTTTGCAGAGAATGCGCCGAGATGGTCATCGCCGTATTGATTGGAGTCTCTTCAACAAATAACATGTGACGATCGAAGCACTCTTTCGGTGCAAAACCGATTGCGTGGACGATGATATCGGCCTTGGCACCTGGAGCTGCAGCCTGCCATTCATGGAAGAATTCTGCTGTCGTTTCCTCATCTACAACATCAATTGGATAGAATGCTTGGATGGCATTTAACTGATCTTTGAGTTGGAAAATACGACTCATAAATCGTTTTTGATATCCAAGGATTAGATTACATCCGGCCTCAGCCAATCTTTGGCAAATAGACCATGCAATTGAATCCTCAGAAGCCACTCCGAAAATCAATGCAGTCTTTCCTTCAAGTTGCAGCATGGAAGCACATCCAGCCCTACGGGCTGTCACGGGCCGAGGCAGGAGGGTTTTGAGAATGACCCTCAAATGTGACCCTTCGGGTCACAATTCGCCATAAAGTGCGCTAGGCCACACATGGTGCACATTATGCAACAAATCTTCAATAAATTCAGCATCATTTGACTGTAGAGATTCTTCGACCAGTGCTTGAGTACGTTTGGGAACTGTCTTTGGCCCCAATACTGCACCTGGTCTTTCCATGTCATCCAGATAATCCGTTTCCATCGTCCATGTCGAATTGGCATTCAAATGTGTTTCCAATAATTTCTGAACACTGTTTTTTCCCATTGAAACTGATGCTGATAAACCATGAGTGAAATCTGCGCCGACATCTGCTTGTGCATAATGGTGTACTGCACGGTCCAAAGGTAATCCTGCTCTTTTGCATAGAGATGCAAGTTCAGAATTAGTTTGAGGGCCTTTGTCCTCAACATGTAATTGTATAGCAACCCCTGCCTGTGAAGCCATATGCATGACGTCCACCAATTGAGCATTCGCAGCGTCCCATGTTTCTTCATCCACAAGATAGTGTGGTCGGCCAACTTCGCCTAGTCCAACTGCATCTCCTTCAGCACAATGATCTAACGCAATCTCAACTGATGTGATATGGAGTTCGCCTGCTTCATCGAATCCAAGAATGCGTGTTTGGTGTTCCCAAACCACCGGATGAGGGCCGAGAATTACTCTAACCTCAAGATTACACTCTTTCCGAACTAACTCTGCAATGTCAAGTGTATTTTGATACGCAGAACGAATTTCTGCAACACTAGAGGGCAAAGCATCTCCAAATCCTGGTTTGTGAACAAGGCAAATGTGAGTTCCACCTGAACGGGAGAAATCTTGGGCAGCCTCTAGGAAACGTCCTTTTCTGTCAAGATGCATATGTGAATCCCAAATTGGACCAATCCACCGACCATCTTGAATGGTCATAGAATCAACTCAGCAAATTCTCATCCGATAGGCGTTGCTTCCAACGCTTAGCAGCCATGTTCACGAGTTTTTCATGACGCGCCTCAATCGCGATACCACGACCATTTCTGAAAAGAAGAATTTCGACTTCATGATTAGTGTCATCAATCCTAAGACAGTCTAATTCTGAATCGATTGTCGCTTCTGGAAACAAGTCTGGAACACCCTCAATCGCCACTTCAGAATTCAAATCAAAAGAGGCGACAACTGGGCCTGATTCGAAGGTCATACCAGATTCATCTTCTCCCATTCGCAAAAGCACTTCTTTTGCTGCAAGGTGTGCAACATTCTGATTCTTGCAACCATGGACAATGATGCGGCCCTTGGCATCTACGAGAAGTGTTGCTCTTGGCGAACGAAGAGAAATAACAACATAAGCACCGCTTCGTTTTCCTCCAATCTCATCGACTACTCTTTGTGAATCGATTTCAATTGAAGGTGAAAATCGGAATAAATGGTTCTCAACTCGGGCATTACTCATTCTTCCTCACCTCCGACTATCAACGATTCAATTTCGACCTGTTTCAAAGCTGCATGAATTGATGGCAACCAAGCTTGCATCACCGGCACTAGGAGCACGCAGGTACCATCGCCATCAATTTGTCCCTCTCTCAAACTCTGTAAAGCTCCACGAATCCTTGCAGCAAGACGTTGGTCTCGACGCTTGTGCAAATCTTCATTCAATGATGCCTCAGAGCGTCGCCACCATGTGGCCGCAACTCCACTCGCTTCAGCCATTGCAGTGGATACTGAGGTATCTCGCACCTGTTTAGGAGGAGTTGCATCACGCATTGATTGGAGCAATTCCTTTTTCCAGGCTCTACCACTAAAAACAGATTTCAGAAGTTGGCGAGGACGAGACATTTCATCCGCACATTCTTCAACCCATTCAATCCATTCTTCGTCTTCTGGTTCAAGGAAAAATATTGGCCGACGGCCCCTACCTGCTTCGCTTTCCGCCATCAGTAACAAACGGCGTAACTCTGGATCTGGGAATTTACATGATTGAATTCCTTCTATGGTGGAGAGATGTAGCATCATTTTGCTAAGTATCCCCCCACCTGCAATGATTCCATCGCGATTGATACCAAGACTCACTTTCTCTTGTAACACCTGCTCGTCCCATATTTCAGGTTCATCATCAGGTAACAAAAATGCGAGGCCATCCCAACTTCCAGTTGTACGGCGAAGATTTTTTGGGAGGACAACTGAAGGAATCATTGGCCACAAACGGGCGATACCACCTGCCGAATCCTCCCAGTCAACTGAAGACCACGGGAGGGTACCCGTTTCCATCATTGAATCACCACAATCTACTGACTGGCCAACCATTCCTCAAGTTGCTCGACATTCCAACCTTGATCGAAATAGCCCTGGATGGTGGCTTCATCCCAGAATGGGAACTTCTCTCTGGCAATGTCCATCTGAGTTCGAACCGGAGACGCTGCCACTGGTGGCTCTCTGCTGGCACCAGGCGGACCTCGGCGCTCACCAGGCCTTGTCGCTGGTGGGCCTCGACTTCGGATGGGTTCAACTGCTTGACCTGGAGGCAAGAAGTCCTCATCGTCGATATATTCGTCCTCTTCATCAGATGAACCTCTGCCCAAGACAACCATAATCACGACTATTGCTGCAATCAATACACAAATGACGCCAGCAATTGCAATCCATATCATCATTCCACCAGCATCATCTTCTTCAGCACTGTATTTGGCCACATTGAATGACGGTGTGGTATAGAGCGATTCTCCATCCTCATCTAGAATCTCAATTCTGACATTCGTGGCAGCCTGTGGAAACTGATCCATGCTGAGGCGCCAAGTGTAACTATTGTCAACCCCTGGCTGCATGGGTAAGATGCTTTCTGGACAAACTGCAACTACAGAATCAAGCGGATATTCACCGGAGACATTGTACAGCAGTTGAATGGTGAACACACCTTGCTTATTCCCTTGATTCTCTACATCCATAATCAAATCGAAATCCTTCTGCGCCATCGGTTTCTCTGTAGAAAGGGAAACCCGAGTCAGTATAAACTTCGCCGATTCATATTCTACATTGTAGGTCCCACCAATTACGGAACTTCCGAATGCTCCACCGGACCCGATACCTGTACCTGCGGTATCATATCCACTAATCCAAAATTTAACGGTGATGTCCTCCATATCTTCCGGGATTTGGTCATCAGGCCAAATATCCAGACACTTTGATGTGACTCGATTTAGACCTCCTGCTTGACTCTCAACAGATAGATTTGCTGTGAACCAATCTACAATTGGTGTGGGATGATCTGCATTGAAGGTGGTTTTCACAGCAGACCAATTGTATTCAACTTGGCTAGGTGGGAATGTTTGGAAGAACATCCAATTGATTTTTACTGACTCCGAATCCATTTGTTGCTTTTCCTCAATAAATAATTCAACATCCAGACAATGCATCTCAGCAGAAGAAATGCTATCAACAATTTCAATTCCAGAGTTAGAATTTGACAACTCCCATGTCGCGCCGACAACAGCAGGATCGTCTCCGTCTACTTTCACAATGAATGTACGAGCGGATTCTTCTGTGAAATCGAAAGCCCCAGTTGGTAAACAATCAGATGTTAGAGTAGGTGAGCAATCGAGTAATTTCAACGAAATCTTGTATTCATTTGTATAGGCCGGAGCCGAAATCAATTCGTCTACCGTTCCGTTTTGAATAACATACGTCATTACCGATTCTTGAGCAGATTGATATCCACTTCCTGGAAGATCCACCTCACCATTTGGATAGAGTGGAGTTGTTGTAATCTCCAGACTCAAAGACATCTCAGGTGTGACATAACTGGTTCCTGATTGGTATCCGTCTCTAAACACATACCGACCATCGAAATGAAGGGCGTCTCCTGGTGTAACATAACCACCCTCTGAATCACCAACATTGGACGATTTGAATCCTGATGTATCGTCAATCAAAAATGATGATGTGTCTAACATCAACCCACTGGAATATTTCCACGAACGTGTAAATTGTTGTTGTATCGCGGGTGGGCTCCATCCTGATAAATCGCGATTGAAATCTTGAATGGTTACGACAGGGTACATGGTTCCTTCAACATACGCAGGTAGCATCGCCCAATCTAGACGAATGGGGATATCCAATGTAAAATCCTGTTCGAAAGATGAGACCAAAGTTCCTCCATCACGGCGTGTGAACATGGGTTTCAATCCAGTACTTTCGTAATCATCAATAATCTCAACCCAAGTATTACCATTGACCTCCCATGCTGTGTCATTTTGAGGAGAATAATAGATATCCATTGTACCTGCAGGGTCGTATGTTTCCGTATTGTAGGAATTACAAATATCTGGATTGAGGGAGATTCTAATCAATTCAACATCACGCCATCCATTCGGTTCATTGCCATCAAACTGCAAGTGATACACATTGCCCGGATGCATGCTGTTGTTCAAATCCGTCAATGTCACGCCATTTGAATCAGAAATACGGAGTCTTTCTGGATATGGTGTTTCTTGGCCCATGCCAATATATGTCACCAAATCTTGATTCAAACCAACAGAACCACCATTGATTGCATTACCACCAATATCACCGCCTGAAATGAAAATGCTCACCATTTGCGGAGGAACGACACCTGCGTTTGCAAGATCGTTGATTTCAACTTCATATGAAGCGGTACTATCAAATTCTATTCTGTTCATTATCTTTTGTTGATATTCACTCAACTGAGCTTCACGATCATCATTGTCATCATGAGATGCTTCAATCCAGTAATTGAATGTCAACGTTTCTGGGGCTAGAGGAATATCTTGTGCTATCACACGGAATTTCTGGTGCTCCCTTGAAGGAATCCAAGTGGTATCCCCTAACACTCGCCAATCCAGACCTTCCTGGACTGAAATGTTGTTCAAGTAGGGTGAAAATGGATCTAAATTTATTGTAAACCGAATTGCACAGTTTGCATCAGGTGAATAAATGGCAGGGGGGCAATTATGATCGCCATCAGTATAATTGAAAATCATCATGCGATAGAATTCTGTCCCAGTTTCAGAAAATGGTAACGATGGTGTCCAACTGAAGGTACCGGTAGGATTACCCGGAATCGAATCAACGAAAAGCCATTCTTCTGCAGGATTTGACTGATTTTCCTTCTCAAGTAGAATCTCGTAACTGTCTGGATTTGGAGCAAATTCTAGGTCCTCATATTTCACATCAAATTCTAGTGTGAAAGCATTCGATGAATAGGCCTCGGTCAGATTAACTTGCTCAATGCCACCTT
>CAYYKF010000047.1:0-6308 GCA_964441035.1 uncultured Candidatus Poseidoniales archaeon
TTCAGGAGGACCATTCAATGGGTCGACCATCATTTCGGTTATTTGCAGTAAAGAAGGCTGACGCCCAGCATTATGGACTTCAAGTGTGATTCGCACTTTCTCATCCCCCATGTGCATCACTCTACTTGCAGTGGAACTACTTGTGGCATGATTTCGAGGAGAGCCATCTGCAAAGAGTTCAAGCCCAATTCGTTCTTCGTTCAAACTTTCGATAACTGTGATTGTGAGATTCAAACTCATCCAATTTTTTAACCCAAGTCCCTGGATTAATCTATCTTCTGTCACATTTGATAACGCTGCAACACGAACAGCATCAATGTTCCCTCTTCCATCTCCAATGCCCGGCAAATGATTGCTTACCAGCAATGTACTTGCATCAAATACATGCCAATCATCTGTAGATGTAGATATGTTACGTACACCATCCTCTCGGATAATAACGTGGCCTTTTGAATCAGTCAATCTTTCTAGGCCGTCAATTGCCATTCGATCCAAATGATCAACATCAGCAACGTTGCTACCTATTTTTAATTGACTTAGAGCAAGAAAAGCACTCACAATTACTAAGAAAAGTACGAATGCAGAGAGGAACTCAATTACAGCAGTTAGCGCATTTTCATCAGACGTATTACGTCGCCACTGCATTTGGTGACCAAAGACCTCGTCTTGACCCCTCATGTAGGTGCGCAAACAGGATAATGCCATCAATCCTGTGGCTGTTTCATCCTCTTTAGTAATCGGCTTGCCATATCAACACATCGCCGAGGGGTATTTACGGGCCGTTTGTCGTCGAATGTCCGATGAGGTCACAATTGCGCGCCCTACGGGCGCGTTCAGGAGGCGATAATCGCACATCGCCAAGACTGTCAATTTCCCTCGTTTTCCTAATGATTTTGAGCACCATGGCGGGCATTTCTGGTACCGTGTCAGCTTCAGCGGCAAATGACAATTTGTCCATTGAATCTTCCCTCACTCCCATCGATGGTGGCCACTACGATTTTAACTCGTTGATTTTTCCAAAAGTAACCGTCAAGAATAATCTCTACGTTATATCTGATCAGAGACAAATCAAAGTGGATATTTGTGAAGGTGATCGCTCTGCACAGATGAGTTGTCCTAGTGGTGGTGCAACCGAGACTGGATACGATGATGTTCCGCCTTTGGCTGGTATGGAAAGTGTTGATGTTGAGTTTTCAAATGTTTACTTCTACCCGAACACCGCCACCGTTCACACCATGATATTTTCATTTCCTATGGCTGATGTAAATCCCAGCAATGACTTGTTGGTAGTCACTTTTTACTTTGATAGTCCATTGAGGGACCTAGTTGTAAATGGACACAACGTGGATACGCAACAAGTATACAACAGCAACACTCCAATTGAAGCATCACTGATTGTAGCGGGTCATTCTTGGATGGATACCCAGGATTTCAATACTGATTGGTCAATGAATGTGGTTAATCCGGTTGTTGCTGAAGCAGAGGATTGTGTGGACTGGGACATGAACTATACAGGTACATATGGGATGAATGGAGAAATCATTATCCACAATTATACACATCAGGATTCAACATCAACCGTACATTATTCACCATTTGATGTGGTAGTGACTTTGGGCCAAAATAGTGATGAGATTATCGCTGATGTAGTCATTGCTGGAAGTGAATTTGGCACAGATCATTCTGTAGAAATAGTCTCTACAATTAATGGCACTGAACGCTACACGCATTGGTATAATTTCACTGGAGATTCCACAACGAGAACAGAGACGATGTATACTGCCTTTGGAAATGGTAGCATCTGTATTACTGCTACAATGTCAATTCCTGAGATTGAAATTGCCAGTGCATCTCACACTGTTGGAGGGTATCAGGGCTCATTTTCTTCGGCAACGATTCCACTTCCAAACATCACAGCCCCAGCACCTGGGAATTATTTGATTAGAGCAGGGATATCAAATTCGCTGATTGACGCAAACGAATACAATAATCGAATTTCTTTCGAACTGATTGTGAACGATAGTGTGGATCTATGGATACGGGAGGTAGTCCCTGCCCGAGGGGCAGTAACGTACGTGGACATTGGAGGTGAGTATTTCGTACGCTTCCCACATGGTGAAAATTCGATTCGTGTTGTGGCAGGAAATATTGGTTACATGACGGCTACCAGTCGCATCGAGGTTAATTTCTATAATCCCTCCAGTGGCAATCTTGCCGCAGGGCCATTCTCTTGCGATGTTGTCCTTTCTCCAGACCAAGAGGGGCTTTGTGAATTCAATTTCACATCAATCGGCAACTTCAGAATGAATGTTAGCATTGTCCCAATCGACGGATCTAGCGATATTTTGCCGAGTGATAATTGGTTGGAGCAACTGATAACTGTGAATTATGGTACGATTACACCGGTCATCGCAAGTCCGTTGGAAAACGCTGTGTTTGAATCATCAGACACAATTATTGCTGTTGCAGCTGTAGATTCTTTCGCACCAATGCCCCTGAATTATACATGGAAATTGAATTACCTAGATGTCCTTGGTTATGGAGCTGTCACCAGTTTCTCACTACCGATGGGGGAGTGGACCCTCACAGTCTTTGTTTGCACTGCAGACTCTTCAGGACAGTGCATTGATGGAGATGAGGATGGTTCTCCAGATTACTTGGAAATTGCAAGCCGTTCGATTAGAATTCTAAACCATGTTGGATTTAGCCAGGGGCCTTATCTTCTAGCAGGCACCAGCGTCTCTACATATCCTATGGTTTCACATTGGGATGATCCAGAATTACCGCCCCCCAATCGATTTTATCCTGAAGTGTATAACAAAGGCAAGGAACCCTTGATGTCTTTTAATCTCTCAATGCACAAATTGGGGACTGGAGAATTTTCGATAGATTCTCTTGAAGCATGGATTGACATTGAAGCGATGATTCCTCAATCCATTAACATCTCAACGGTTGAGATTATGAGAATCACTGATTGGGAGACTGTTACTTTGGCAGACTTCTCAGCAAGTATGGGTGATTCATATTCCATTCAAGCAAATGGTTCAGCCATTTTGTCCATCAGTTCAGATACGGGAGGTGGTTTCATGGTGATTGGAATTTTACCACCTATTGAAGTCAATCCTGGCAATCTTAGTGTAGTTCTCAAACGTGCTGGACAAGTCACCTTAGATTGGGACAATGAAGGTGATTATACCAACCCATATTTTGGTGGCTGGAAAATTTACAGGAAATCGGTATTGCTCTTCCCTTATCCATTCAATAGTTTGGAACAATTCTCAGCATCCACTCAAGGATACCATGTGCTTGACGTTCCACCTGGGGCAGACAGTTGGGATGATCCAATTTTCTGGGAACAAGGCTCTTGCCTGTCTTATTTGGTAATTGCAAAATCCCGCGGAGGTGTAGCTGATTGGGAGCATGGAAATGTTTCCGCCGGTACATGGAATGAGACATCTCAACGGATGGATGTTGTTGAATCATGTGTTGATAACCAATCCCCAACCGTTGAAGTTGCCGCGTTTAACTCAGCAGTGACATTCGACAATGCTACAAAACTGCACTCTGTTGAGTTATCTTGGACGTGGCCTGAACTTGATTCTGAAGGGCCTTTGACTTGGAACCTCTATCGTTCAGAGGTTGACGTACAGTTCGTCAGCTTCATGGAACCAATTGAAACTGGTTTGAGTGGAGAACCTGGTGAGACGGCATCATTCATTGAAACGGAAGGCGGTTTGAAAGAGAACATCCACCTTGAGCAATCATACGTATACATCCTCATTCCATTCGATGAGGTAGGGAATAGTGATTATGCGGTCAGGACAGCAAATCGAGAAGTGGTCTCGATTGATGATCAATATTGGATTTATCATCCTGCACCTCCGGCACCCCCAGAACCAGAGCCTCCTGAATTGCCACTTGTGGGTCCTTCGGAGTGGTATGGCCGCTTTGTAGATGATTTCAATTCTGGTCGTTTCCAGCAAGCTGGAATTGTATTTGTTGGCATCCTGCTGATGAATTTGTTGTTGATTCCCATGGTTGTCAACAAATACCGTGAAGTGAAACGTAAGGTCCGTCGTAAGTTGGCCAAGCAGCGTAGACAAAGAGAAATGATGGAAGATGGCGACGACTTCGATGACGACTTTGGGGAATTTTTTGATTGATTATTCCTTCATCTCTCAGTAAGTTTTCACAACCGCTCGTCTTAAGTCGATATCATCGGTGGCGCGGTTGCTGCGACGTTCGCATAGCCTGGCCATTGCGCTGGATTGCTAATCCAGTGGGTTTTACCCACGGGAGTTCAAATCTCCCACGTCGCGCCACTCACTCTTCTTCGTCATCCAGTCCTTGAGCTGCTTCAAATTCTTCACGAGAGATGACACCATCTTGGTTGGTATCCATCGCATCGAATTCGTCTTCATCATCAATTAATTCAGCAGGCAATCTAGCTGAGAAGATAATCTCGTCAATGAATCCACCCTTTTCACGGTCCCGTAATTCCATTACACGGGTGCCCTTGGTTGCTCTACCAGTCGTGTCTTTGGTTTGTTTTGCCTGAACACGAATCATCATTCCCTTCCCAGTAAGAAGGAACAACTGGTCTCCAAGGTCGGGGATTGTATGGACTCGAACGATTTCGTCTCCATGTTCATCGTCTAGTTTCATAGTTGTAACTCC
The DNA here is from genome assembly GCA_964441035.1 of uncultured Candidatus Poseidoniales archaeon. GTDB lineage: Archaea > Thermoplasmatota > Poseidoniia > Poseidoniales > Thalassarchaeaceae > MGIIb-P. The sequence continues at coordinate 4,678 of CAYYKF010000047.1, forward strand.
GCCAGCACCGCGGCTTGTCTTACGATAACCATCTCGCACTTGTTTCTGCTTCCCGGAGCGGTCATCCCAAACCATTTCACCATCTTCATCAAAGACATCGTGCATTTCTCCATCTCCAAGACGGCTTCTTTTTGCCATACCAAATTTGGAGAGGGTAAGTACATGCGTATCTTCATTTGAGGTTGCAATCATACCAACAACAGAGTCTCCTTCCTTGAGGCGCATGCCACGAACACCTGCTGTAACTCGACCTTGAACCTTGACAGTGAATCCGATTGAACCATCTGCATTTTCCTTTGTTTCACTCGGTTTGAAGCGACATGCTCTGCCATGTTTTGACACAAGTACCACGTGGTCCTCGTCTGTCGCTTCCCGTACAGCAACCAATGTGTCTGATTCAGTTTTGAATTTAAGAGCGTATTTTCCATTTCGATTGATACGGGTGTAATCTGCAAGGTTCGATCTCTTAACAATCCCTTCGTGAGTAGCAAAAATGAGGAAATGACCATCCGGATTTTCCTGTAAGTCTTTGGAGATAGGGAGAATGGTCACGACATTTTCATCCTCCCGTAGTCTTTCGATTAGATTCCTGATGTGACTACCTCGACTGTGTCGACTGCCTTGTGGTGTCTCCCATGCCTTGAGGCCGTAAACGCGGCCTTGGTTTGTGAAAATTAGTAAACGGTCCTTGCTAAAGCAGGTAAGAATTGATTTAGGGAAATCTTCGTCTTTTGTCGTTACACCTTTGAGCCCCTTCCCTCCACGGTTTTGGACTCGGAATGCCTCAACTGGAAGGTGTCGAATGTAGTTGTCCTCTGACAGAGAAATAACGATTGCTCGTTCTTCAACCAGATCTTCGCGGTCCATTGAGAGTGGCATTGGGTCAATATCTGTACGACGCTCGTCACCATGCTTCTCAACCATCTCGTCCAATTCGCTCAACAGAATTTCCAGTTGGCGATTCCGGCTGCCGAGGATTGCGTTGTATTCAGCGATGGAGATCTTGAGTTCATTGAATTCATCATCGACCTTCTTGGTGTCCATCTTTGAAAGTTGATACAGTCGACGCTCAGCAATCGCCTTGGCTTGTGGCTCAGAGAAATCGAAGGTAGCAATTTTCCCAAATTTGACATCGCCCCGAAGTATTTGTTCAAAATGTTCTCGACTCTCAGCACCCTTGCCTGCAGTAACAACATCATCGATTCGTGCTTGCGCTTTCACAAGTCCTTCGAGAACATGTGCTCGCGCTTCAGCCTTTGCAAGGTCAAATTGTGTACGTCGGCGAATGACTTCTTCGCGATGGCGAACGTATGCGTGTAAAATGACTGGTAGCGTTAGTTGTACAGGCTCTCTATTGATAATCCCCATCATGTTGGCTGAGTATGATTCTTGTAGGCGACTGGAGCGATATAATTGATTTAGAACGGCATGAGGGTCTGCATTTTGCTTAATTTCAATAACGACACGAATCCCTTCCTTACTCGATTCGTCACGAATATCTCGAATTCCCTTGACAGTTTCCTTACTTACCAGTTCAGCAATTCCTTCAAGCATACCTGCTTTCTTTACCTGGTAAGGTATTTCGTGAACGACAATGTGTTTTCCTTTGTCGTTATCAAACACTTCACAGT
>CAYYKF010000047.1:6408-8408 GCA_964441035.1 uncultured Candidatus Poseidoniales archaeon
CTTCCATTGAGGAGTAAGTTGGGTAATCGGGCTGGCAATACCTGTGGTTCTTGTTCTGAATCGTCAAAGTTTGGCTGAAAATCGACAGTATCTTTCTTGATGTCGTCCGTCATATGTTTGGCCAATCGGTCAAGCCTACTTTCCGTATAGCGCATGGCTGCAGCCTTGTCGCCATCGATACTCCCAAAATTTCCTTGCCCATCGATTAATGGGTATCGCAAACTGAAATCTTGAGCCATACGAACCATCGTGTCATAGATGGATTGATCGCCATGTGGGTGGAATTTACCCATGACTTCGCCCACAGAGCGAGCTGATTTCGAGTATGAACGGTCCGAGGTATGTCCAGCCTCATACATTCCAAACAATACGCGACGATGGACCGGTTTGAGCCCATCCCGCACTTCAGGCAACGCCCGTCCAATAATAACAGACATCGCATAATTGATGTATGAAGTTTGCATTTCCCTATCGACTGTGTGTCGAATCTGATTGTCGGTTGGGTTGGCAGGCAATTCCTCATCACTCATCCAATCACCTCACACATCCACATCAGCTTCCGCTGCATGTTGTTCAATGAATGCACGACGATCAGGCACGTCATCACCCATCAAAGTCACAAAGAGTGCTGAGGTTTCCCCCTCATCACTAAAGTCGTTTGCTGTAACCTTTAGCAAGGTTCGGTTGGCAGGATCCATGGTCGTCGTCCATAGTTGGTCAGGATTCATTTCACCCAATCCTTTGTAGCGCTGAATGCCAATTTTTGCATCAGGGTTGTCGGCACGGAATTCATCGATAATGCTGTCCCTTTCAGCATCTGTAAATGCATATTTCGAGGAACGCCCTCGTGTCACCATATAGAGCGGTGGTTGTGCAATAAACACATTTCCTGCTTCAATTGCAGGCCGCATGAATCTCCAAAGGAAAGTCAAGATTAGTGTGCGAATGTGTGCTCCATCTACATCCGCGTCAGTCATGATGATGATTTTCCCATAACGCAATTTTTCGACATTGAAGAATGTTTCAGCCTCTGCCATGTTCTCTTCGCCTTCGGCTAGTTCAGGCGGATTCCCAACTCCTGCTCCAAAGGCTTTGATCATCGTTTGAATCTCATTGTTTTGGTAAACCTTCGCTTGATTGCGCAACTGTCGTTCGACGTTCAGAATTTTTCCTCGTAGCGGTAGAATTGCTTGTGTCCTACGGTCCCTGCCCGTCTTTGCAGAACCTCCTGCAGAATCTCCTTCGACTACGTAAATTTCACACTCTTCGGGATTCCGACTCTGGCAATCAGCGAGTTTCCCAGGGAGTCCACCACCCTCCAGTACGCCCTTCCTTCGCGTCAAATCTCTTGCTTTTCGAGCGGCTTCTCTGGCTTTGCTAGCTAGGACCGCTTTGTCTATGACAATCTTGGCTACAGATGGGTTTTCCTCAAAATATTCACCCAACTTCTCATTGACAATGCTCTCGACAATACCACCTACTTCGTTTGAAACAAGTTTGTCCTTTGTTTGGCTTGAAAAGGAAGGGTCTGGATGCTTGACACTGATTACTACAGCAATTCCTTCACGGACATCATCTCCGGAGAGTTTGTCGACATTTTTGAGCAAGTTCCGACTTTTGGCATAGCGATTCAAAGACCCTGTGAGGGCACTTCGCAGGCCAGATAAGTGGGTACCTCCGTCCTTATTGCGAATGATGTTTGTATAACACTGGATTGCTTCATTGTAGGCATCTGACCATTGTAGGGCCAATTCCACATGTATTTCGCCCAATTCAATTTCACGCATCCCCTTGATGTGCACCACTTCAGGGTGGAGTGGATTTCTACGTTCGTTCAGTTGCCTAACAAACTCTGAGATGCCACCATCATACTGGTGCTCAACAATCTCGGGTTCGCTAGCCCTTTGGTCAACAATCGTAATCTTGAGTCCTGCATTGAGGAAAGCAGTTTCTCGTAGACGAGTGTTCATGGTTTCAAAATCGAATTCCGTTATTGTCGT
>CAYYKF010000047.1:8508-10546 GCA_964441035.1 uncultured Candidatus Poseidoniales archaeon
CTGACTCCATACTCCGGATGCGGGCCGACAGGGATGCCTCGCCCATGGTCTACAATCGTAATGGAACCATCTTTCTGAATCAAAACCTCGATTGAATTACAGTACCCGGCTAGGTGTTCGTCGACGGCATTGTCGATGACTTCCCAGATGCAGTGGTGGAGGGCCGAACCATCGTGGGGATCACCCAAGTACATACCTGGACGTTTCCGCACCGCCTCTAGCCCCTCAAGAACTTGGATACTTTCCGCACTGTATTCTGAATCACTCATGTATGTCCCTCTTACTTTTTTTTGAGGGCCCCGTAGGGGCCCTCAAGCGGATAACCTAAGGTGCACGCTTGGGGTTATTGAATGATTCGTTCCAAGCACCCCAATTGAAGTGGAAAATAGCACTAAATCCGCATTATAGAGTCTTGTAATCTACTGAATTTTTTCATATGCACTCGCAATATGGTTAAACAGGGAGTATAGGTCGCGCCGTCGATGACTCAGACGCAAATATGCGTGACCCTCCGTGGACATAGCACCGGTGACATGATTCGAGATGCTAGTCGTGCAACGGCAGCGGGTGCAGATTTGGTTGAAGTCCGCTTCGACAATTTGTATGTCAATCGGATTGAAGTTGATCCAATTGTGATTACGAATGAAGAGGGTGAAGAAACCATTGAAAAGCAACCTCCAATTATGGAAAAGAGAGAACTTGGAGATATTGATGTGAGCGCCTCAATTGAGGAATTGAAGGCTGCGATTAAGCCCCCAGTCGTTTTCTCTTGCCGTTCTGAGAATGATGGAGGTTTTTTTCATGGCTCTGAAGCGAAAAGAATTGAGGTTCTAAACGCTGCGATTGAAAGTTCGGTTTCATGGATTGATATCGAAATGGACATGGATTCCAAGCATCGAAAGAAGTTGCTGAAGTCCTGTGGTGATGACATCAGCGTTGTAGCCTCATGTCATTTATCCAGGCCAGCATCGTCCGAAGAAATCATTGAGCATGTGAATTCCAATTCGGGTTCAGGTACGATAATCAAGTGCTGCTATACAGATGTAGACCACCCATCCAGTCTTCATGTGTTTGAAGCCGCATATGCTTTGAGAGAATCTGAAACGGACGTCTCTCTGATGGGTATTGGGCGCGGGGGAGATTGGACACGTCTACATGCTCCACTATTGAATCAGGCAATCGTTTACACCACTCTTGAGCGTGATTATTCTCTGTTCCAGCGTGGAATGGTAAACATCAATGATTTGCGCACCGCTTGGCGGTTGCTTGAGTACGAATGATTTCATCACGTATCTGGTGGAACTTCTTTCATTGGGGCAATGTCCATAGCGTCAGTTTCAGCTTCGGTCTCAAGATGCGGCATTAGATCTGCAGATGATGTCTCTGGCGCACCCGCTTTCATGTATCGGAAATGTATCAAGAAAGGCGCTGCGAGAATTGCCAACAGGCTACCACAACAAACCACTGCAACAGTCCAATTTGGTAAAGCGAAGCGTTCCTCAACCATTACAGTCACGTCTGCAGTCATATTTCGGTTTGCAACATCCTGGTCATAATCTCTGATATTGTTCCATGCATCAACAATCAAAAACATCGTACGCGGAACCACTTCACTGTCCGACCAAGGGTCCCAAGAGGATGCTTGTTCTTCATGATCTAGTGCAACCGAAAACTCCGCCTCATCAATTTTCTCATAGGCATGCACGTCTCGAAACGGTTGCCAAAGTAATGCGTTTTGTAGCCAAGGTGGTGAATGCGCAATCTCCTCTCTGAATCCTTCAAAATCATTGTGCCTGTAATCGAAATCAAATGTGTACCGGCTGTAATCATATTCCTGAAGAAGGTAAACATCTGCAATGGGGTCGTTCTGATTTGGTTCACCTACAACAGGTTGTAAATCGACACAAAACGTGTATTTGTATCCCGTTGTCAGATTCATTCTAAGCGAAACAGCTGAATCATTTTCGATGAGGAAAGATGTGTGAAATGAACTGGTTAATCGATTCAAATTTTCAAGGCTCATTTCTTCATATTTTTC
>CAYYKF010000047.1:10646-14341 GCA_964441035.1 uncultured Candidatus Poseidoniales archaeon
CATATTTTTCACCTCCAAAGCCATCTCCTAATCCCGTATTTTTCAAATCGTTTTTCTCTACGGTGACGTCCCATGCAGGGGTCGTATCATCTTCAGAAATTGAGCAATCAACTTCTGCTTTGGCTAATGGAGCCAATTCAACTCCAACCTCATCAGTTACTACAATCAGCATCGGAAGTAAGAGAATGAGAATGGTTGTGAACACCAATCGACGCTGTCGCATCCCCCGCATCGTCAGCTCACCGCCGACGCCTGCTGGTCACTGGACGCACATAACCTGAATCCTTACTGCGGCGGTCATCATGCGTTAGGTGCTTGGGTTTTGGTGGAGGTGTATGTTGATCCATTCCTAGTATGCCTCCCTCGGTATGCACTTCTGCAACATCGTACGTGCTTGCAGCCTCTTCGGCTTCGACTTCAACCTCATCAGGTTGTCTCATTACGAGCCAACCGAGTGTAAGGACGAGAATGACTAGGATAAGGATGTACAAACTTCCAGAGTCTGCCGAGGGAAGTAAGTCCGAAAGTGATAGGTCCCCAACTCCTCCATCTGAATCATCATCTTCGGACCGGACATTGACTTCGTATGCCTTGGTTGTACAAACGTTGGTGTCATCACAGACCTTGAGCCGTATTGTCACCGTGGCTGTATCATTCCAATATGCATCGATTCCCCTACCCTCGCGGAGGTCGCTCGTAACCCAATCATCGTACAGATTTCCATTCCCGTCTTCATCAACGCTATCATCAAGGTCCCACCAATAATTCAGTTTTGAGTTAAGAGCAATATCCTGGTCATTGTCAAGAATTCCATCATTGTCTGAATCAAAAGTAATATCGTTATCTCTCCAAGCGACGATTCCAGCAGTAAGATCTGAGTCCGTTGCTTCCCCTTCAAACACGTTGACTTCATTGGCAGTGACGAAGTCAATATCATTAACAGATTCAGAGGTGATTATTGGTGAGTTTGAAACCCAGACCCTGATTGTAGTTGAATTGGTATCACCTGTGCCGTACGCATCACGCACTGTCAAGGTGACCGTATACAATCCGGGCAATTCAAAAATATGCCAAGCATTTGTAGTGGTTGCGGGTGGCGATGCATCTCCCCAATTCCAGATTGTTTCAGTAATACCATTCCAGTCAACAGCAGTACTATCTGGATTGAACATCCCGCTGAAAGCATCATCGGCATCCTGCGTTCCATTTGAGGCGAAATGAAGAACAGTTCCTGGTGCAACAAAACAATCTCCAGTATCAGTGAAACCGCGACGCCAATTGTATTCGAAATCATCAGATCCTGGTACTTGTAAAGGCTCACCATTCAGCCAAGCCTCTCGAACATTCATCACCGGTATCGGCAGCGGATTTGCAATGTGTATTGTGTAACTCTTTGGGAGAGATTCCGTACCAAGTTCATCAGTCACGATGAGCGTAATCATGTATTGACCTGGCTCATCAAAGGTGTGCACCATTTGAACGGTGCTGATTGGGAATTCTAGTCCTGTAACCGTCCAGTTGTATGTTAGTCCAGAGTGGGGGCCGTCTGGATCGAATGATGTCGAGGAAAAGGTGTACACTGTATTCGTCGTACCTGCCTCTGGGCGTGTAAAGAGTGCGACAGGTTTCTGATTCAACACTTCAACTTGGAACATCGTCATCGAAACGTTTCCAGCATCATCGGTCGCGTATATCGTGACATTCTTCATGCCAGGAGTCAACCAAGCAGGAGTCGGATTGGCTTCACTACTGTGGTTTACAATGAATGGAGAACTCATCGTTACAGTGCCACCATCTAGATTGACATCTTCATCAAACCACCACTCTGTAGACACGATGGTTCCATCATCGTCGGTGAACACATCAGGCATCTGAAGAGGTGTGAGTGTATATGTCTCCATATCATCAAACCATATTTGTCTAGGGATACGATTCAAGACGAGTATTGTAACACTCATATTGACTTTGTGCGTACCATCATCGACGGTCAGCGTCAGTGTGTAAGGCGCCCCTTCAGCTGAACCAACATCCCATTCGTGAGATACTGTGTACAGACCCAGACCACTTTCAGAAGCACTACCATCCCCGAAATCCCATTCAAAATGTAAGTGTTCTAGAGGAACGTTATCATCTGTTTGTGCAGCTGAGAAAAGGATGCGTTGTGATGTTAATATCTCGTAGGGGTCTGTCAATATCGTTGGTGGGGTTCCAACGTGGATTTGCGGTACTGGCAAGTAAGTGTCTGAGACATTGACCTCCCAGTACTGCACTTGACTGTAATATCCACCTTGATCAATGACTCTGAGTGTGACGCTATATTCGCCGGGTGTTTGCCAAACACGGTTCGGATCTTTCAATCCCGAACCCACTTGTCCATCATCGAAATCCCAAGCATAACCAACGGGGGTTACATTGTGGGACAACGTGGTGTTCGTAATGCCTAGGCCCCAAACATCGTACCCGGCCCCATAGAACTGCAATCCAAGCCAGGTTTGTGTTGCATTGGAGGCTGCATTGCCAGCGGCCACTGGAGCCATGTTGTTCAAAGCCAATGGCAGTGTGAGTGCTTGATCAACAACCTCTCCGATTTGGTTTCGCATGGTGAAGCGTAGTGTCCAATCGCCATCCCATGGGGGTGTGAACCAGATGCTAGTTTCTGTAGGGATTCCATTCCCTGCTTCAAGTGAAAGATCCATCGTGTCCTTGATAGTGTTGTTGACATACACTCCAATCTCTACGTCTAGGACTTCGTAAAAGGCAGTGGAATTGACTTCAAAACTCACTTCAACGGTATCTGGTAAAGTGTCATTGTCACGATCAGATGTGGCAGCATCGTTAATCGTGACACTTGCCGGTTCTGTAATCAATCCCGCAAAAACATCGATAGATGCAGTTGGATAGGCAATGGTTCCAGGGAAGTTACAATTTGCATAGTCATAATCGCAATCATCCACTTGACTTTCATACCAAACTGTGAGGTAAACATCATCAGTCACGTTCCCAAAACTATTGACAAGTCCTGTGCCTATGCCACTGATTGGGTCAAAACGCAATCTTTCCATGGACCAGATTCCACTCGCAGCCTCACGCTTTAGAATAGCACCTGCAAATCCAAGTTCCGTCGGTTGAACCATTAGATTGAGTGGAGAACCAGTCCCATCTAAGAAGCGGAATGCATGTACTCCCCAACCCTCCATATCGAGATTTGTCGCTTGCCATATGCCTCCACCCCAATTCAGGTTAGAGCCAGATAGGCCCATGCGACAAAATTGAGTTCCTCCACATGCTTCGTACATGTCGATGTTGCTAAGTCCAAATTCTGCTTGTGTGTTATGATCTAAAACAACAGATGCGGTGAAGTTGGCAAAAATGTCAGACATAGTTTCGCCAATAGGAGTACCACTCGAACCTCTGGTTTGTGCCAGATGAACAATTCCATTTCCACCCGTCCGTGTGTCTGCAACCAGTTGTTGAATTGCATTCCCTCCACCTAAATTGTCGGCAAGGAAGAGCATGAAAAGGAATCCTGCTCCGTAATCGCAATCATTTCTTTGATTCCACCAACGTACACTGCAAGATGCGTTATTGGCCCACCCATTCGCGTGACCTACAATGGTACTCTCGGCGCCAAAGTTGAGGAAGGCTGCCATGTCTGCATTTCCTTCATCGATCCAGGCATATTCAAAGGGGTCCCT
>CAYYKF010000048.1:0-14223 GCA_964441035.1 uncultured Candidatus Poseidoniales archaeon
TGAACAAGGTTCACTCAAAATCAACAACGCTGCAGAAATATTGAACCTCACGGATGCGAATGGAATAATTGTCCACAAAGTGACCACAGGTTCTGCCAACAGTGATGTTAGCAAAATCCCCGGTGCTACACCAGTGGATGATTTTGTGAATTCCAATGCAAATACACCTGGCTCTGCGAATTCAGGTGGCGGGACTGGACCTACGACGACCTATACACAAAGCGAAATGCGAATCACCGAAGTGATGCCTGACACATTCTGGACGACAGACAATGCGACTTGGCCAGGCGGAGAATGGGTCGAGATAGCAAATATTGGACAGATTGCAATCGACCTTGCCGGATGGAGTGTTGAAGATGCTGCGGGCAATTCAATGGAAATGAATACAACACATCTGGTTGGTCAAGGTACAATCATCAATCCTGGAGAACACCGCATTGTTGCAGTCAATGGAACCCGCACCTATGGGATGCTCAACAATGGAGTTGGAACCGAGCAGGTCAAACTCCTCATGCCAAGTGGCGATATCACGCACCAAGTCGAGTATGATGGCCCTACACACCCTGGTCATTCGTATGTCAATGCCACTGATATGACACCTGATTGGGGTCGTAACGCAGCACCACTTATGACTTCTAAATGGCCCACTGCGGGAACGCTTAATCCACCTCAAATCTCGCAATCAATTCCTCCAATTCAAATCAACGAGGTCTTGGTGAATGGAAGCCAAGGACTACCTGCACCGGACGGAGAATGGATCGAAATCCACTACCCAATTGATGAAAATATTGTACAGATACCTACTGATTTGTCCACATACTCAATGCGTAGTGGAACCGGTTTAACGATTCCATTTGACTGTAGCACAGACCCTCGTTGCGAAAGTGGGGGGACGAGTACGATTGAAGCTGGAGACTTCTTGGTCTTTGAAATCGGTGTCAACATTTCCGGACAACTACTTGACAAATACGACTCGTTATCCCTGGTAGATGGGAATGACGATGTTCGACAGGTAGTGACTTGGGACTCAGCACAAGATGCGAATGTCAGCCGCATTCCATCAGATTCTCTGATGGTATCGGGGCCGTGGATAGAGGCACCATACAACACACCAGGCGCAGCGAATCCAGGTCAGATTACAGGTGGGGTAGATGAGAATGCAGAATTGCGAATCTCAGAATTTATGCCCGACCCAATGGGCTCTGATTCACAACCTGCACCGAACGGTGAATGGGTTGAAATTATCAATGTTGGAAATGATACCGTTGACATTGCTGACTGGGAATTGCGCACAGGGTCAGGATACACATTGCCCTCATTCCTACTCGCATCTGGAGAACATCATGTAATCCATCTAGACACTGTATCAATGGCATTCTCACCAAACAATCCTGGTACGCTAACCCTTTCCAATCCAGACGGAGAGGTTGTCCACACTGTCATCTGGAATTACTCAGGACATGGCATGAGTATGGTCTCAGGACAAACAGATTCTGATTCATGGGTGATGTCACCGTGGCCGACCCCCGGAACTGCGAACCCTTTGTTTGAGCAACCGTATTCTGGTCCGACTGAAGTTCTGATGACTGAAGTCAGTGCTCAATGTTCATCACCAAAGAATGACCTGAACAGCGAATGGATTGAATTCTTTAATGCAGGTGGATATCAGGTCAACCTCTCTCGATGGTCGGTTCAAGATGAAGCCGGAGATGAGGTGGCTGTTGCTCCTGGAAGAATCTGGGGACAAAACGGTGACTCAATGATAGTGCAACCCGGAGAATATGCAGTCCTGAATATTGAAGTGAATATTTTGTCCAATTTAAACGAGAGAATCACACTATTCAACCCAAATCGCGTACAAGTTCAAACATTAGAATGGAGTTCTAGCAATGATTGTATCACCCTTGAATCTGCTGAAGGTGATGAGGTGACAAGACCCACATTATGGCCTACACCAGGTGAGGCAAATCCTCTCATTGAACCATATGATGGAGCATTGACACTCAAATTTACTCGTTTCATGCCAAAAGAGATCTCGAATCGCGCCAACGACTGGTTTGAAATAAGCAACACAGGCGATACATGGGTCGACTTACAAGGCTGGAAAATTGCACGTAATCAGATTGGTGGGAATCCTGTTAATTCAACATTTGGAGAATTGGTCATACAACCAGGAAATAGTGCAGTTCTAACACCAAATCCAACCAATCTTGCCTTTGACAGCGGGCCGAATGGTATCGATTCAGATGTCATCTTTGATGGGAATCCACCGCATCTGGTCAATTCAGGTGGTGCATTGCAATTGGTAGCACCAGATGGTTCAATCGTTGATGCGTTCGTCTATGGCAGTTGGGAAGGGGAAATTGAAGGCTGGACTGGGGGTCCTCTAGAATGGCTACCAACCGAAACTGCAGGATTGATTTTGATGCGAGGAGATGGTTGTGGTACATTGCCAGACACCAACACATCTGCGGATTGGGAACACCGGTGGTTGAGGCTTGGTTCAAGTTTGTTTTGTGATGACGGGATATTCTCGGCATCGGGAACAATGACACCCGTAATCTCGCCTGAGGGTGCATTATTCCAGATGATATATTGGATTGGAGGTGCGACTGAGTCAATCCATCTGCATGTATACCAATTCGATTCTCCTGAATTGTTTGCTGCAATTGAGGAAGCGGTCAACAGAGGGGTAGAATGTACCATTCTACTGGAAGCTGGCATCCTAGGAGATGCCCAAGATGGTGCGAATCAACGGGGTTGGGCAGATGAACTAACCAATGCTGGATGCACAGTATTGTGGATGGTGGAGCCAGAAGGAAATAATGCGCCGATGGCTCCATTTCGCTACATCCATTCCAAAGTCGGTGTCATTGACAATACAAGTGTGTGGATTGGTAGCGGAAACTGGAAACGCTCAACATTCCCATTAGATGGATATCAAGCTAACAGAGACTCGGGCATCATCATCGACAGCGAGGATGTTGCCAGTTTGGTTCTATCTCAGATGCTGTGGGATGAAAACACCAGTCATCGTCATATCATTTCTCAAACCGAGGCGCCGAGCAGCACACTGGGTCGACCTCAGAATTGGATTCCAAATACGCCCTCGTTTGATTTCAATCAATCAGGAAATACAATTCCTACTTTTGAGGACTCATTCACGGGACGATTATTGACTTGCCCAGATAACTGCATAGATGGATTGGTCTGGCTCTTGGATCAGGCTGACACAACATTGGATATTTCCGTTCAGTATTTGTATCTTGATTGGCCACATGGTTATGGGGAAAATCCGTTGCTTGAGGCCATCGAAAGAGCTGCGAGTGAACGTGGTGTCCAAGTGCGATTATTGCTCAACGGTTTTGCCTTTGATGGGAATAGCATTGACGACGATTTGCGTGAGACTGTCGATCACTTCAACCATCGTTTGAACATGACAGATGGTCTTGATGTTGAAGCGCGGTTGATGGCACCATCTGACTCAATCCAAAAGCTGCATGACAAGAGCGTCATTGTTGATGGACAACAGGTTCTGTTCAGCAGCATTAACTGGAACAGTAACAGTGCCCTGAGAAATCGTGAGATGGGCATTGTAATCGCGCATGAGGGATTGGCAGCACATCGCCTTTCAATCTTCGAGGAAGATTGGAATCGCTTGGATTCAGAGACTGATTCAGATGGAGATGGAATGCCAGATATTTGGGAAGTGCAGTACGGATTGAATCGTAGTTGGGCTATCATTCCAGGAACATTGGAATTTGAGCGGAATGCCGATAAAGATGGGGATGGATTGTCCAATTTCCAAGAATTCGAATATGGTGGTAATCCAAATGATGCTGATACAGATGATGATTGTATCCATGATGGAGATGAGAAGAGAGAGGCTTGGAATCTGTCTCTAGATATTTCATTGGCTGTACAAACCGCTGATGCCGATTTGGATGGTGTAAGTGACAATCTAACTTGGGGTTGCACGGCCCTGACCGATGGAACTGTACCTGAGCCAAATACGCAAGAGGAAGAGGAAGAGGAAGAGGAGTCCGGTCCATTCAGGGATGATGCACTCAGTGGAACCCCTGCCAAAATTTTCCTTGGAATGATTATATTGGCCGCAATTTCACTAATTGGGGCTGGTATCTTGATGTTCATAAGACGACAGCGGGAAAATGCTGGGAACGTGCTCGTTGATGATTCATCCGATTATTCAGAAGAAGTCTGGCAAGATTCTGCATCACAGGCACCGGCTGGGACTGTAATATTGGATGGGACCAGTGTTGGAGATAACGCAGAAAGTGATGCAAGAGAAGTGACTGAAGGTCGCGATGATGGTGTGTTCGGTGCACCGCAACTCGATGGATATGATTTCCCCAATTGGTCACCAAAAGATGTTCAAGCAGCAATCGACTTGGGTTGGACTATTGAGCAACTCCGCGAGAAGTATGATGCTGAACACTGAGGTCTAAGACCTCAATTTTCGCGAAGCATTGATGGGTACCGGCGTTTCGAGCCAACCGATGGCACGAGATTCAATTCCGACTCTGGACCTGCGCAACTACACACACGGAGACGAAGAAACGCGAGTTGCATTCGTCAATGAAATGGGTGAAGCTCTCGAAGACATTGGCTTCTTCGCATTGACTGGACACGGTATACCACTCGGAGAAATTAACGACGCGTATACCGTCAGTGAGACTTTCTTCAACCTTGATGAATCAATCAAGATGCGTTGGAATCAGGCCAGTAATCAAAGAGGATACGTTCCCTTCGGAGTTGAACATGCTAAGAGTAATCCAGCCCCTGATTTGAAAGAATTTTGGCAGACAGGTCGCACCCTTCCTGACGAACACCATTTGAAGAGCGTGTATCCAAAAAATATCTGGCCAGAAGAAGACTGTCCTGAATTCGGTCCAGCGATAGATGGATTATACATCCAAATGGAGGCGCTTTCACGGACATTGCTTGAAATCTGTTCAATCTATCTTGGAAAGGGCCCAAGTTGGTTACCCGATATGGCAACAGATGGAAACACAATTCTGAGAGTCCTACATTATCCCGCACTAGGAGCAGATGTTCCTGAAGGTGCTGTTCGAAGTGCTCAACATGAAGATATCAATTTCATCACGCTCCTTGTTGGGGCGACTGCGGGTGGCTTGGAAGTCATGGATCATGACGGTGAATGGATCAAAGTCGAAGGCAATCATGAGCACATCATTGTCGATTCAGGTGACATGCTTCAAAACCTAACAAACGGTCTGTTCAAAGCCGTCACACATCGGGTTGTAAATCCACCAGATGCAACCAGTGATCGATATTCCATGCCTTTGTTTACCCATCCACGTGACGATGTCGATTTGACACCACGCCCAGAGTTTGTCGCTAAGACGGGTGGGATTGCAAATTTTCCCAGCATCACTGCTGGAGACTATCTACACCAACGGTTGATTGAAATTGGACTGATTAAGGATGAGTGAGATTCGCTCGTTTGTCGACGGTGTTGTCGATAACTCGCTGTCAGATGATGAAGTCGAGGCTTGGATGCGGAATGTGTTTGAGAATGGACTTTCAAACACGGAAACCGTAGAATTGACTCATGCCATGATTCATTCTGGAACGGTGCTTGAGTGGCCCGAAGAATGGGCACATTTGGTTGTAGACAAACATAGCACCGGTGGTATTGGAGACAAAGTGTCCCTGCCTCTAGCACCGGCCTTAGCAGCATGTGGCCTCAAGTGTCCGATGATTGCTGGACGTGGTCTTGCACACACAGGAGGGACACTTGACAAACTTGAATCATTACCGGATTACGATGTTTCAATCTCGCCTGAGAAGGCTTACGAAATGGTGAATGAAATTGGATGTATGATTGGTGGTCAAACAGGGAAAATTGCCCCTGCAGACAAACGGATGTACGCCATTCGAGATGTCACCGGTCTAATCGCATCTGTACCACTCATCACAGGGTCTATTGTTTCAAAGAAAGCGGCAGAAGGTCTGAATGCGTTGGTCATGGACATCAAGGTAGGTAAAGCCACTTTCATGAAAGACGTGCAGCAGGCAAAAGAATTGGCCAATAGTATTGTTTCCACAGGTGAAGGACTGGGAATCAAAACTACAGTGACGTTGACCGAAATGGACACACCGATTGGATTCTCTGCAGGAAATGCATTGGAGGTTCTCGAAAGCATCGAAACTTTACGTGGATATGGGCCAGCTGACTTGGAAGAATTAGTCTGTGTTCAGGGTGGAATCTTATTGCATTCAACAGGCATTGTTGATTCCATCGAAGAAGGTGCTCATCGCATTCACGATTCTCTAATGGATGGCTCTGCACTGTCTAAATTTGAGGAGATGTGTATTGCCCAAGGCGTATCGCCCTCTGTATTCGATTCAGAGAGAGCATTGTTAGATGCAATTGGGCTACTAGATTCAACCTTAATTTCAACTGATTTTGTTTCAACAAAATCAGGTTGGGTTTCAGATATTGATGCGATGGCACTCGGTCAAGTTGTCCTTGAGTTAGGGGGAGGGCGTCTACAACTGGGGGATGATATTGATCGTGGAATAGGATTCGTCCTTGATGCTCACATTGGTTCACAGTTGCAGACTGATGAAACCTGGATTACGATTTATCATCGAGAACCATTGACTGAAACACATCGAAAGAGCATCACAGATGCTCTCTCTCTTTCAAAAGAAATGGTAGAGCCAAGTCAAAGAATCATCAAAATTCTGTGAAATTATGATAACCACCCTATAAGGGTGGTATACCCGCGCTTCTATCATATACAAGCAGAGCACAGTGTGTACCATGTCCAGCGTACGCCGTGTCTTGACTCCGCTGGCCATCGCATTGCTTCTCATCGCACTTCCTTGGACTGCAACCGCATCATCCAACGAGGTAAGGTCCGGCGAAGGAGTGCCATCAGCGGCCATCAGTATCAACACCGGCGATAATGGTGTGATTATCGGTGTCACTATCTGCGGACTCGCAGCAGATAATGTGTACCAGTATCACATTAAGGTATACCGTGTAGACGCACATTTCAAACACTTGACGGTATCTGGAAATATATCCACTTCAGATTATGATGGCGATGGATATGGAGATGATGTCTATGTCAATGAATCATGGATGCCTACCCAAGATGGACCATACACAGTCTGGGCCTTCATCTACGGAATGGATGGTTCGCCCATCACCAACTCAAACACTACATTCGGATGGGGTGATGTGGAAGGTAACAGTGCCCCAGCAGCAGTTAGCGTGTCTGTGTCTCCAAATCAGGAGTACTACGATTTTGTTGGAGACTATGAAAAACAGAAGAATGTGAGTGTCACGTTTGGAAGCGAAAATCTTGAAACTGGTGCGACCTACTCTTTGGAGTACAAAATGTTTGAACTCGATGAAGATGGGCACGCCGATAATGATGTACGACTATTCTCAATGACAACAATCACCACTTCTGCTCACTACAATATGTCTGCACTAGGAAACGCCATTGAGGGTGGATGGTCAAATGATACAACGTACAGATTGGAAGTCAAGTTGTGGTTGATATACGAAGATGGACCTCTAGCTGCAGCAGACGAATTTGAGTTCACAGTCGGTGAAGCACCACCAGAACCTCAAGAATTACTGGAACTCGAACTCAGTTGTGATTTGAATGAAGACAATGTCTGGTACATGCTGCTTGATGATGATGATACGGACCACATGCTGTATTGCTATCTTTACAATCCAAATTCCGTGGCCATCAAAGCAACAACCATGCTGACGTACAGTGACACAAGACCTGCGGGGATTGATTCTTCACCTCTTTGGCCTCAGGAATACACACTTAATGCAAACGAAAGCCAAAGCAAAGTATTCTCCTTTGACTGGGGGGAATCAGAGCGTTTTGAACTCAATGGAACGATGACTTTGACGTTTAATTTCCAAGAGAGTGAACAAACATTCTGGATTGGTGGAAATGTTACCTACAGCATTGACTTCGTAATCGAAAACGAGACTGTTACAATTCCTGAGATCTATGGATGCACTAATCCAACGGCAGACAACTACGATCCTGACGCGAACATCGATGATGGAAGTTGCCTCTATGAGACACCTGAAGATGACCATGACGGCGATGGTCTTGGTGACGATGAAGACGTAGATGATGACGGTGATGGTTGGACTGATGTCGATGAGTGGGAATGTGGAACTGACCCTCTTAACAACACAGATGTTCCTCTCGACAATGATGGTAATGGAGTCTGCGATGTGAAAGAACCTCTGATTGTGTTAATCTTTGCAGACAAGAATGGAGGAATTGCGCCACTAGACGTCTCCTTCGCAGCGAGTATCACGGGTGGTCAAGGACCTTACACAATTGAGTGGGAGATTGGAACATCACTATTTGAATCTCCAGAAATCGACTACCAATTCCCATCTGGTGACCACGTTGTAGTATTGAGTGTGGTCGATGTAAATGGACAGACTGCAACAGATTTGATGGAGTTTACAGTGACTGAACCAATATTCCCGCTTTCAGGATACATCGCCCATTCCCTACAAGTGAATTCAACGGAAGAAAACATGACTGGCGCAATGGAATTCACAGGAGTTGCAAATGGTGGCCTTGCACCATATTCCTTCCAGTGGTCATTTGAGTGGTTGGATTCAGAGGATTCATTTTTGTTCGGAGATAAGCAACAAAAAGTCATCCATACTGCCACTGGTGAAGTTGTCATGCAGGATTTTGAAAATGATGGCAATTACACAGTTACTCTGACAATCATCGATAGTGAAGGCTCAATTCACAACGCCGAGGTTAACATCGAGATTGTCGAACCAAGCGATGATGATGATGCCCTCATCCTAAAACCGGAACCGGACGAAGAAGGAGAAGAACAGATTGAGGAATTAGGAATTCTCATTGCATCGACTGGAGGTTTAGGATTACTGATGTTGTTTGGATTGGCTGGGCGCAAGCGCAAGGATGATCTTCTCGAAAAACTAAGAGCTCAGAATGCAGAAGGATGGAGCACAGAGGAAAATGCTCTTTGGGACACTGATCTCGGGCGCTTTGATTAGAATCGCTTCGATTTTATTCCGCAGAATACCAACGGCCTTGCCATTCATCGCCGGTGTTGTCAACATGTACAAACAAGCACAAAGCAGTCCAAACCAATGTGTTGAAGCCATCACCTAATTGGTCTTCTCCACCTGCTTTAGCTACCATGAAATCAAGGTTGTCAGTAGGACTGTGCCATTCTTGCCAGAACGAAGCATCGCCACCAGCGCTGAAGAAATTGAATGTCGCATAGCCATGTGTGAAGAATGAACAATGGTCGCTCGCACATGATTCGGCAGCCTGCCAATAGATGTCATTTGAAGCAACGTCGTGGAAATTCATTTCATCCTCAACAACGAGTCTGACCCATTCTAGCATGACTGAGAGATTTTCATCATGCGCACCCGCTGTAGCAATTGAAAGGTCATAGGGACCATATCCGGGCGGTGGAACGATAGGATAATTCAGAGAAACCATGTCGAAATTCAAGTAAGCCTTCACCGCTTTGTCTTCAGGCAAATGAGCAACAAAGGCCGCACTTCCAAGCAATCCTTCTTCCTCACAAGCCCAAAGTGCAGCAACAACCGTATGGTCCCATTCTCTTGATGCGATGGCCTGAGCGACTTCCATTGAAACCGTAGAACCACTGGTATCATCATTCGCACCTTCAGTGGTCCCCCCGCCTGGTGGGGTGAAAGCGTATCCAACATCGAAATGACCTCCAAGAATGATATACTGGTCAGGATACACATTGCCATACTTGTAACCAACAACATTCAGTTGGTCAGGGTCGTCATCATATCGTGTGACTTCAACATGGTCAAAACCGTATGTTGACCATTCCTCTTTCATGGCCTCAGCAGCGTACTCGTAACTCGCACCACCTTCATGCAAAGATGCAGAAGCACACCAGCGATTGTTGTAATCGGTGGTTAGCATGTCGATGGTATCGAAGGCTCTTCGACCATCCACGAGCATCATCGATTCACTTTCTACAATCTCAAGTGTTTGATTCCAAACCTTGTCGTCAGCGGTCACTGTGAGTTCAAAAGAGGTTAACTCTGTGTCCAAAACCAACAATTCAACCATCGTTACAGACTCATCAAAAGTCATGTTCATGGCATCTCTGAATACACCCGTTTGGTCAACGAAAAATGTACCATGAGGGCGGTGAACAGTGTAAGGCACATTGGACTCGACGGTCAAAGTGTAAATCTGTCCACGGGTGGCCGTTAAGGGTTGATCTTCAGGTACATTTAATTCCGCTTCAGGATCATCATCCATATTCCCAAAACATCCTGAAAAGGCGACCGAAACCATGAGCAAACAGAGTAGCAAGGCGGTCGCGCGCATGCCGTGAGCGAGAAAGTCACTACGGATTACTCTTACTTCAGTTCAAAGCGGATATCCGCTAACATCATCTTCATTGAAACAATATCTTATTGTCAAGAATTCATCCTTGAGGGTGCGCACTGATTTCTTCACTGTAGCAGGGTCCTCGCCATGGATTAGCACACGCGCATAAAGTCTGGCAACCTCTTCCATCTGAGTTGTACCCATGCCCACGCGTGTCAATTCTTGCACACCCAATCTAAGCCCACTTGGAGACATTGCCTTGGTATCACCAGGTAACATGTTCATGTTGGTGATAATCCCTGCATCTTCAAGCAATTGAGCGGCTTTCGCACCCGCTCCTGAATCGGTCTCTCCGTGCCGAGTCAATATCTGATGCGATTCTGTGTAACCACGTCCTTCTGCAAGTACATCAAAACCCTCTGCGGCCATTGCCGCTCCAAAGGTACGTGCATTCTCAACTGTGGCTTGAGCATAGGCTTCACCATACTCCAAAAATTCGGCAAATGCGATAACTTTTCCAGCAACGTGATGCAGGTGATATGAAGAACATACACCTGGGAAAATAGCTGTGTTCAACTTACGATGAAATTTCTCATCCTCCGAATCTGAGAGCACAAATCCTCCTTGTGGCCCAGGGAATGTTTTGTGACTTGAACCGGTCACAACATCTGCACCTTCTCGCAACGGGTCCTGGAATTGGCCACCAGCAATTAGTCCAAGGACGTGGGCACCATCATACATCATTGCGGCACCAACCTCATGAGCAGCGTCCGACATTTCTTGCAGTGGTGTTGGAAATAGGAAGACCGATTGGCCAACCAAGGCCAACGTTGGCTCAACTTCACGAATCATCGCACAGGCTGCATCAACATCGGGTTCCATTCTATCTTCGTCCCATGGATAGGTCGTTAGATCCAACCCCCGCAAGCCAACAGCACCCATTCTTGCATGCGAAATGTGTCCACCATCTGCTGTTGAGACCGCAGTGATTTTATCGCCAGGTTTTGCTAGTGCTTTGAGCACGCCAATATTTGAGACAGTGCCACTGGTTGACTGAATATTTGCAAAATTACAATTGAAGACTTGTTGTGCCAAGGAAATACCTAGCGATTCGATGTCATCAAAACCCTCACAACCTTGGTAGTAACGCTTGCCAGGAAGTCCTTCCGCATAGCGTCCATGTAAATCAGAAGTGATTACCTGTTGAACCCGTGGGCTGACGATGTTTTCACTTGCAATCATACCAAGTCCATGTCGGTAATGGTCACCACTCGCAGCTGTGGCTGCAAGAACAGCGTCAGCGAATCCAAGGTTCGTCTCACTTGGCTTCCAGTCGCCGCCGGTATCGCTCATAGAACGTATTCAGAGAAATCCGCCCTTAGTGTTCACGACGTCGCGGGGTCGAGATGACCGCTCGTTTTCCACCCGATTCCTTCATCAATAGGTGCCAAGTCGCCAAGTCGCAGCCGTGTTAGCTTAGCTGGTGGAGCGGTGGACTGTTAATCCACAGGTCGCAGGTTCGAACCCTGCACACGGCGCCAACCCCTTCGACTCTAAGCCGGCGTAAGCGGCTCTACGAGCCGCCGCGCGTGTCCTCGCGCACACGGGGCGAGATTCATATGGTAGCGTGTGTACGCAGAGGCATGATGTCTCGAAGGAGAAATATTGCATCAGCCCACGGGCTAGTCGTTTTGATGATATTAGCAGCCCTGACACCAATACTAAGTGGAATGTTGGAAACACCTGCGCAAGAATACAGTGAATTTGAGCCGAAATCACTTGAATTGGGTGAGAGAATTGTCTCGTCCACAGGTGGACGTGCTGTCTGCCCAACCACGCAAAATGATGGTGGAACGACTGGGGATGCAGGTAACACAACCAGTACTGCCAAGACACTTGGAACTGATCCAAGCACACAAAATGTTCCTGGGTGTGTTGATTCATCCGACACTTTGGATTATTACAGTGTAACTTTGTCTGCTAACAAGGATTTTTCCGTTGAATTGACAGTTCCAAGTTTGGCTGATTTTGATTTATACATCATCGATGCAAATTCATCTATTCTTGATTCTTCCGAATACAATGACCCACTTGAAAGCGTCATGCTGATTACCAGTACGTCTGGAACATTTTATGTGGTCGTAGCACAATTTTCTGGCGATGGAGCGTATTCACTAGACATGTGGACCAACAATAGTAACCCTCGTCCTGACTTGACCAGTAATGGTGTATCTGGACCGAATACTGCAACCACTGGAAGTAATGTCAATATTGGTTATACAATCAACAATATTGGTACGGCAGCACTGACTTCAAACACTCCTTATGACATCCCTATCATCCTATCAACAGATACGATATATGATTCGTCAGATACCATCCTCAGCACCCAAATTACTGGGCCAAATCTTGCAATCAATGCTAGTCAAGGATTCATCACCTCAGTCTCGATTCCATCCTCCCTTAGTAGTGGGAATTACTACTGGCTTGTGTGGCCGGATGGCTGGGGAAACGTCACTGAACAAAACGAGTTTAACAACGAAGCGTGGAGCAGTTCTACCACTGGAATTAGCACACCAGGTTCGTTATCAGCAGACATGTTTGAGCCCAATGAAAACACGTCAACTGCGACTGTTGTCACACTTCCAATGTCACAATCAAATCTGTCACTTCACACCACGACAGACAATGATTACTACGAAATCTCGATGATTAGTGGAGAAACGTATTGGTTCAACAATACGCATACCTATGCCAATGGCGACATTGACATGGATCTCATCTATGGTACGATTAACCTTGCATCATCGGCTTCTTCATCAGATGATGAAGCCATTACTCATACCGCTTCTGGAAATTTCACAGCATATCTGTACATCTATGGTTACGTAGGGGCGACGAACACTTACGGCCTCACCATTCATAGTTCTGCAAGTAGTAGCCCGACTTCATCTACGTCAGGTCCACCCGGTGCGGGAACAACGAATGCCACCATCCTCAACACCGCATACATGAACGGTAGCCACGCCTATGACGACCTATACATCGGCTGTGGAATCCTCTCGTGTGGCACAATTATTGCTACTGGGGATTTGATTCTGACTGTGAATACACTCACTGTAGACAGTGGGGGTGTCATCTATGCCCTCGACCCATCGGGCAACTCGCAAGGTACCGGAACATCAACCACACTTTCCAGCAGTTGGCAAGGAAATGGGGCGGGTGGCGCAGGCCATTACGGCAACGGAGGCTCTGGAGGTGGAGCCACATCCAACGGTGGCTCATCCTATGGTGTCGGTAATGAAACCGGTTCATTAGGAGGTTCCGTCTATGATAGTTCAGGAGGTCTTATTTCAGAAGCTGGATGGGGTGGTGGCCGCATTATCATCTACGCTGACACGATTGAAATACAGGGTATGGTCGCTGCACCTGGTACAGATGGTGAAGAAGGATATCGATACAACAACGGGTCAGGAACTGGCGGCCCTGGAGCCGGAGGTGGCTCTGGAGGTTCTATCGTGATGCGTGCGAACAGTGTCACAATCGGTAATAATCAATCGGCGAGTGGAATCGTCTGGGCCGGTGGTGGAACCGGTGGAAATGGTTCTGATGGTGACTGCCTGCCTGGCAGCGTTTGTCTTTTCATGTACAATGGAGGAGACGGTGGCGGTGGTGGCTCTGGCGGTAATGTCGACATCCGCGCCAGTAGCACCAGCAATCTGAATATTGCAAGCACCGCATTTGTTTCAGCCATGGGAATGCCGGGTGGAACTGGTGGTGCACCTTACGGAACTGGGGCTGCAGGAAC
>CAYYKF010000049.1:0-5732 GCA_964441035.1 uncultured Candidatus Poseidoniales archaeon
CACTCAATATTCAAGTGGCATATACGCTTGAATCACCGCTAACTTGTGCGTTACGATACTTGATGTAGATATTTACATCTGCACCAGACGAACCGACAATGTTTGTATTTTGTTCTGCTAGTGTAATGTGCTCGTTTGCACCCCATACTCCATCACCAGTTTGCTCGAAAATATAGCATGGGTCTGAACCATCAAAACCGCAATTGTACACGTTGTCTGCAACTTCAATCTTGATGTCAACAAATGCCCAATTTAAATCGTCCTCTGCGTAGGAGAAACTCAACTTAATCAAATCGTCATCATCCATATTGCTGGTGTATGATGGAGCATCTTCTGCGTTGTACACATTGCGTGTGCCAGATTCAGGCTGGTCGGACGCTAGACTGCTAGCCCAGACATACATAATTCCAGCAGCAACTGGTAACGGAACGGCAGCAACCACTACTAGACCGACGAGAGCGATACCAAGCGCATCCGAGTCATCATCTCGCCCTTCAGTGGCTTCGTAATTCACAGGTTCTTCCAATGGAATTTGTTCATTTTCATCGATTGGAGCCATGCTACCAGAATTCAGGCAGCAAGAGACCAAAAGGGCACTCAACAACAAGGCATAGGTTACTTTCGCGGGGATTCGCATGATAGTCGTAGACGCTAGTAGTGTTTTAATTATTTTAGGCTACCATTACGCTGGAATCACCTGAAACTGCTGTATTGCGGTACTTGATGTAAATATTGACCTCTGCACCATTTTCACCGACAATGTCAGTCCCGGACTCTGATAATGTGATGTGCTCGCTTGCTCCCCATTTAGATTCATCACCATCCTGCTGACTGATCACGCATTCCTCGGAAGCATCAATACTACAGGTGTAGACGTTGTCTCCAACTTCAAGCTTGATGTCAACAAATGCCCAATTAAAGTCGTCCTCAGCGTAGGAGAAACTCAACTTAATCAATACGTCATCCGTATCTGAACTAGTCGATGATGAAGAAACATCTTCTGCGTTGTACACATTGCGTGTGCCAGATTCTGGTTGGTCGGACGCTAGGCTGTTATCAACATCACACCATGAAGGAGGATCAAGGTCATCCCCTATGTCTTCCAATGTCTCAGGATCCCAACCATCAGGAAGGTCGCTTTCTTTAATGAACCACATACATTCTCCATCATCTGAAGATTCGGTACTCGATTCACCATCCGACTCATATGTTACACTTTTCTGCTTCATGTACAGAATCTCACCATGGTCGTCATCGATAATGTCGTACTTCCATTTTGAAGTGGACTTCATCAATCCGTCTTCTTCATCCATCATTTCCATTTTAATTGTAAACGTAAAGCCACTGGTGCTCCATTCATATTCAATACCATCCGGCATTTCAGCATCATCGGAAAATGAAATGTCACCTCCTGACTTGAATTCAAGTTCCATTCCACTGGATTGAACCCATTTTCCAACTGGGCTTGGACCCTCTTCATCGATGAAGGGAAGGACATGTAGATTGTCTGTGGCGTACAAGGCACCGCCTCCAGCACCAAGAATGAGGAGTACAATGAGAGAGATTGTTAGCGCTGAGGTGCCCTTACGCCCACCTGAACTGCCAGAACTCCAATCGGGTTGGGTCGACCCTTGAGGTGTATACATTTGTTGCGAGGGTTGGGCCATGCCTGTCGGGTCATATCCTCCACTCGGGTCATATCCTCCACTCGGGTCATATTCTGCATTAGGGTCATACATCGGCGGCTGCATGGTCGTGGCAACTAATTACAGGATTTGAAGTATCCTGCAATTGCTTGAGGGACCGGTTATAGGCTCCAATGGGGCCACGATGACCATGGGCGAGGCTGTAACAAGTGGTTCATCGGACATCGAAGTTGTAAAGCAAGTCATGACCGAAAGGCCTGAAGATGACGAAAAAGCACTCAAGGGTTGGTATTTCTTCGATTGGGCAAACCAGGCTTATGCGCTCACTGTGATGACGGTCATTGCACCGGCATTGATGTCCAATTTGTACAACAAGGCCACTGGAACACAAACCGGTGATTCCTTCTATGCATTTATTCTGACGATTTCGATGGTATTTGTTGTTCTAACCGCTCCAGCATTGGGTGTCATTGCCGATCGCATACCTGTCAAGAAGAAATTGCTCAAGTGGTACACCATTGCGGGCATTGGATTCACTGCATTAATGGGAGCAGCACCTTACTTTGGTTCAGATGGTTACATCGTTCTTGCGGTGATGTTCACCATCGGTACAATCGGATTTACCGGTGGCAATGTCATCTATTACTCATTCATGCCTTATCTTGGTTCAAGAGATGAGCAAGACAAGGTGTCAACTTGGGGATACATGTACGGGTTCATGGGTGGTTCAATACTACTCATATTACACCTCATCATCTTGCAGGGGCCCTTTGATTGGCATATGAACTTCAAACTGGCTACCATCTTTGTGACATCTGCACTATGGTGGTGGGGTTTTGGAGCGTTGATGTTCAAGTGGACACCAGAACCTGAAATCGCATCAGAAATGGAATGGGAGAGTCTCGGTAATAACAACGTTACGCGATTTTTTGGAGCCGCAAAGATTGCTTATGTTGAAGTATACAAAACCGCAATGGAAATTCGAAAATTCAAGGTACTTGCATTCTTCTTACTTGCCTATTTACTGTTCTATGATGGTGTGAATACAATTGCCAGTATGGCCAGTGCGTTTGGAGACTCCGTATTGCGGCTCGATCAAAAAATGAATATCATACTCCTGCTAACGGTCAATATCGTTGCAATTCCAATGACATTTGTCTTCGGGAAACTGGCCGATATTAAGGGTACAAAATTTGCATTGATGTTAGCCCTCCTTATTTATTGTGGAGTCGCGGTGACCGCAGCCGGTTTTGCACCACTTGAACTGGAAGGAGAAGATGATGCAGAACGTTATGATTTCCAATTCGAATGGAATGGGAATCCTGATGGGAATAATTCTACAGATGATGGCGTTTATGTGATGTCGACATTGTATGATGTTTCTTACGAAGATTGGATTAGCAATACTTCTGAAGGAGATGCTGCCTTCCGTGATGCCTATCAAGAGCACTTTCCTACTCCTGATTTCAGTGTAGAAACAGCTGAAGATACTGACATGAAAACAGGGTTGCTGGTGTGTTTGTTCATTTTGGCCATGGTATCCATACTCGGACTTGCCATCATGTGGTTACAAAGTAGAGACATGGGGTGGGTTGGCGTGATTGCAGCATTCCTACTCGTTACAGTTGGAATCTTTGGGGCCTCGTTCCTTGCAAAAAGCGCGGATGATGATGAGAAGGAAACCAAGGCAATTTCAGAAGGGGAAGCCTTTGCACTCGTCGCTGCTTTCAATAACACAACAGATGAGGACAGGCACGAACATCGATTTTCCATCATTTTCATCGGTGGAAATGATACAATTGCTGGCGCTTCGGAAGTTGGGGATACCCACCCCTCGATTGTAGATCGTGGTGGACCGGTTGATTGGTGGCCCACAACAATGCGTAACATGGTATGGGCCCCTCTTGGAATTAGTGTGGCGATGCAATGGATTATTCTCGGATTGTTTGTCGGTTGCGCCATGGGTTCAGCCGGTGCTCAGGCGCGTTCGGTATTCTCACAGTTAACGCCTAAATCACGGACATCAGAATTCTTCGGGTTCTTTGGGTTCCTAGGTAAATCTGCTGCAATGATTGGAACATTCCTCTATGGAATTACAAGTACAGCATTCGATAGTCGTGTTGCGCTCATGACAATCACTGTGGTGATCTTATTGGGTACTTATCTAACCAGTCGAGTGGACCTTGAAGAAGGCATACGCGTGGCTGAGGAAGAAGATGCACGTAACCGAGGATTACTGAACGCAGAGGAGTGATTTGATGTCTAAGAAACTGCGAGGATTCAATTGGATTCAAGTAGTTCTTTCAATGCTCGTCATGCCACTAGGATTCATCCTTTGGGGATTGGCTGCAGCGCCTGGAATCTATCTGCTGTTTGAAGTTGCAGAGGCCACCGTGTCGTGGGCGGAATGGGAACGCGCTATCGCACTCGGCGCAACACTCGGTATTGGAGCACTAATCTGGTGTATTGCAGACTTGCTAATGCTTGGAATTCTTGGCATGATTATGCGACCCAGTCTTGAGGAGGCGAAGGCCCCTACGGAAAGTTGGCTAACCATTCGCTGGGCATTCCTTTCATTGTTCCACAGACTTGCATTGCCTTCTCTGAAATGGATGGTTCCCTCTTTCGTTGGAACCACCTACTATCGCATGATGGGGTGTAAAATTGGCAAGGGCGCACAAATCAACTCTCCAAGTGTGAATGATTGCTTCATGGTCGAGATTGGTGCGCGTACAGTCATCGGTGGAGATGCTGTGGTCAATGGACATTTGTTTGAGAAGGATGGGATACATCTTGCAAAGATTCGAATCGGTAATGATGTGGTCATCGGAACGATGGCTCAAATCAATCCTGGCTGTGTAATCGGAGATGGTGCCGTAATCGCAAGCAAGGCGGTTCTACCAAAATTCACAGAGATTCCTGCAGGAGAGGTGTGGGGTGGGATTCCAGCCAAGTGTATTCGTCGTGCAGATGGTTCAAAGCCCGAATAATCTTCATTTGCAAATTGCATCGATTTAACGGTTCAACCAAACATGGTGATTCCACAAATTAGCATCACCATTCCAAAACAAAGTACGGCGAAGATGATATCAAAAATCATTCCCACAGTACTTCCTGTGGAATCACTTCCAGTATTTTCATGCCAAGTTTTCTTGGTGTGATAGAATACCGCATCTAAGATACAGGCGATTCCCAATGGAAAACAGCATGCGGTGTAAATCATGCATACGGCAGTTTCACCTCCCTCTTCTGGTCCTCCAAATATTATAGAAGCACCAATAGATCCTACAATCGAGATTGCAAGAAATATATACGATATATGTCTATAATTTGGACTTGGATTAAATGAAACATATATCACATTGGCTTGCTGATTGGGATTGACACCCACCATCGGCTGTCGATATTGTTGGACTGGAACATGGTGGGTTTGTTGTTGTACTTGCTGTTGGTAAATCGGTTGTTGCTGTTGGTGGACCGGTTGCTGCGGGGGATAGCCTGACGGCTGGTTTTGCTGTTGCAGGCGCGGTTGTTGCTGATTATTTGGTTGCATTTTCATTACCTCGTCTCTACAGGGGCACACCAGTAAGGACTGGGTTCTGAGTTAGCAGTGTTGTAATATGAATTTCCTGATTTTACAAAAATGGTGCAGGCACCAGATTGGACATTTCCTCCGCTATCATGAGGAGCCAAAAAGAGTACATCTCCTTTGACTTCATACTCATAGGTATAGTACCACGAACCATCACAGCCTCCTCCTTGCGCATTGGGTGAATCATTACAAAATGCAACTTCTCCAGAATTCGGCAAAATCCATTCATCAAAGTTACAATCTTCACAGTCAAATGAGTTGCCTGAGGAGAATTCAATCCACTCTCCGTCTTCATCATACCATGTGCCTTCAAGTTCGTCTTCGGCCAAAGAATTGGCCCAGACATACAGAACACCCGCGAGAACGATGATAATGACAATGCCCCCAATTACTCCACCTACAATGAATAATGGATTCATTCCTTTGGATGATTGTTGGACTACAATTTGTTGGTGTTGTGGTTGGTACTGCTGTTGGTGAACCGGTTGCTGCTG
>CAYYKF010000049.1:5832-13928 GCA_964441035.1 uncultured Candidatus Poseidoniales archaeon
CTACAATTTGTTGGTGTTGTGGTTGGTACTGCTGTTGGTGAACCGGTTGCTGCTGAGGATATCCTGGTTGATAATCACGCGGCTGCATCGAAAATGCCAGCGTATGTCAACACTTAGTTATTCATATTTCATCAAAGTGGCTTGAACAGGATGGTTGAGCCAGCCTGAACAAACTCTCCCTTTGGATGGTCTGGATGCTCAGCATTGGCTCCTGTCACGACTGGCTCGAACTGTGATGCTGGCACTCTGACATCCACACGACTACCAAGTCGGATCATGCCGTATCGCTGACCTCGGCGTATTTCATCGCCTTCTCCACTCCATGGTGCGATTGTTCGAGCAAGTTTACCACTGATTTGAGTGACTTCAACGATGAGGTCATCTTCGCGCTTGAACAGGCTCCTGACCCGCTCATTCCAAGCAGATTCTTTGCGATATGCAGGAAGATACGGGCCTTTGCGCAATCCCTTGCCTGTACGGTGCTCCATGCGAATGATTGTACCTGCAATTGGTGCACGATTGACATGGACATCAAGTGGCGACATGAAGACTGCAATACGCCATGCATCTGTATCTGATTCTTCACCATCAGGAACAGCTCCCCAACGTTGCTCAGTTGTGAATGATAGCGGTTCAGGGCAAGGCTCAGGATGCCAATCTCCAGTTAGGGCGTCTGTCTCAGCACCTTCTTTCTCATCAATGGTCGGTCTGCGTCCTGTTGCTCGCTCCCTCATGACGAACATCACATGACCGTCTGCTGGACAAACAACGATACCCTCGTCCTTTGGAATTGGGCGGTCTGGGTCGCGATAGAAATTGGCAATTATTGCAGTCAATATGAGGCATAGAATTGCGACGACATGGGCAAAACCACCTAAATCAGAGACTGTTAGGGCGATTATCTCGATGGCGATGGCCATCGCTAGCCAAGTCAGTACTGGGGCAAGGCCCCCACGGGCGAATCCGCCCATGGAAATCACTCCTCTTCATCTGATGAGGCGGCTTCTTCTTCGGCTTCAGCAGCACGGGCTTCCATCGCTTCTTCGAGGCGTTCTTGGACAGCGCGCTGCATGTGTGCAGACTTGCGTTCTGCTTCGACTGCTGCTTCAATCATATCATAGCGAGTCTTGATGGCTCGGTTGAGGTCTTCAAAGACCTGCATGTGAGAGACGTACCAATCGTCTCGTGCCTTCATTTCTGCAACTGCAAGGCGCAAATCAGAATCTAATTCCTCTGCGATTTCGAACACTTTGCCGAGTCGGTCTTTCTCTCGGGTGAAGCGCTCTTCCATCTTCTCCAATTCAGGTTCAAGATGCTCTACTCTTTTCTGAGCCTTGGTTGCTGTCATCTCAAGGTCATGAATGCGATCATCCTTCTGTTTGGAAAGATGCTCCATACTCTCTCGCTCAATTTCCTTATCGATTACTTCCTTCTCAAGAACTTGAATTTCAGCCCGCAATCCAACGATTTCCTTCTCTTGCTGCTCGTAAGCATCGTAGAGTTTGACCAAACGCTCGGTCTCATCGGCTAGACGTGCCTCCATTTGGCGCAAACGTACCTCTGGCGTGAGTGTTCCAACATCCTCATCCTCTTCGGTCACGGACTTCCCTCGTTACGGCCCACCGCTACCCCTGTATTATAACCCGCTCCCCAACGAACCCGGCAGGAAATAGGGAACACGTAGTGTTCCGGACTCTTCAATCGCTCATTGATGCAATGGCTGCTGCTAAGCAAGTTGTGACTGCTTTTGTTGCTGGAATGTGGAGTTTTTCATCTGGGCCATGAGCATTTCCTCCAGGACCTAAACTACCTGTAACGAGGAAGTCTGCAGAAGGATATTTTTCCTGCATCATGGCTAGGAAAGGAATGGTTCCTCCTTCGAAAAATACCTGCATGGGATTGCCAAATGTGGCAAGGCTGGCTTTGTTCAAAGCATCACGAAATGACGGCTTCATAGCAGGGGCGCTGAATCCATTCGCTGCCGCATCTGGTTCAAACGAAACATGAGAACCATGTGGCGCATCTCTTTCTAGAGCGGCTTTCATGATTGAGGATGCTGACTCGGATTCGACACCTGGTGGGATACGCATACTGAGTTTGAGTGAGGTGTGTGTGCGTAACACATTCCCTGCATCCTGTAGGGCAGGCATCCCATCTGCACCAGTCACAGAAAGTGATGGTCTCCAATTCCCTGAAAGGATGATTTCTGACAAACCCGGTGTTTGAGGTTGGACCCCGTCAAGTGCCGGAAGATCTGTCCAAACATTTTCACCCAAAACGCTGGCAATTCCTTCCGCTTCCCCACGTAATTCGTCATTGATTTCTACGGATAATTCGGGTAACAAGACTTTGCCTGTATTTTCATCTTCAATTCGACTAACAAGAGACCTCGCAATTCTAAATGACGAGGGGATGATTCCTCCCGCCATTCCAGAGTGTACCCCTTCTTTGCTGACACCGACTCGGAGCGTACCTCCAACCAATCCTCGAAGGCTCGTTGTCACCCACAATCGTTCATAGTCACCAGCACCTGAATCCATGACTACAACAAGGTCCGGCGTGCCAAGAAGATCTGAAAGTTCATCCAGATATGCGGGTAAATCGAAAGAACCGGATTCTTCACAGGTTTCAATCAAGAAGGTGGCTTTCGGATGTGGAATTCCATGCTGTTGAAGGGCGAGTATGGATAGAACACTAAGATAGCCGCCATATCCATCATCCACTGAACCTCTACCGTACAGCCATGGGTCTTCACGAACAGGTATCCAAGGTCCTTTTCCTTCAGACCATCCTGTGAAGGGTGGCTGTTTATCCAGATGTGAATAGAACAACACTTCTCCATCTGTTGTACCTTCAATTTGCACGATTAAAACTGGCGTTCGTTCTGCTAATCGATGTATTGAGCAAGTCATACCTTCGACTGGGAGTGTACCAAGCCAACCAACAAAATGGTCGATGGTATCATCCAGATAGCCATTCGATTTCCAATCTGCATCGAATGCAGGAGAGAGGGCTGGAATCTCAATAAATTTGGACAGTGATTCAAGAGCATGATTCTCCCATTGCGCCTCGACCCAATCTTGGATTCGTGCGTAATCGATGTCAGCCATGTCCGTCCCACTTAGACATACAGCAAAAGGACTGCTCTCATTCAGATTCGTCCTGAAGATGTAATCCAAGAGGCTCTCCTTCAGGTGCACAGAGACGTATATCGCCCATGGCGAATGGACAATGGTTGCATGCCATAGCTGCTTCACCAGATAATCGTGGAGGAATTTCGTCATCACTACGAAGTGTCAATTCTCCAAGACTTTCAAACAACACCTGCAAATCATTCAGTGCTGTATTCATTTCATCCTCAGTCATTACAATCAATCGGCCTGTTGTTGCAGCCAATATTGCCGGTGGCAGTACCTTTCGATGTGGGCGATGTGAAGATTCACGTGAAGATTCCTGCAACATGAGCGCACGAGTATACAATGCAAGTTGCATGCGGTATTTCTGCAATAGTTTCTCTTCTTCGTGATGGCGTTCGTCGCCTTCTATTCGTAACAAAGGATGTTCCCAACCAGCATGCAAGTGTGCTGCACCAGTGGTCTTCATGTCGATGGCACGAATGGCACCCTGGCCTGATTCTAATCTTGTACAAAGAACCAAATCAGCAATTCCACTTGATGAGAAGACGATTGATTCAATTTCAGCCAAGGTTTGAGAGCCGGATGGTGACCATTTGCTATCAATACCATTGGAATGCACCGTGTGCTGAATATTGAATGGCCATTCAGTTCGCAAACCTTCAACAATTTCTCCATGCCATATCTCGCCACGTGTTAGAGTACCAAGTGGTCCATTTCGTAAGGCATTCGCGACTTTCAACATCAGTGATTTAATCGCATCTGAATCTGCCTCCGGTGGCATCAATTCGGATAGAACTGCGTCAATTGTTTCTTCATCACTCAATGTGTCTGGAGATACGTTCGTCCATTGCTCAGAAAGTGGAGCGGTCAAGGTAGAAGATTGACCTGGATTTTGGAGGCCAATTTCGACTTGACGATGAACGATTGAACCGATTACATTCGCGGCAGGAAGTCCCACTCTTTCCGCTGCAGTTTCTGCTGTATTTCCTTGTGCCATATCCAACCGAATCGCTTCGGTAGATAGGCCACCTCTCGTAGACAACCAATGTCTGCGAGGACATTCTGCTGCTGCATCTAGAGCATGAGGAGCAATGCGTGAAATCCGTTGTCTACGAGGTGCTTCATTCTGCAATTCTACTAACCCCTCCGAGAATGCTAGTTGAACTGATTGATCTAGACGATTTAGTCGTACCAAAGGACTGTGAATCACATGGTTGAGACCCAACTCTGAGACGTGACTGTATACGGGGAAGGGCATCTCGCTAGGTACAATCGAGTATTGGCCATCATCATTGGGTTGCCAACCTAGTGCGTCAAGCCACATATGGCCGAAAGTCGGCATTGAAATTGGCCTGGGTTTGAATGAAATAATTCCATCTAGAATATGAGAATTAGAAGGTGCACCTGCAAGGATTAACAAGTCTTTCACACGGGTACATGCAACATAGAACAAACGTCTTGCTTCTGCCTGTATTTGTGCTTCTTGCAACATTTTAGCAATGCTCCACACTCCACTCTCCACTTTTGCTCCAGTTAGCCAAGGGTCAGGATTCGCTGCAAATATCCCTGGTGTTGCTAGAACTCGTTCACGCAAATCATGCTTGATGTTGCCTTGACCCTCACTGAATAAACCACCAACAATTACACAACGTGATTGCAAACCTTTGGAACCATGAATCGTCATCACCTGAACTGCATCTGACGTAGAGATACTGTCGGACCTCAAATTATTCCCTGCAACTTCGGAAAGGTGGGATATGCGATCTGCAAGAAGAATAGGGTCGCCTCCAACCTCCATCACTTGTGATTCTACTAGATGGACAAATTGTTCTGCATCTTGTCGATTTGATAGGCTCGGATACGCTAGAAGTAAGTCACTATAATCAAGAGTCATATGAAGCGCTTTTACAGCATCTCCTCGCATTGCGTGGTAATGCCATCTCTCGATTAGAGTCTGATGCTCTCCAGCAGGTAGGAAGGATGTCAAGCGTAGAATGAGGTCCTCACCAATCGCTGAATCACCGATGAATTGCTGTAAATCGGCATCGTTCAAACCCACAAGGCTCGAACGAGCCACTGCCGCTGCTGCGTGACGGCTGTATGGACGTGCAATCCATTCCAGCAAGGATACCAGTGGACGGATGACTGGACGACGTAGAAGTCCGCCTTCTTTGTCGGCTTGAGCAGGTATTCCTGCTGCCTCTAGACGTGCCATCAAATCGCTCTGATTTGTTCGGCTAGGAAGTAATACTAGAATTTCAGAAGGTGAAAGTGGTTCCAACATTTCACCTTCGCCTACCGAGGTCCCGTCGATGAGGGCACGGATGCGAGCAGCGATCAGTGCATTCTCCATTTCTGCTGAACTGCCATGACGGAAGGGGTCTAATGGATTCGATAAATCAGAATCAGGGTGACCCGAATTTGGAATCTTTGCAGGCAATAACCACTCAAATTGCCCAGATGCATTGAACCGATTGGGTTCTAAAGACTGCGGAGAGGCATACCAATCTCCTGGAAAACGATGATGAGTTTCCGAAAATAGGTCCTGCCACCATCCATTTAGCCGTTCAAGAAGGTCTCCAGCCGTTCGATAATTGACGACCAATTCAACATGGCCTTCAGCTCTCGCTCTTTGCACCTCAGATTTGACGGTATCACCGTCTTTAGAAGCATCATAACGAACCCATGCACCTTCTGAATGACCTCTCGATTCAGGCATTTCTATGGCTGTATGGAAGCCACCATCTGCCACGTATCTCGGGTCACGTGCTGCATTCGGTCTACGAAGTTCAGGTGAACGTGTTAGGGCCGGAATACAATTCAATTCGTGATTGTTGATGAGGCGTAGATTTCGACTAAATTCAACAAATCCAGACACTTGTGCTTGTCGGAATGCATAGATGGATTGCTTGCGGTCACCTACACAACAAACGGTGGGCTCCCAAGATGTATCTGGACGGGGGTGGTTTTCAGGTAAATTTCTCTCACCCCATAGTCGACCAATCAGTCTCCATTGTTGTGCTGAATTGTCTTGTGCTTCATCAATGATAAATGCGCGATAGCGAGCACGAATTTCCTTCAGTCGCTGATATCTTGATTGTAAATCAGCGTATAGCAATGCGGCCACTTCATGTGTCATTGCTGCTTTCGATGGATTCTGACTGAATCCCTCCATGAGTTCCAATGCAAGATGAATGTGATCATCACGCCAAACATCTTCAGGCAAGGCATCCAAAGCCTGTACAACCTCAATAGGATAACGACCTCGCATGATTCTCGGACAACGGGTGAGGAGGAGGTCTCCAGCAAGGGTTGCTACATCTTCAAATTCGTGAATTCCATCACGAACTTTCAGCTCATGGAATAAATCGAGTAGACCACGCTGACAAAGCAATAAATCAGCAAGATGACTTGATTCCTCTTCAATACCAAAGGCACGCATCCCTTTCGGTGGGGCGTGGGGTAAGGGCGAGTTCATACGAACTGGGCGTAACTCTGAATCAACAGGCAAGTGTGGAACTGGAGAACTGGAATCATCCAATAAATAGAGCGCATGTGCTACATTGCGGATGGTATGTCCTTGCGCACTAGACCAAAGGTCTGCAATTCTAGAACCAATATCACCTGCCTCTCTTTTGCTCTCTTTGTCCTTCACTTTACCCCAAGTTTCGATGGAACGAGGCCAGCGAGCACTACTGGCTAGATTACCTCCGTTGAAACTGCTGGCCCTTCGATTTCTAAGTGAAGATGCCGAGACTGTGACAAAATTGAGCGAATTGACCCACAGCCATCTCTCCCAGCGGGTTGTGGGAGGGCCTGAATCAATTAATTCGACAAATGCTTGGAATCGAGTTCCGCCAGATAATCCATCAGCCAAATTGAGCTCTGATCCGTGTCTGCGAGCCAAATCAAGCCATTCCTCACATGCAGGATGAATGTCATTGATGAATTCATCCAATTGGGCATCCATCGGTGAAAGTAATTCTTCTATCAATCGATGAAGGTCATTGGATTCAATTGATTGCGAGCGCTCAAGTTTACGTGCAACTGAATCCACGAATACTCGATTTGAGAGCAAGGCCGAAAGAACAAGACGCATCGTGCTACGGCGGGAAAAACGACGCGCTAATCTGTCTCTTGCGGTAATTAGTTGTGTAGCTCTTTCACCATCCACTCCAGCATCAAGTGCATCATCAACAGAACGCAGGCGCCACAACAAATCTAGAGCCCGACTGATGAGAACCTGGCGATCCGCTTCTCCGATTACTTCCTCTGTAGGTCGTTCAGACAAATCTGCCCTC
The DNA here is from genome assembly GCA_964441035.1 of uncultured Candidatus Poseidoniales archaeon. Taxonomy (GTDB): domain Archaea; phylum Thermoplasmatota; class Poseidoniia; order Poseidoniales; family Thalassarchaeaceae; genus MGIIb-P. The sequence continues at coordinate 13,271 of CAYYKF010000049.1, forward strand.
CATGGGGCGACCAATCTTGCTAGAAATGAATCGATTGTTCCAATCGGAGCATCTTCAAGGATTGCAGTCAGTTGATCGATTAGGCCCTCCTTTGTCACTCTTGAATCTCGACGCAAGCCACCGTCATCCCTAGTTGGGCCCGGCCGTAGAAGATTGAGTTCTGACCAAAGACGATGACGCATTTCGTCTGCGGCCCTTGTCGTGAAGGTAAGAACAACCACTTCACTTGGAAGTAAACCCTGCCATGATGACAAATCTTCGCGTTCAGCCAAACCAATTCGCAATGCGCCTGATGAAAGCGAAGCGGGGCGGGGACCGGCGGGAAGCAAACGCGTCGCCCGTTGGTCAACTGAGAGATAGTGTTCGATGATTCGACCAATAATGCTCTGAGTCTTTCCAGTACCTGCACCCGCATCCAGAATGACATGCATATCAATATTCAATGCTAAGCGCTGACCGATATTCAGTTCCATTTCTGGTCACCTCCTACAATCGGAGCAAGCCCGCAGGCTTCCTTGACGTTACACCATGTGCAAACCCCTTTGTCGGGTGTCGCATGCACCCTTCCTGCATCTGCTCCAGCAGCAATTTCAATCGCTTTGGTCAAGCGTTCTTGCATCCAATCTCGGAATGCATCTGTAGATGGATTTGAATCAGT
>CAYYKF010000050.1:0-13898 GCA_964441035.1 uncultured Candidatus Poseidoniales archaeon
TGGGAATGCCGGGTGGAACTGGTGGTGCACCTTACGGAACTGGGGCTGCAGGAACCGCTGGCTCCAGTGGTGACAATGGCATTGTTACAACTGGAGTGTGGAGTGGTTGGGGTAGCACGCCAACACCACCTGTGACTCGAAATGAGAGCATTTCTGTGTCCATCAACAATCATACCAGTGCTGATGCAGATCTCACTCAACTAACAACAGGAACTGGATATGCCGTTGAATATTCGACTTGGATATGGAATGGTTCATCATATATTTTGTATGCTCAACATTGGAATAACTTCACCGCTTCAGGTAACAATGAATCCCAACCCACTTACTTCACAGGCACTTGGCCGGAAGGTGAACGATGCCTCGCTTCTGACTTGTATGAAAGTTCAAGTTCGGGCCTTTTGTGGCTGGACGGCGACATTGATTGCCTGTACATCGAATATCTGGAGGCTGCAGTCACCAGTAATTCTGGCGGATTTATGGATGCACAGAACCTTACCATCGGCTCATCATACACTTACAATTGGTGGCTTATCGAAGGTAATTCAGTAATCGCAGACAACGGAAGTGGAAGTTTCTCAGCCACATCGGATTCGTGGACTTCAAGCCTATCGTGGTCCACTCCGAGTAGTGCCACGCAGCATTATCTGCTCGTCCGTTTATATGATTCAAGTGGATACAATTTCGGAGTACATGTAGATTATTTCATTCCTGCGTTACCGACGATTTTTATCACGAATGCGACATCAAATAACGCATCATCTACCAATACAATAGACTACACGACAGACAATCTAACTGTCGGCGATGATTATGTTGTTGAAGGATACATCTATTCTGTCAACTCGTCAGCGACGACATATTTTTCAGATCATACCTTCACATCGGCTACCACCAGCGTTAGTTGGATTAAGACATATAACACGCCTAGTGCAAGTGGAATTTATTGTGTCAGATTGAGTCTTTATGATGACTTAAATGGAGATGGAATAGGAGATTCTCTGTTATCTTGGTATCAACATTGTTTCAACATCATAAACGATGACGATTTAGATGGAGTCTGGAATGAGGACGATATCTGTCCTAACACCCCCGCCAACGCTGCTGTCAATTCTGTAGGATGTGGACCAACTCAGCGTGATACGGATGGAGATGGTTACAACGATGCAGTCGATGCATTCCCCTATGAGCCAACCCAATGGGCAGATGCTGATGGAGATGGATACGGAGACAATGCAGGAGGAAACATGTCCGATGCATTCCCAGCCGATGCAAGCCAATGGATGGATTCTGATGGGGACGGATATGGTGACAATGCGAACGGAACCACACCAGATGCGTGTCCGAATGTTGCGGGCACAAGTACGTTTGACCGATATGGATGTCCAGATTATGACAACGATGGTTGGTCAGATGATGGGGACGATTTCTACAGTGACCCGACACAATGGAGCGATACTGATGGTGATGGATATGGTGACAATCCCAATGGGAACTATCCTGACGCATTCCCCAATGATTCCACACAATGGGCTGATGGCGATGGTGATGGATATGGTGACAATCCCAACGGGAACTACCCTGACGCATTCCCAAGTGATGCAACACAATGGTCTGATGTAGACGGGGATGGATACGGAGACAACCCTCAGGGCAGCTACCCTGACCACTGTCCAAACTCCCCACCTGGTGCCAATGTAGACTCAACAGGATGCGCGGCAAGCGAACGTGATACGGATGGTGATGGCGTCATGGATGCAGATGATTATTGTGTCAATGTCGATGCCACTGGATGGGATACAGATGGAGATGGATGTATTGATGATACTGACAACGACGGTGTGCTAGACCCTGATGATGATTGCAGAATGGTTGATGCAAGTGGTTGGGATAACGACGGTGATGGATGTATCGATGATAGTGATGGAGACAATGTGAACGACCCCGACGACGCTTGTATGTTTGAGAATGCAAGCGGTTGGGATACGGATGGTAATGGTTGCATTGATGATACAGATGGTGACACCATCAAGGATGATGTGGACCAGTGCCGCAATGTCGACTCTACTGGATTTGACACCGATGGTGATGGGTGCATTGATGATTCTGATGGTGACACTGTACCTGACAATGTCGATCAATGCCGATACGCAAGCTCTGCTGGATATGATACCGATGGCGATGGATGCATCGATGATTCTGATGGTGATTATGTTCTCGATGATACAGACACTTGCCGATATGAGAATGCAACTGGATTTGACTCCAATGGAGATGGATGTATTGATGATTCTGATGGTGACACCGTCAAGGACAATGTGGATGCCTGTCTGAGTGAGGATGCAACAGGATTTGATACTGATGGCAACGGATGTATTGATGATAACGACAATGATAACGTCAAGGACAATGTGGATGCCTGTGTAAACGAGTATGCAACCGGATTTGATTCCGATTTCTACGGATGTATTGACGATTCAGATGGAGATGCGGTCAAGGACAACGTTGACGCCTGTGTAAGCGAGGATGCAACAGGATTTGATACCGATAACAACGGATGTATTGATGATTCTGATGGAGACACTGTCAAGGACAACGTTGACGATTGTGTGGACGAGGATGCAACCGATTTCGATAACGACAACGACGGATGTATCGATGATACTGATGGGGATGGCGTCAAGGATGATGAGGATGACTTCCCAACCGATCCTGAGGAGACAACCGATTCTGATGAGGATGGCGTTGGAGACAATGCGGACGCATACCCAATGGATGCGTCTCGCCAAGAGAAGGAAGAAGGTGGTATCTCTGGACTCATGTGGGCCATCATCATCGTCGCAATTCTACTGACTGTTGTTTGCGCGGCAGTTATACTGCTACGACGGAATTCTGCTACCAGTGAAGAGGCATACGAGGAAAACTGGGATGCCGGTGCACTTGAGCCTGCCGAAAATATCTATGCAATGGCCGGACAGATGCCCGAAGAAGTCCTTGCTGTTGATGAGACTCCTAGCCAGGAAGAGATACAGGAGGGACCAACCACTTGGACAGATGAAGCAGGTAACAATTGGTGCCAATATCCAGATGGGAGTATCATGCGCTTCGATGTTGAAAGTGGTCAGTGGGTCCCCTACCAGTGAATCCAATAACTGCGGATATCCAACATAGAGTCTTGCTGACTCTAAACATGGATGTGGGTGGACATCTCCGCCTGTGGCTGGTACGACATCGTACTGGAAGTACACCCGACGTGTTCTGGTGCTCCAGCAAGATACTACTCGGTGAATTACCCGGTCCAAGCGAACTTTGGGGGTTGAAGACGACAACCCGCTTGCGATTGAGTCGTTTGATTGGATTGCTCTACAGATTCCGGCGCGGAGAAAGAGTACCGCTCGCTGTTCGAGCCCTAGCACAAGCATCATTGTACGGAGCAACTGAAAGAGCACTTTGTTTGACTGAAATTTGGATTGCAGGAGCACGAATGCCGCTTCGATTGATGGCAAAGTGTATCCGGCTACAACGAAAGATGGCGCATCGCGTGCGTGACGTGCTACAGGAAGAACGTGCGTTACACCTTCCAAATGGCATGACTGAATTGAGTTTGACCGATTTATCTGCAGCCATCATTCCCTTTGCCACCGTGCTCTACAGACAGATGCTTGGAGCGCATATGCTACGCGTGTATAGTGGGGGTGACAGAATTCAACCTGGTGTATGGATATGGGATATTGATGCAGACGGAGAAGGTGAAGTCATACACCGTGAAAGGGCTGGAGAATGGCCTCGATTGGCAACGACCACCGACCGTGATGCATTTGAACCGGCGCCAAGTGGGACTGCCTAATGGACGTCAGCATCATCCTCGGTTCACGCACAGATTTACCGGTTGCAGAAAAGGCAACAAAGGTACTCGATAACTTCGCAGTTGACTACGAACTGCGTATCGCAAGCGCGCATAGAGCGCCCAAATATCTTGAAGGGATTGTTGAGAATGCGCTTGATAATGGATGCAAAGTTTTCATCGGAATGGCTGGTGTTGCTGCCGCCCTTCCGGGTGTCATTGCAAGTATGACCACCAAACCCGTCATCGGGGTACCATGCGGTGGCAAGGTTCCACTCGATTCCTTACTCTCAATCGTTCAGATGCCCCCAGGCATGCCAGTTGCTACTGTAGGGGTTGACCGTGGAGACAATGCAGGTGTTCTTGCGGTCCAAATTCTAGCGGGATCTGATGAAAACCTCTCTGCAGCCTTTGACTCATATCGCAAGGAAATGACAAACAAGGTAATCTCTGACGACGAATTGACTCGTTCGGAGCGTGCCTGAAATGGAAACGGCAATGCTCATCGATGAAGCTGTTTCAATAATAAAGAACCAAATCGATGACATTGCAATTATTGCTTGCAGTGGCGGCATTGACTCAACTGTAGCCGCAGTAATGGCGAATCAGGCCGTAGGGGAACTCCTGCATTGCGTCTATGTTGACACGGGATTCATGCGCAAAGGTGAGACTGAAGAAGTGAAAGAAATGCTCACAGAACTTGGCCTCAATCTGAAGGTTGTCGATGCAAGTGAACGATTCTTCAAACATCTTGAAGGTGTTACTGAACCAGAACACAAGCGCAAGGTCATCGGTGAGCAGTTTATTCGTGTATTCGAAGAAGAACAGGTTGCCTGTGGTGCCAAATATTTGGTTCAGGGGACCATCGCACCAGACTGGATTGAATCGGGTGGTGGCGAACGTGATGTTATCAAAAGTCATCACAACGTCGGTGGCCTTCCCGAAGATGTTGACCTGACAATCGTTGAACCACTCCGTGAATTCTACAAGGATGAAGTACGGGCCATGGCTGCTGAATTGGATATATCGAGCAGTAACAGGCAACCATTCCCTGGTCCTGGACTTGCGGTACGTGTACTAGGTGACCTCACCAGGAAGCGAGTCGAAGCGTGTCGCGAAGCTTGTGCGATTGTCGAAGAAGAATTGGAAGCAGCAGCTGCAGCAGGAAAAATCGAATTGCCATGGCAATATTTTGCGGCCATCCTACCTGTGTCTAGTGTTGGAGTGCATGGTGATGCGCGAGTCTATGGTGAGACTGTCGCGGTCAGAGCCGTGCGCAGTATGGACGGAATGTCGGCACGCTACTCTGAGGTTCCACACGAGGTCCTGCAGAAAATCAGCACGCGAATTACGAATACACTGAAGGGAGATGTCAATCGTGTTGTTTACGATATTACCCACAAGCCACCGGGCACCATTGAGTGGGAATAATCACTCTTCTTCGCCCACTTTTAAATCTAGAGCGGACGGCCAATCGGCCACAACTGGAGAGACTGGAGGCTCGCCGAAAAATTCCCGTATTCTAACCACATTGGGAACATCTGCAAAGATGGGGCCTAATTTTGGAAACGGAACTGTTTCACCAATATTAGGGCCCACAAATGGATCGATGAGGACTCCACTTGGATGGACCAAATGTATGGCGAGATAATCCAAGTTCTCATGGCGGACTCCAAACAAAACCATCTCCAGTGAAATTCCACCAGACTCACCAACAGGAATTGTGCGGCGGGCAAGAGGTCGTCTGGCCCAACGACGTGATTCGGCAACCCATGGCTCATCCATCGAACCCAATCCAATGTCGACATGTGCGATTGGGAGTAACCACCTTCCTGGTGGCCATGCAAGTAAAGTCGCGATTCGAACAACGTGAGAAACCCAAAGTGGTAATGAAATTAGAAGAGCCATCACTGTCACATAACTCTCGGGATCTCTATGAATCGCCCATGCAAGTACAACCAACAAGATTGATTCAATTCTGAAAAGATTCCAAATGAGCATCTTTGAAGGTGACCCTTCGACCTGATTCAATGCAATTCCAACTGTACCAAGCCACAACAATCCAAACGCTGCAAACCACAATGCAATGCCATAAATTGTCTTCATACCTATGCCATGTCCAATCGCAGCAAGGAAAAGAGGAATACCACCTGCTGCAAGCAAGAATACAGACCATGCAGCAGGGTAGAGAAATTTAGTCAGTTGAGGTTGTAGACGTTGTCGACGCCAACCCATATCTACCCATTCTTTTGCAGCATCAACCTCGTGCTCAAATCGATCTTGCAAGTTACGTGAACCAAACCAATCAGCATCACCACTGAGGAAGCCGCGGCGAGGTGCCATGACAACTGCTGGACATCCCGCTTGATGAACACGTCGCAACTCAATCGTCACTTTCTCCCATAGGATGGCGAAGAATCAAGTTACGAGCAGCCAACACCTCATCCACACGACGCACAGGTGTGTCGTGCGGTGCAGAGGTGACAATCTCAGGGTCTTCTGTAAGAATCGTAAGGAAATCGTCTGCAAATTGGTCAATGGCTTCCTTTGATTCTGTTTCTGTAGGCTCAAACATGAGACATTCTGGAACTATCATCGGGAAATAGAGCGTAGGCGCCATGTATCCATAGTCAAGAAGGCGTTTGGCGATATCCTTGCCAGTTACACCTGTCTTTTCTTTGACCGCAGACATACTGAGTGTGAATTCATGCTTGACTACTGTCGCAGGTGCCCCATCTGTGGGCATAGCAGGAATATTTGCCAACTGCTCAGGAGAAGGATTCATCATTCGATGGCGTAGATAATTGGCGTTTAGAACTGCATGTTCACTCATCTTCTCTAGGTCCTTACCATATCGGCGATAAAATGCCCATGCTCTAACCACTGCGCCACTATTACCAAGCCACTGTTGCACCTTTCCGATACTCTTTGGCGGGTCATACCACTCGTACCAGACATCGCCTTCTTCATCCTCTACACAATCAACCATCGGAGCAGGTAGGAAATCAGCGAGATGATGCTTAACTCCAATCGGCCCAGATCCCGGACCTCCACCGCCATGTGGTTGACTGAATGTCTTGTGTAGATTGTAATGGACTGCATCAAATCCCATCAAACCAGGATTTGTTTTTCCAAGAATTGCATTGAAATTCGCACCATCGTAATACATCTGTCCACCCGCTGTATGCACAATTTCAGCGGCTTCAGCGATTTCGGACTCAAAAATTCCGAGTGTACTAGGATTTGTTACCATCATCGCTGCAGTGTCTTCTCCAACCACTGCACGTAAGGCCTCTAAGTCAAGTTGGCCGTTTTCTAAGGATGGAATTTCAATAATCTGATAGCCACACATTGCTGCACTAGCAGGATTGGTTCCATGTGCACTATCGGGCACGATAACCTTGTCACGATGGGACTCTCCAATCTCACGGTGATATTCTTGTATGCAGCGAATCGCAGTGAATTCACCCTGTGCTCCAGCAACAGGTTGCAAGGTCACTACATCCATCCCTGCGCAGTGTGCAAGCATCTCTTGCATCTCATGGAAGATTGCCATCAAGCCCTGAAGATGATGTTCTGGTGCAAGTGGATGAATGTCGTTCATTCCAGCCATTTGGACAATTCTCTCATTCACCCGGGGGTTGTGTTTCATGGTGCAAGAACCAAGGGGATAGAATCCTGAATCGATACCATGGCTACGAGTCGATAACCAAGTGTAATGGCGAACCAATTCAGGTTCACTGGCACGTGGCCAGCGTGGGAGGTTTTTGCGCTGTAGGGCAGATGGTATCTTCACTTCGATTGGAATTGGTGGCGGCTGTGCATAACCTGCACCTTCAGCCCCATTAAATGTAAACAAATCACTCATTCAACCACCTCTGACAACCAATCGCGGACTCCGTCTGCCAATTCTTCGATGTCTTCCATTTCGATTTGATCGGTTGCACAAACAAGAATACAATCTTCAAATTCTGGCCACCAATCCGATATATCGAAGCCACCAGTGATGTCACATTCAGCATCTAAGAAATCAAGCAGATTTGCGGCTTCACCAGGTACCTTAATGACGAATTCATTGAAATGAACGCCATCAGGATGAACCAAACTGATACCTTCGATACCAGATAAAGCCTGTTTTGTTGCTTCACATGCTGCTGCATTTCGTTCGGCAAGGGTTTGCAAACCGACCGGGCCGAGCATTGCCATGTGCATGGCACCCATTAGCGCGATGAGTGTCTCATTTGAGCAGATGTTGCTTGTAGCGCGATGTCGGCGGATGTGTTGCTCTCTTGTGCTCAACGTCAGCGTGAAGGCTTTGAGACCGTCTACATCGACACTTTGTCCGACAATCCGTCCAGGCATTTGTCTCAGGTAGGTCTGTGAACATGCAAACAAACCGTAAATTGGTCCGCCCGCGGTCGGGCCAATACCAAACGGCTGTCCTTCACCAACGACAATGTCAGCTCCGTATTCTCCAGGAGGAGATACAATACCAAGTGAAACTGGTTGTACTCCAACAATCAAAGCCGTGTTCTCACCTACAATCTCCTTCAGTTTCAGCAGACCTTCGTCCAACAGACCGAATGCATTTGGTTGTTCAACATAGATTGCACACGCACCCGATGCTTGTTTAGCAGCATTGAGATCAAGTAATCCATCTGTACCGTGTGGTATTGATTTGATGCAAATTCCTGCACCTTGTGTATAATTTTGAATCACTGAAAGACGATGGGGGGGGACAAGTTCAGAAACGTATACTGTTGATTCTTGCTCAGCCTTGCGACCATGCACTCGTACAGCACATGTTATCGCCTCCGCTGCGGCAGTTGATGCATCGTACATGCTAACGTTCGACACAGGTAAACCCACAAGTTCACAAATCATGGTCTGAAATTCCCACATGGCTTGCAGCATACCTTGACTGACTTCAGGTTGATAGGGTGTGTATGCAGTCAGAAATTCCCCCCGTGTTGCCAGCATCGGAACCATGCTAGGAACAAAGTTGCTGTACAGACCAGCGCCAAGAAAAGATGGGCGGCTGTTCAAAGATACATTTTCAGATAGTAACATTTGAGCCTCACGTAGAATCTCCTCCTCACTCTGTGGATTTGGGAGGTCAAGAGGAGTGGTACGGCGAATTTCATCAGGAATATCTTCGAAAAGTGCATCGATGGATTCCATTCCCATCGCGTCTAGCATCACTTTCTCACGACCGAGGTTTGGCAACTGATCGACCATGAAATCACCCATTGCGCCCCTACGGGGCGCCACCCCTACACTCCCGCCTGCTTGATTTCAGCCCTTCAAGTTTCGTTCATGCTCTGTAGTCTCTTCATCCGTCAAAGTCATACGCTATCTTGCTGAGAGATGGGCGGAGAGGAACGATGCGAGTTGCTGTAAGCGGGCAAGATTACTTTGTCCAACCACACATCGAGCAGGCACTCGGCGACATGTTGGTACAGATTCCACCCGAAGCTCTGGAGGATTCCAAAACGCTCGATGCAATACTCACATCATGTGATGCAGTGGTCTTGATGAATGCTCATCCACCGTCCACAAGTGGACGTGGGGACCGGGCATCTCTTCTGCAGATGAGAGCCGCTGCGAAACCAATTCTTTCTGCTGTAGAGAGGCACGGGGGTCTGCATCTCATCGTGATTGGAACTTTGCGTGTTCACCCTCAGGCTACTCCAGAAGACCCCTATTATTCAAGCCAAGCCACTTTGGCACCTCGTGATGTCGCTGCAGAAGGACAACTATGGGTTGAAGAATGGGCATTGGAACATGCAAATGAAGAATCTCCAGTGACGGTTCTACGTTGCTCTAATGTGCAAGGTTTACCCGTTGATTCATCTGAAGGGCATGGCATTGTTCATCAATTTGCCAGAGAATCTATTTTCGGTTGGATTAGTGTTCCAGGAGATGGCACACAGGTCAAGGATTTCGTGCATGTTTCTGATGTCATCGGCATCACAATGCACGTGCTACAACAACCACCACCTACAAGGGAAACTCTCTGTATTGGTTCTGGCCAAGGTGTGGTCATGAGTGAAATTGCAGCAACATATCAGGAACGGACGGGCTGCGCACCACAATTTGGGGGGGATGATACCCACGAAGTATGGGGTGTGGTCGATGCTTTGGAGATTGAACAGCGTTGCGGTTTTAGACCTGAAATTGACATCATGCAGATAATCGAAGAAGCATTTGAAATCGCAGGCGCTTGACTTATTGAATTCGAGTGAAAGAACCATCTGCATTCATTTTCCAAGAACTCAAATCTCCAGCATTGTAAATGGTTTCACCCATTGAACCTGTGACATAACTTCCACCTCCAGGCAATTGTGTGTAATCACTCACCGCCATTGGTGTTTGTGCAACTTGCGCCATTGAATGGTCTTGGCCAACCTGATCTGGCATCTGTCCAACCCATTGCGAAGGGTCTGCATCAGAACGACGACGGAGGAATACCATGGTGAGTGCAACTGCAAGCGCAAGAACTGCTACCGTGCCTAGAATAATCCAAACCATGTTCTTTTCAATAATTGCACTTGTATCCCCAAGTTCAAGTCGTTCATCAAATGAACAGCCAGAATATTCTCCACTCTTTTCAACCGACTCTTTAGAGGGTGTATCTGGACATTCATCAACATCTGACATAATGCCGTCGCCATCTTCATCACGTTGACTGGCTGAACATCCTCTTAGTGGTCCTTCAGTCAATATTGGTTCTCCGGCAGGTGTGTTTGGACAGATGTCTAGATACAACAAAATTCCATCTTCATCATCGTCTTCATCACCCTCCCAGCACCCATTATTCTCAAATTCAAAGGAAGTATGATTTTCACGAATAGACAAAACCGAAGTCTCTGGGCATTTATCTCTGCCTAGAGGATGGGAACGGTCTCCTTCAACACCATCATGATCATCGTCATACTCGCTCATGCGGCAACCATTCATCTCAACAACGTCTGATTCAGATACGCCTTGCGCTGGCGTATTTGGGCAATCATCTTGGAAAGCACGATACTGGTCGTAGTCCAAATCCAATTCTCCAGCCCAACAGCCGATTGCACTCACATTGAATTCATATTGTTCGATGAACATTTGTCGAATCGCAACAGAAGGTGTTGTGCTACAGATGTTGTCATTCTGATTCCAAATCCCATCACCGTCTCCATCTTGTTGCGTTAACCAGCCGCATCCCTCGGGATCAACCAATTCTTCTGCAGGTGTGTTTGGACACTGATCCATCAAATCAGATACGGTGTCGTCATCATCATCATCATCCTCTTTAGAGTCAAGACAGCCATCACGGTCTGCATCTAATTCAGCTGTGGAAAACCAACCGGTTTCACCTTGTGGGCAATCATCATCATCATCCTGGAAGCCATCGCCATCATCATCGGTATCCTCGTCATTGTGACAACCATCACCATCAGAATCTGTGGAAGGGTTAGATACCCACCCAATCATTCCAAGTCTGCAACTATCTGGATAATCATCTGCTACACCATCATTGTCATCATCTGAATCTTCATAATAGTCAAGACATCCATCACCATCGTGATCTGTTTCTGGCAGGCTAATCCAATCCAATTTCCAACCATTTGGTCCTGGTGAGCACTGGTCGTTAGTGTCAGACACACCGTCGCCGTCATCATCTAAATCTTCACTCGCATCCGCACAACCATCGCCATCAAGGTCGTTCATTTCATCTGAAATCCAACCCGTATCACCTTTCTGACAGTTATCATCATCATCATTGACATGATCGTTATCATCATCTGAATCTTCACCATCATCTGCACAGCCATCACCATCATAATCGGTAAAAGTAGCGCTGGTCCAATTGTGCCAACCGCGTTGGCAATCATCGGCTACATCAATGACGCCATCATTGTCATCATCAGTATCTTCTTCAATATCGTGGCAACCATCACTGTCATGGTCATTCGCAGAATTGCTTGACCACTGTTGCTTGAACGACAATCCGGTGCAGGGGTCATCGATATCGGCTATTCCATCGCCATCATCATCCGTATCTTCAGTAGAATCCCTACATCCATCTTGGTCCATATCGAGGCTTAAATCAGTACTATCCCACAGAACTTCAGGGCCGTTGCAATTGTCATCACCATTGTCGACATTGTCGCCATCAAGATCACTGTCACACACATCTCCAAAACTGTCGTTGTCGATGTTTGATTGATCGGCGTTTGATATACTCGGGCAATTGTCATCAGCATTGCCAACGCCATCGCCATCACTGTCTGCTTGGATTGCCCAAAGGTGGATGCCTGTGTTGAATGCATATCTATTACCGTTCTCGTTGGGGTCGGAGAAGTAGTTACCCAAGGTACTCTCAGAACCAGCGCCAAGTGTGATTGAACAGGCTTGTCCATCTGTGACTCCACCAGAACAATGTGAACCCATACTGACGATTGAACCAGTTGGCATGACTGCAACTCCATATCCCTCATCAATTCGCGCACCATCAGCTGCTTCTGCCCAAAGCCAATTTCCACTCGAATCCATACCTGCGATTACCATTCCAGTATATGCACTAGACAGTGTGGTTGAACCAAAGGTTGCACTACCTGATGGAGCCAAGTATCCATCACTGGTCACAGAAGCAAAAGACCCACCAATAACGATATCACCTTGACCAGTCAAATCAATTGACCTTGAAGTCTGATGAGCACCACTGTCAGAAGGTGTGGCCCAAGACCAGAGATTGTTAGAACCCAATTCAGCGACAAAGATGATTCGGTCATTGCCACTGTCGATTTGGTGTGTGCCGAAATTCGCAGCGCCAACAAGATGTCCAGTTGTGTATACCGTGCCTGAATCAGCAGCCATATCCATGATTTGTACGATTCCACCGGTTGCTCCAACCGAAGCAACATCAACATGAGAACCTGCATTGCTCCCTGTTCCAGTGAGTTTGACAACGTATGAACTCAATTGGCCGACACCTTGTGTCTGCTGATTACCGAATGTCGCGGTGCCAGTAAACCAACCACAACCATAGACGTGAGTTCCATCTGTAGTGATACAAACACCGATGTCTTCCTCAGGCCCTCCTGCGGTGTAGACCCAATCCCAGCGATTGCCACCAGTCGTTACCTGTCCGGTCAGCATCTCTGCAATCCAAATATCGATTTTCCCGCTGGTGGTTTGACTGTTTGAATTGAAGTTCGCTGTCCCATTGAAATTCCCAGTGGCAAATACGTTGCCATTAGAATCAACAGTGATACCCTCACACACATCGTCATCGGTACTCCCTCCAGCAACGGCAGTCCACTGGAATTGACCATTGGCATTGAGTTTGCTCACAAAGATATCCATGGTATCCTGAGTCGAGCGGTATTGGCTGCTTCCAAAGGTGACGTTTCCAGCGAACCATCCACAGATATAGGTGTCAGTTCCATCTGTGTCAACTCCGTTGACTGCGGCGAATCCACCGCCGCCATATTCACCAGTTTCAGCCAACCATTCCCAATTTCCTGTCGTGGCATCCGCCTTCGCAACATAGGCCAATTGGCTACCACCAGACCCTGTTTGGTAATTCGATGAAGACGTATGCGTTCCAAATTGAGCGTCGCCGAGCAGCATACCTGCGGTTAGCACGTCGCCAGCGGAATCGACTGCCATTGCATTTGGCCATATGATTGTAGCGAGGCCATTATTAGTCGTCAGTCCGGCGCTTTGTGTCCATTCGTTCTGAACTGCATGAGAAACGACCACTTCATCAGAAAGTTCAGTTGGAGGTTGATTCGAAATATCAATTCCAGTCATTGGTTGCAATAAAAGTGCGATGATTGAGGCGAAAAGGAGAACGTTTGCGGTGAACTTTGAGTGCTCTCTCATAACACGCCCTTATGGGCGTGATACTTAACGCTCCCCCGTACAGGTTTGTTCACTGTTCGCCTGTATGTTCCATCCAATCGTCCATTTCTGGTGTTCTAAACCACCATTTACGGTCATCATCGAGCCACCATTCACAACCATTCTCATCGACTTTGTAATTCGGATCTTCTTGATAATCATC
>CAYYKF010000051.1:0-13888 GCA_964441035.1 uncultured Candidatus Poseidoniales archaeon
TATAGGGGACGCCAACCCCCCTCCTAGCCCAACATTTCGGCAGTCTAAGGTCCATATCAATCCGACGGTACCTATTGCTAACCGTCATTAGCCACCTAGGCCTCGCGAATTCATGACAGATGCTCCATGTCTAGATTGCAAACACAAGCGCAAAGCAAACCCCTCCAATGTGTGCTCAAAGTGTGGAAATACGATGTGTGATAAATGCTGGAAAAAAGCCGGCAACGCATTGTTGGGCTTCAACATGATTTTTGGTTGGGGTGCAATGCTCATGTCGTCAGGAAAAGATCGGTACAAATGCAAGTCATGTCGTAGTGGAAGTGACATAATTGCACTTATATCAGGTGCTATCACAATCTGTGTACTGATTGGTCTAGGGTGGTATGTAATCAACGTGGGAGCCCCTCAGATTTAGTAATTGCAAATGGCACCCAGCACTCACGCATTATTGAGTCTAATCAGATTCGGGCTCATACTTTGAAGGGCAACTCGTTTTGATTTCAAATGCATCCATGACCCAATCATCTCCGACCTTATTGAATTCGCCACGTACTGCAATGGTCTTTCCGTCCGTGGCTCCACCAGGGAGGGCAATTGCACTGTGGTCAATGATGACTGTGGCATTCGTGCCTTCAATGACTAGCGTCCCGTTGCCATAGTTGACACTCCCTGCAACGATTTCTCCATGGATTCTGAATGTGTCCCCTTCATACTTTTCAGGACTTTCCATCAATTCATCCACCGTAAGGTCAACTTCAGGTTCACTGCCTAAAATCATCAAGCCTGCCAGTACAACAAGCAGGCCCATGACGACGAGGATTCGGGCACGACGATCCATTCATTCAACTCCGATGCGCATGTCCGACTGCCTCAGATAGATGCTGATATCCGTGCGCCATCAGTTTACGATTTAGTCCTTTGTTGATTGATTTGACAACACTAGGTCCTTCAAAGACCAATGAGGAATAGAGTTGCAATAGACTTGCACCAGCCGCGATTTTCTCCCAAGCACTTTCAGCACATGAAATGCCGCCTACGCCAACAATGGGTATCGCACCCTTGGTATGTGCATACAGTAGGTGCACCACTTCTGTTGAACGTGTGCGTAGTGGTTTTCCAGATAATCCACCGGATTGGTTCATGACTTTGTCTTCTGTAGGCCGTGATGTCGTGGTGTTGGTTGCAACAATGCCTGCGCACTGTTGTGCGATTGCAGTATCTGCAACTGCCCTTAATTGGTCATCAGATAAATCAGGTGAGACTTTCACAAGGAGTGGTTTTGCGTTGCCACCTGATGCTTCTGCCATCTGCGAGTTTACAGCATTGCATGCGGTTAGGATTCGGTCCAATTCGGAACCAGCCTGTAGTTCCCGAAGGTTTGGTGTATTCGGACTAGAGACATTAATCACAAAGAGATCTGCAAATTCCCACAGTCGCTCGAGTGTCCCAGCATAATCCTGCTCAGCCTCCTCATTTGGCGTAATTTTGCTCTTGCCAAGATTGATTCCAATCGGAATTGTAGCCCATTTTTTGGATTTTTGTTTTGATAGTCTTTGAGCCATGGCTTCTGAGCCTGGATTGTTGAATCCCATGCGGTTTACGAGCGCTCTGTGTTTTACACTACGGAACATGCGCGGCTTTGGATTCCCATCTTGGCCGTGTAACGTAATCCCTCCAATCTCCATCCAGCCAAATCCGATGTTTTCCCAATTTGGAATGTTCTCACCTTTCTTATCCATTCCAGCCGCTAAGCCAACTGGGTTGTCAAACGAAATGCCAAAGACATCAGTCGGCACTGAAGGGGAACGATAAGCGAGTTTCAGACAACCGCGCAACCCAGGCCAAGAATAAATGCGCAAGTTACGCATTGAAATCGAATGCATGGTCTCTGAACTAAGTGGTAAAATAGCCATCCATGGCCTAACAAGTATCCGCCAAAAGAGCCCCATTCAGGATATGCGGTCAGGGCGGCATTCTTCAAGCGTTCCCTCTCCTCGGGATAATATGGACCCGAAGGCACCGTGTATTGCTGAGGCAGCCCGGCGGCTTCTACGGACTGATGGATGCACACTAGAAGTGAATCCGGCATTGACAGATTCTGCTCGTGAATTGGCATTGCACATTTCAGATTCTCTTCCCTCTCTGATTCGAGAGCCTGATATTCTCACCCGCCCAGGTTTAGATCGTGTTCTGATTATATCTGGAAAAATGAGACTTGCACAATTGGCAGGGGCAGAACCTGAAATTGAATTCTGCTGGATTCCAGATACAGGGGAAGGGCTACACAAATTGTGGTTGAGATTTGTCCAAGATGTCTCAGATCTACTCGTCGCAGGTTACCCTGGATGTTTGGGTTGTGGAGGCCCCGGAGCAGAGGGTCCCTGGGATGAGTTGGCTTCGCGCGCGCGCGCACGCGTGTAGGTAGGGGGTACGTAGTACCCCCAAGGAAAATCAGCAACGAAATTCTATCAGCAGTGTTTATGGGGGGTCGTAATTGCGGCGCCAAACCGGATGGGGTCAAGAGTCGCGAACTGAATTTCTTCATTTTGCAATTTGAGACTAAACTCATCCTGAATGCGTCAGCATGTGGGGGATGGAAATGGATTTACTAATCGTCGAATCTGGTGCGAAGTCAAAAACAATCCAAAAATATCTCGGAAAAGGTTGGATTGTTGCTGCCTGTAACGGCCATGTTCAGGACCTTCCAACAAGCCGTGAAACAAAAGACGGCAAGAAGGCGATGTGGGCGTGCAAGTCAGATACCTTACCGAATCCTCCATGGGAGTGGACTGAGAATTCAGAACGCACCATTGGGCGACTAATTTCAAAAGCCAAGGAGAAAAAGGTCGAGGGCGTCTACATTGCAACAGACCCAGACCGAGAAGGCGAATTCATAGCGTGGCGATTAGAGGAGATTTTTCGCGAGCAAGGATTCAACAGCATCCATCGTGTCACCTTCAACGAAATCACAAAACCTGCAGTTAGCGCTGCAATCGAGGTTGGAGGGAGTGTGAACACAGATCTTGTTTCTGCAGCTAAAGTTCGTAGATACATGGATCGTTTGGTCGGCTTTAGGGCTTCAAAATTCAGCCGCTCTTGGTCACTTCCAGCGATGGGTCGAGTGCAAACTCCTACAATCGGTTTTGTCGTTGAAAGGGAATTAGAACGCGAAGCATTCGTTCCATTGCCATACTATGCAGTCTTCGCAGATGCTGGTGGCATACGATGGAATGCGAGATTCCATGACAAGGATGATGATGATGCGTGGGTCGATGATAAAGGTAAATTCCATTCAGATCGCACCAACGATGAAAATCTGGCGCAGTCAGCCTTTGACGCACTCTCAAAATCGAATAGCCTACAACTAAGTTCGGTTGAACCGGGTAATTATCAGCGCAATCCTGAACCACCGTTCACTACAGATACCCTGCTCATGAGGGTTGGTTCGGAAATGGGCTGGAACCCTCGCCGAACCATGCGAACTGCTGGTGAACTATACAATGGTGGGCATATCACATACATCCGAACAGATTCGACACGAACGAATTCATCTGCACGTCAAGAAATCAAGGACCACATCAAGGAGTCCTGGGGTGAAGAATATCTCGGAAAAGGTGTATTGGGGCCTGATGCAAAATCGGATTCTACCAATGTACAGGATGCGCATGAAGCCATTCGACCTACCCGTGTGAGGGTTCAAAATCCAGAAGGCATTTCATCCGATCAAGCCAGATTATACAGATTGATTTGGGCACGATTTACTGGAAGCCAGATGTCTCCGAGTCGTTATGAGCGCCTTTCTATGTCAGCAGTCGCAGAGGGATTTAATCGACATTTCACAGGGGTTGCATCGTGGCGAGTACATTCTGGCTGGGAAGCCGCATTTGAAGGGATAAGAAAGGAGCCCGCAACTTCACCACCCACTATTGATGCAACGGTCTCTTCATCGATTTCACTGGACCCTGCAGTAGACGATGATACTCCAAATCCGTGCCTTAAGGAAGACGAAACTCAGCCTCCATCAAGATACAAACAACATAGTTTGGTGAAGATGATGAAGAGTGAGGGAATTGGGCGACCTTCAACATATGCGACCACCATTGAGAAGTTGCTAAGGCGGAAGTACATGCAGGAGGAAAATGGTTCACTTTCTCCTACAGTCGAAGGGCGAACTCTGTGGCAAGAAATTGTACCTTACTACAACCGTGATAATAGTGGTGGAAATGGAAACTTGTTCTCAACCGAATTTACATCAGAAATGGAAGAATCCCTTGATGGAATCGAATCCGGTGACTCAAATGCAGCATTCGTTTGGAACGTATTTGCAGAGCATTTCCAATCCCTTCATCAGGTTGCTCTTGACCGGAAAAAACTCAAACCAACTCCAAAACAAATTGCTTATTTCCACCGTATTACCGATGGTATGTCTGATAAAGAAATTGGCGAATATACTGGTGGTAAGGGATTAGATGAATTGTCAGGCGGTGAAATGCGCCTCATACTAGAAGTTCTAACCAAAGAAAGGCCACAAGACACCTTGCCGGCCAGCAAGAAGCAAACTGACTGGATTGCAGCGCTTGCAGACAGTTGCAAGTTGACCGAGGCCGAGGCCTGCGCCCATGTAGAATTACAATCGTTTTCCGATTTGACAGGAGGGCGTGCTGGGAGCGCCAGCAAACTAATCGAAGTACTGCGCGAATTGAGTAAGGATGTTCCACGCCCAGCATCGAAGAAACAGATTAATTGGATTACAAAAATGGCAGATAAAGCCGGCTTGACGATGACAGAAGCTTGCCAACTCGTCGATGTAAAGGATGCGAGTGAATTGACAGGTTCGCAGGGTGGAACAGCGAGCAAGTTGATTTCAGTACTGCTTTCTAAGACGGGCGGTAACAAAAAGCAGCGTGGGAAAAAATCTGATGATTCAAAGTCCGAGTGAGAAGTTTTGGAGAATCATCATAGGTGACCTATGGTCACCTCATGTTCAATGGGCCCCGTTCAATACGATGTTGTAATTGTCGGTGCAGGTCCAGTCGGTGGTCATCTAGGACGCATTTTGAGTGAGTCTGATTTGTCAGTACTCATCCTAGAAGAACATCTAGCAGTAGGCAAACCATTCCAATGTGCGGGCTTGGTCACACCCAGTGCAATGAGGCGAGTTGGACTGTATAACACGGTTCTTTCAGACGTGTGGGGTGCACGTATCAACAGTCCAATGGGTACATCCGTTGAAATCGGTCAGCCAGATATTCTTCGGACGCACGTCGTTTGCAGAAAATTGTTTGATGAGGGCTGTGTTCGTCAAGCATTAGATGCTGGCGCCCACTTGTGGCTGAACTCTCGCCCAACCGATGCCACCGTTGTTGATGGAGCCATGGAAATTCAAATTGAGAAGGATGGAGCCTTACGAACCGTTCACTGCCGCCTATTGTGTGGTGCAGATGGGGCACATTCGTGGACCCGCCGACACTTTCGCCTCGGCAGACCAAAAGAACTGATGATTGGTTTTCAAGTGGAAGTTACTGGATACAAGGGTTTGACCGATCGCCTTGACATGTTCACCGGTGAGTCGGTTGCACCAGGTCTATTTGCATGGGCAATCCCAAATGGTGATACACATAGGATTGGAGTCTGGGCACACCCCGATCGCCTCGAAGGTCGGTCGTGTGAAGATTTGTACGATGAGTTGAAGGACAACTCGCGTTGGAGAGATCGCTTCAGTGACATCCGGGAAACTGCACGGTTCTGCGGCCCTATCCCATGTGGGGTATTGCGCCGTATACACAAGGAAAGAGTGGTATTATTCGGTGATGCTGCAGGTTTATGCAAACCCACCACAGGAGGAGGTATTGGACCTGGATTTGACCAAATTCACCTTTTAGCACCAGCCCTTATCAAGGCGATTCAGAACGATAAATTGAGCGATGGAAAACTCAAACGAGTTTGTAAACCAATGTCAAAAATGCGAAAAGAATTGGAGCGCGCTAGGATTCTCCGGGATCTATTCGTTACGAGCTGCGATGATGAAGAGCTGGAGAAAAATTTCAGCATATTTGCTAGGCACAACGTAATTTCGATAATTAATGAATCAGGAGATATTGAGAAACCTGTCCCTCTTGGTATTCGTTTACTGAGAGAGGTGCCGGAATTCAGACGTATGGCTGTAAAAGCGACATGGGCCCTATTGACAGGTTAGGTGGGAATTTGACCAATACTGCGGACAATACTGTTGAGATTGAGGTGCGATGGCCTCCTTTTGATTCAGAATCCGTAATCGCCAGCGCACTGCCAATTGCCCGGGAGCGCTTCCACCTTGCCGATTCCAACAATCCGCCTTGTGAAGTCAGCATAGGTGATGTAAATGGATTTCACATTACTAGACGTATTTTCCACAATGAATCTGAAGACAATCCGCTAAGAGATTGGAGGACACTTGAGTCAAGAATTCCAAATCGAATCCTCCGTGCCCGAACAGGCTGGTTCATCACTCCAAGTGTATTACATCGTATCTCTAGGCGATTAATTCCATACGCGGTAATCGGCATCATTGCATCTTTAGCAATACATGCATTTGAACCGGCATTGGTCGAATCAGGAATTGTTGAAGGCTCATTTGCCGGTAGTGTACGACTTGGACTACTGGACTATCCTGTATTACTCATCATCTTCCTACCAATTTTCTTTTTTCCAATCTTACTTCGATTTGGTGCCAATATATGGGACTATAGACGGACGCGCCTATTTCGTATAGACCAACCAGAATTTCCAATTTTATCATTTGAGGGAACATCATCGACTCGCACCCCCTTACAAACTTCTGTGAATTTCCCTGAAGTGCGCTCAGATTGGATTTCAGCGAATGCTAGAATTCAAGTTGGTTTATTGAATCCCCGTCGTTCAATGTTGCTTCATGCTCTAGGCCGGAAGGAGGGTCTACAGAATCCCCCTGGAATTTCAACACCCTTAGAGATTCGCCAATATACTGAATCTGAACTTGGTACAGGTTTCGGTGAATCAACACCCCTACAAGGTCCAGACTCGGAGCGTTTGTTTTTGACGCCATTACGCGTACTGTCTAGAGGTGAAATTGTCGAAATCCCATTTGACGGTGGCAATATTTCGCTGCCCTTACCCAGTGGAGATTGGACGGGTAGCGAATACCACCCACTCTTTGGCTCACATTGGGAAGTTCTAATTCACATAGACAGGAAGAACGGTGGCCCACTTCTATATGTCAAACCAATATTAATGCAACATGATGGCTCACCGTGCAACATTCCCGAAATGCCCATTTTATCTGGCCGTTCGGAATTTGATGAGTCTTGACTTCCTACGGACATGTTCTTGGCATTGAATACTGTGCGAGGACTATGCAGAGGCGTACAGCACTTGCTTTTCTGCTGACGATTACCATGGCAACATCCGGCTGTATTGGGTTCATCGAGAGGGACGAATTCAGTGACATAGTTCGAGTAGAACAGAATCAAGAACCGATTTTGATGATGAATGATACAACATCAATGGGCTCCAGTTTTTCCGATGTTCCTTATGGCGAATACATCGTCATTTCCGGGTTGATTATTGATGAAAATGTTACAACAGTCACAATCGATGCTGAAATTTCAGATGTGATGGGTGACATGGAAATCCAATATGCCGAATTGATTCCTAGCATCACAGAGAGTGGAAATTTCACAATTGATGTTGGAATATTGGCTGCAGGCGAACACATTGTTACAATTGTAGCAGTAGATGAAAATAGCACCTCTGTAAATCTCTCATTCGCACTAAATGTGAAAAAAGCCCCTGAAGAGTCTGTAACAATCTCTGCTCTACCACCTACCATCTATGCCGAAGAGGGCTCTAACGCAATTGCACGTGCATCAATTTTCCATTCTTCGCCAAGCAGTTGCTCTGGTTATTGGGTGGATGAGCGAGGTAGAAATTTGACTGCACATATCGAATCGGGTGTTGCTACAGCCCATTTAGGTCAGGTTGAATCCTCTTACAATGGAACATTTACAGTCACATGTGGTTTGGTTGAGTTGAGTACACATTCGGCGAATGTTAGCATCATACTTCTTGTTGATGAAAATCTCGATTTGGACGGCGATGGAATCCCCAATGAAGACGACTTGTGTCCAGAGAGCACAGTTGTATTTTCATCTGACCCCTCCACTGATTTGGACGGTGACGGCTGCCATGATTTAACGGAAGATGCCGATGATGATGCCGATCGTCGAACGGATACTGCAGATAGTTGTGCGAGGGGATTGACCCACTGGGATTCGTATAATACATCACAGGATTGGGATGGTGATGGCTGTAGTGATTTGTCAGAAGATGATGATGATGATGCAGATACAATTCTCGATATTGATGATAAATGCCCAAATGGAAATGTTGGCTGGCAGTCCACTGGTGCATCCGATTATGATCGCGACGGATGTAATGATGCTAGTGATGATGTAGATGATGATGACGACACCATTCTCGATGACGTCGATTCTTGTCCACGCGACAGTGTAATTGGTTGGATTCCAACAACTGAGAACGATTTCGATTCAGATGGTTGCAGGGATGCTGACGAAGATGATGATGATGACAACGATGGGGTCCTAGATGGTGCAGATCTATGCCAGGAAACAAATTTGGGTGCAACAGTCAATGAATTCGGCTGTGCACCATATGAGTGGGATTCTGATGAAGATGGGGTGATGGATGATACTGACCAATGTCAGGGAACCCCAACAGGATTGGCCGTTAACGATGTAGGCTGTGCTGATTTGGATGGAGACGGAGTATTTGCGAATGTGGACCAGTGCCCCGATTCAGAGGTAAGATGGACAGCAAATGTAGATGGTTGTACAGTTTTGCAAATACCCATTGATTGGTCTAGCGGTCCATATTCTACTGAACGGTTCGGTATAGTGGGAGATTTTACTATACAGACAAAATACAATGGAAACTGGAAGATGTCCCGTGATTGGGATGGAGAAAGTACCTACCTTTTCATCATAAATCAGGATTCAAATTCTTACATGAGTTCCCTATGGAGCCAAAATGTCGGAAGACTACTCGACACATTACCTGAAAACAATCACATCTTCTTTGGCTCGTATGATTCGGATTATCGCAATGACATCGATGCAATGAATGCGAGAGTCAATAGTTATCACAACGGTCAAAATGCCGAGAGACAAGCTTGGATTGACTCGCATGTTCACTATATTGACCAACAGGGTGGAGCAATTGGAGGGGCGCTTGGTAGTGTCATCAACGATTGGAACACTTTCTATTACGGTATTGACAGATTCCAGCAGTGGCGTGAAATTGGGTCTTTGTCAAATTGGGCTGGAACCCACAATGTTCAGTACAGATTTGATTACATTGGCAAGATGGCGCAACAATTCAATTCTGAATTCCCGACTGAAATGAGACGCCATGACCCTAGCGTGACAGTTGTTGATATCATGGTCAATCATCGTCATTCTGGGGGTTGGAGCGGTGGCCACTCATCACTATCAAATGGCACATTTCCCAATGCCTCTGTGATGTCTTCATTCAACACAATGGAGATTTACATGCATCATGGATGTAGCGAGCACCGCGATAGGTATCAAAAATCGGATGGCTCCTCTGGTGGCTGCCATGAGTGGGATTACAGCCAATATCTGCAAATTTGCGATGAGGTCGGAAACACGTCAACCTGCAGTCGTGAGTTTGGATATTGGATTACAACATATGGACGAGAGGGTCGCTGGCTCACCGATATTTCACCACGCTTGTTTGAATTACAGGAAGGTGGTGAGCATATGTTCCGCTACAGGGGTGCGAACGGTGGCTGGCTCAATGTTAGCGTATATCTTTCAACGTGGGATGATGATGGATTGAGGCCAACTTCTGCTGAATATGCGTTTTCTGGAGGTTCGTTCAGAGGCCAATATAACAACGAATCACAATACAAGCGCGTGCATGATTTCAACATTCCAAATGGGACTCAGAAGGTAGAGATTTATGCCGTTATTACCGGGCATGGGTTTGGTAAGGACAATGCCAATTGTGCAGAATTCTGCAACCATGAGCATCGCTACAGCATGAATGGATATGTCACACAAGAAGATCATCCGATGGCAGGAAATAGCACATCTGGGGGAGACAATGAAGGCTGTGCAAAAGAAATGCATAACGGCGCAAATGCCAACCAGTTAGGATCCTGGCCATATGGTCGGGCAGGATGGTGCGCTGGCCAAGATGTGAAGCCATGGTCATATGATATCACAGATTGGGTTGATTGGAATGGAGGGGCCAATAGCCTGCGATATCAAGGGTTGTTTGATGGGCAGAATTATGTCCCTCAAAACGAGCAAGAGGGTGCCAATCAGAACATTCATGCAAATGTCTGGATTGTATACTACACAAACATCAGCACCCCGAGCGCGCAATTCGATACAGGATCAGCCCACCCACCACCCCCAACTGATTCCAGTGAATCGCCTCAAAGCGCCACTTCCAATCTTGAGATTGTCCGCGAAGAAGAATGCATTCCACGTGAAGAATAATCGTCGCTAAGGACGAATCTGAATTGAGTCCGGGGTACAAAACCACATGTTACTCGTCTTCCGATTCAACTTCCGGAGAGGTATTTCCAATGCCTGAAGTAGTATCTTCTTGAATTGAATTGTATTCCTTATCAGCTAGAATTAGCGCGATACTTCCTCCAAATCCAACAATCCAACTCGAGAATAAAAAGAAATTGCTGTAATAGACTGAACTTGGAATCCATCCACTAAACTCATTATCGGTTATGGGGTAAAGGGTTCGAGTAGGGTATGCTTCTAGTGCATCAAATACAAGGTGAGTGACAAAGGAAATTGTTAGGATGAAGGTTACCAATTCAACCGGGATACTGCTAGCCCATTCCAATCGTTTCCCAAGATGGTTTGTAGCAATTATAGCCATGGCCAATATAGTACCGAAAAGGATGATGCCGAGGATACTGTGGGTGTATACGCTACGATGTGCCCAATTTGAACCGGTGAGCCCAAATTCAGCAACGAGATTGATGTCCCAATCCGGTATCCTCGCTACAATCGCCCCCAATACAGTCATCAGCAAAATGGACAGTTTTTCATTAGGATTTCTCCGATTCCACAAATATGTCACTACCGAGGCTGAGAGGGCACCCATTGCGGAATGTTCTGAGATGAGCATGATATCACATATATTTCTTAGAGATTGAGTTTGTGTATCTGTATTGTGCAAACATTTTCAAATTTTATTTTCGCGATTAGCAGAATGACAATTCATGTAGAATAACGTTCATGCAAGGGGTTGCAGAGGCGGTGGTGAAGGCAATGATTGTGCATTTTCTACTAGCTCAGGCGTATCAAGAAGGATGTAATCAGAATCCCTACGTCTAGGCACATATCCTGCACGACTAACAGTTTCTTGCAACTCGACTTCAAGCGCGCATGTCTTCTCAGTACCAGAGGCAGAAACGACATTTTCTTCCATCATGGTTGAACCAATATCATCTGCCCCTCCTAGAATTGCCATTTGCGCTACACCTAGGCCCATGGTTGGCCATGAGGCTTGTATGTGTTCAATATTATCAAAAAACAATCTAGAAACGGCCACGTGACGGAGATACTCTAGAGGTCCTGCCCCCAACTCAAACCTATTCTGTCCGCGATTTCTTTTTCCAAACACATTGTGTTCAAGTTGAACTGGCCATGCAATGAACGAAGTAAACCCCTTCCACCCAGAATCGTGAGCATTATCCTGCAGTTGCCGAATTCTCTCCATATGGCGAACACGGTGTTCTTCAGTTTCACCAAAACCAATCACATTTGTTGCCGAAGTGGTGAGACCAATCGATTGTGCTTCCTGCATCACGCGCAACCAATTTTCTGCACTACCTTTCTTTGGAGAAATATCAAGACGAACGTCGTCTACAAGCATTTCAGCACCACCTCCAGGAAGACCATGCATACCCGCCTCCTTCAGCGCCTTAAGCACATCCAGCGTCGATTGATTGCACACATCTGCAATTCCCTCAATTTCAATCGGTGAAAAACAATCGAGGGCGATACTTGGGTGTTCTTCACGCAGAAATCGGATTAGGTCCGTATACCATTCAAAAGGCAGATCAGGATTCACGCCACCTTGCATTAGAATTCGCACCCCATCTACTTCTTCCAATTCGCGTATACGCTCAGAAATTTCTCCATAACTCTGAGTGTAAACTTCTGCATGCCCTGGAGGTCTGTAAAATGAGCAAAATTGACAATTAATCGTGCAAATGTTGGTGTAATTCACATTTCGATCAATCAGATAGGTAACTTGGTTACCCGGATTGACTGCCCTACGACGTTCGGCCGCAGCTTGACGCAGTAGGTTGAAATCAGCATCTTCATAGAGAATTGTAGCATCTTCTACTGATAATCGAGGTGGATTTTCACCGCGCTGGGATTGAAGAATTTCCATCCACATACATAGACCTCAGTTCAAACCAACAAGCGCCTCAATTTCTTCAATCGATTTTGGACATTTAGCAGTCAAGACCACAGGTCCATTCTCTGTGATGAGAACATCATCTTCTATTCGAACGCCAATTCCAGCCCACTTCGAATCAATTTCAATATCATCTCTCCAGGCTCCAAAATACAGACCAGGTTCGATGGTGACAACCATTCCAGGAGTCAGAATCCGTTCAGGCCCATCATCACCTTGCCTTCCTCCGCCTACATCGTGTACATCAAGCCCAAGGAAATGGCCGGTTCCGTGCATGAAGAAATCTCTATATTTCCCATCGTAATTGTCGCCAAGTGCTTCATCATAAGTGCAATCTAGAATTCCCAAATCGATGAGTCCTTGTGCCAATACCTGTGACGTTGCGTGATGCATAGCACCCCATGGTGATCCTGCCTGACATGCATCTATGCCTGCCAATTGTGCCTGTAAGACCAGTTTGTAAATCTCACGTTGTGCATCATTGAATCTTCCATTGACGGGAAAAGTACGCGTTATATCACTGGCATATCCATCAATTTCACAACCTGCATCAATCAGTACCAAGTCACCATCATTCATGACATCATCATTCTCATTGTAGTGCAGAATTGTTGCATTGTCACCACTACCAACAATGCTTGGATAAGCCCAATGTGATTGATGGTACAGGAAGCAGCCTTCGATAATAGATTGCATCTGCCATTCGCCCATTCCCACCTGACATTCCCTCATCGCTTCAATATGTGCTAGGGAAGCGAGGTCACCTGCATATTGCATCAAAGCAATTTCATCATCTGATTTGATTACTCGCATATCATCGAGAATCCTTCGAGAATCTAGAGGATTCGATTGAACGGTTTCCACAATTGAATCAATGTCACTATCAAGACCAATTTGATGGTAAATATCACCCGCGTTCTGTAGAATGTCCACAAGATCCTGGATATTATCGCGACTGTACGTCTCATCGACGGGCCAGCCAGAAAGTGCACCTTCTTGGCCGGGTCTTTTCCCAGTCCAAATCTCCATCTTAATGTCACGCGGGCGCACGTACAGTCTACATTTCCACACGCCATCACAATGATAGAAGACAGCTACACCGTCTTCTTCATGCCATCCTGTAAGGTAATGCAAATATGAATTGAATCGATGTCTGTAGTGTGTATCACGACTTCGAATTGCTGCAGGGTTGTTCGTGATTATTGCCACACTGTCAGGAGATAATTCAGCGCAAAAATCAGCCTGTCTTTGGCGCATTTCTGAATGTTCGATTCCTCTAGGCCGCTTACCCAAGGCGGCGCTCACTCTATCGTACATCCTTAAGGCCGAATCATCGACCCTTCATGAGATATTCGGGTGGATTTTCACAGCA
>CAYYKF010000052.1:0-9729 GCA_964441035.1 uncultured Candidatus Poseidoniales archaeon
CTTTGTACGGCTGAACACGAGCATCTTATTGGGCCTCTCATCCTCGATAATGTGGGTCAAGAGAACACGCTTGTCACCCCTCATGACGAACATCAGGGATTGTTCAATAGCCTCGACGGTAGTCGATTCAGGAGTTATCGAGATACTGACCGGATCGTAGAGCATATCACGAGACAATTCTACAATCGATTGTGGCATGGTGGCACTGAACAGCAAACTCTGGCGATTCTCTGGAATCTGAGCGAGAATTTTGTGAATGTCTCGGATGAAACCCATGTCGAGCATGCGATCCGCTTCATCGAGGACAAGGAATTGAACTTGGGATAGGTCAACGAATCTCTGAGACATGAGGTCAAGCAAACGACCGGGGGTGGCAACTAGGATGTCAACGCCGCGGCGTAGAATCTTCTGCTGAGGGCGCTGGGATACTCCACCGAAGATTGCCATCGAACGGATGTCGAGGTGACGTGCATATTGCTCGATATTGTCATGGATTTGGGATGCGAGTTCGCGCGTGGGGCAAAGTATCAGAGCGCGGATGCGGCGTGATCCCTCCCAAGGATCTTCAGTCATTGCATCGAGGATTGGCAAGGCGAAGGCTGCGGTCTTTCCCGTACCTGTTTGGGCGCAACCGAGCATGTCACGGCCTTCAATGAGATCGGGAATGGCCTGGGCTTGAATTGGCGTTGGTGTAACGTAACCAATCTCATCAAGGGCAACCAGCAACGGCTGGCATAGGTTGAGAGAAATGAAATCATCCATGTGTTCACCCACATATGTGCGACTTAGCAATCATTCGCGAATGATTTCCGCGCAACCATGCTCAGAAGTGACTGTGGTCGAAATGGCAGACTCGACTTCGACCCACCCTTTCTCAGCGGTTTCCCAATCTGGCGCCTTTAATTCAATTCGATATTCAGGTGCACCATCATAATAGCATGAAATCTCAATCTCTTCATCCTTCGATGAGCATTTTTCTACAGCAGTGAGAGCATTTCGAATAACTTCTATCCCTTCCGCTGAATGGATTTCTATTTCTGCAACCGCACGAATAATAACAAAATCTGGAATGATGTTTTCAATCGCGGTTTCAATGAATAATGCTGTCCAATCTCCTTCAAAACCTTCGTTTGAAAGTGCATCATTGTCAATGGCAGTTTCCTCAAATGCCGAATACAAGGTTCCGTAAGTTTCAGTCAACTCTTGTTGCATAACTTTCGTTTTCTCATCATCCCAATCGCTACGTTCGCCTACAATTCGAAGAAGTTGAGCTGCTCGTTGTTCGTTCTTCCATCGTTGCAATGCATCTCTGCGACGTTCTTCACTGACCGACTTGATGGATAGTTCGATGCTCTGTCGATCTTGGCGGACCTTGACTGCCTTTGCAACAACTCTCTGCCCTTCTCGCACATGGCTACGAATATTCTTGACCCAGCCAGAAGCAATCTCGCCTATGAAGATGAAACCTTCTCGACCAGGATAACCTTCCAAATCGACATAAACACCGTTTTGTTTGACGGTTTTGATTGTGCAAACCAGCATCTCACCGATGCCTGGCCACACTTCTTCATCAGTCATTGTGTAGGCCCCCTCACTCGAGGACCTCAGCAACTGTTGCACCGGTTAGTTGAGCCTTGCCACCCGTTGGACGGGCAAGCGTGGCACCACATACACTACAGTTCACGATGATGGTTGCTCGATCAAAAATAATCTGTTCATTACCACAATCACGGCAATGCACACGAAGGAAGTTGCTCTTTGTCTCAGACATAATTTTCACCACTTCACTTATCGACGAGTTCGAATTTCTTTGCACGCTGACAGGGAGGAGTATGCGCTTTACCTGTTTCAGTACATCTGTAGATGATATTGACACGCTTGGTTGGCTTTTCACGGCCTTCGGGCTTGGGACGAGGGAAACCACGGTAACCTGCAGTGACTCGACGGAACCGACGCTGACCCCACTTCAACTCACTAGCCCTACGTTTCTTGACACGCTCGACAGTGTGCATGGTGTGGCGGCCAGCAGCTGGACTGTAACGCTTCACTTGACGTGGCATTTTGACCATGATTTACACTCCTCACCCTTTGGGTGCGGGCCTGCGACCATCGACCTATATTTGAGGGTGTCGCGTATTCCATGGATACGAATCGGGCGACTGCGACGGCAAATGACACTGAACCTTGATGAACCGGAGTGTTGACGACGGTTCATGGTCGGCACTTCGGATCCGTGGGTCGGCTTTTGGTTACCTCTAGCAATGATTTGTGTTTCACTCGGATTCTTCTTGACTGATCGTAAGGATTCACGTCGTCGCTTTAGTTTTCCCACAATACTGATTGCAATCACCCTACTGGTACTTTATGGCGTGGAAACAAAAGGTGGAGATGCGGCTGAAATTGCATTACTTGCTGTTCTCTTTGACATGCTAATACCAATTGGTCTGATGGGAACTGGTGCACTGATTGCGACCTTCTCTGGACCATCTCCTGTTGAACCACTTCCACGTGGGCTGCGGCCATTCGGTTTTCTTCTTGCCATCGGTGGTTTGACTTGGATTGGTTGGATGCTGATTTCAGACCCTCCCGGAGCAAGGTCCGATGGAATAGGAGAGACCATTTGGGGGGCTTGGGTTCTTGTATTCCTCGTTTGCACCATCTTCGTCTCAACCATGGGTGGCGCTTTCTGCCTAATGATAGGGGAAAATCGTGGGAGGGAGGGGCTGAAAATGGCAATACTAGCTGTGGCTGCATCTGCCATTTTTATTCGGATTATTGAAAATGGTTCAAAGGATCTTTCTGCACCAGGATGGCATGAGATTTATTGGAATGAAATTACATTCATTGCCGGTGGTTTCATTGGCCTATTTTCCGCTATTATGGCATTCATATGGCTGGTCTATATGTTAGAAAGGAGGGCGCCAGACCCAGGAGTTGTTTCTCCTCTTTCGCAAGAAGAGAAGGCTAGGGTGAGTGACCTACTTAGACAGAATCTTGAATTTGGGGAGGGGGAATAATGGCCTCTAATGATTCTGGACCTTGGTGGAAAATAATAGCATTGTTGATGTTGCTATTATTGATTGGAATGGACCTTGTCGTATGGCAATTTTCAGGAGGAGTAAATTTCCAATCACTGTCTAGCGATTTAATCATCGGATTTACGCTGGCTTTTGGAATCACTTCATTGGTACTATTTCTGATTTCTTTGGCCACCATCCATCGGCATATGCAATGGAAAGAACAACTTGTCGGCCTTGCATTGATGTCTTCGCTCGGCCTTAGCCTCACTGCATGGTTGTTGGAAGGAGACACTGGTTCTAGCGAAGGAGCAATCAATGCGATTCGCACGGAAAGTGCGATGCTGATTAACGGATTGACTGCTGCTTTGGCAGCAAGTATGCTGGTTCTTGGCCTTCTGCTGGCACTAATAACTGGCAGACAACACCAAACAGACCCATTGCTGGAAATGGAGTCTACGTTGGGCGATATTGAAATTGAGATTCCAGAGTAGATAGAACACAGGAATAGCGCCCTTAGGGCGAGCAACAACGCTGAAATAGAGAGGGTCGGTCGCCGAGCCCCTGAGGTGAGCACATTAGCAAGGGTACTCCAAGCATGGGCAAGCGTCAGAAGTCCACGCACATTCGTTGTAGGAGGTGCGGTCGACACTCATATCACAAGCAGAAAAAGGTCTGTGCATCATGTGGTTATGGGGAGACTGCGAGGATGCGTGGTTATCGCTGGAACAAGCGTAATCGAACGATGTATCAGAAGAAGTGAGGGCCGATTCGGCAAACACAGAGGGGGCATCAAACTCTAAAGCCCTCTTGATTGAGCAACGGATGGGTTCAGCGATGTGTGGAATCATCGGAGTCGTTGGCGACTTGCAAGAATCTGTGGCTCCCCTCATCTATGATGGCCTTACTGTTCTGCAGCATCGAGGGCAGGATGCGGCTGGAATTGTAACCTGTGAGGGTGAGCAACTTTTCCAACGCAAAGCGAACGGCTTGGTTCGAGATGTTTTCCAACAACACCACATGGAACGGCTCGCAGGCCACATGGGTTTGGGTCACGTACGCTATCCAACAGCAGGAACTTCTTCTTGTGCTGAAGCTCAACCCTTTTACACGAATTCACCATACGGAATTTCTCTAGCACACAATGGAAATCTTACGAATGCTGCGGAATTGGCGCATCAATTGTATGTTGAAGATCTAAGACATGTCAACACCAGTAGTGATTCAGAGGTATTGATGAATATCTTCGCGCATGAGTTGCAGAAACGTGGAAAAATGTCGATTGAAAGTAATCTCTATCTCGATGTCAAAGATGTATTCCATGCAGTTTCTCGCGTGCATGAACGTTGCCGAGGTGGATATGCAATTATTTCGATGATTACTGGATACGGGATGGTTGGATTCAGAGACCCATGGGGCATTAGACCTCTCGTCTTAGGAAAACGCACCAATGATTCAGGAACCGAGGAGTGGGTGCTAGCTTCAGAGTCGGTTGCCATCATTTCTCTAGGTTTTGAGATTGTACGTGATATAGCACCTGGAGAAGCCGTCTTCATAACTGCTGGAGGCCAATTCTATGAGATGCAATGTGCAAAAGATGCATCCTACACTCCTTGCATCTTTGAATTCGTATATTTTGCACGTCCTGATTCGGTCATGGATGGAATTAGCATTCACGCTGCACGACTCAATATGGGTCGAAAGTTAGCTGAGAGAATACCCAAAGAATATCCTGACCACGGAATAGATGTCGTCATTCCCATTCCAGATAGTGGTCGTAGTGCTGCATTGGAATTGGCAAGGGAACTCGGTGTTGATTTCAGAGAGGGGTTTGTCAAGAATCGATATGTAGGTCGTACATTCATCATGCCTGGACAAGAGATTCGAAAGGATTCAGTTCGAAAGAAATTGAACCCGATTCCTGCCGAATTCAAGGGTAAGAATGTGCTATTGGTCGACGATAGTATCGTGCGCGGAAATACCAGTCGCAAAATTGTCCAGATGTCCAGAGATGCTGGTGCAAAGAAAGTCTTCTTTGCAAGTGCAGCCCCACCTGTCATTCATCCCAATGTGTATGGAATAGATATGCCTGCAAAAGACGAATACATTGCGCACGACAGGAGTATAGATGAAATTGCAAATGCAATTGGCGCGGATTGGCTGATGTATCAAAAACTGGAGGATTTAATCGATGCGTGTTTGGGTGGGAGTTGTGGAATTAATGAATTCGATACTTCTTGTTTCAATGGAGAATATGTCACCCAAGATATTGACGATGAGTATCTAGCAGCCCTGGAAGCACAAAGAAATGACAATGCAAAAAAAGATATGAAGAAGAATGATGAAATTCTTGAGATTCATAACGAACCTTAGGTGATTACATGGGAAGTTGGATCGCCCGGATGGGCGAATCTCTATTGAAATCGAAACCTGTCAGAAAACACTTCACTCAAGTACTGCGGAATACGCTCATTGCACAATGCCGAGTACGTGAAGCAGAGGTTTCAGTTCGCATTGAAGGAGGGCTCATGTTTGTTGAAGGAGATAATGAGATGGCAATCGTTGACGCATTGATGCACACGTTCGGAATATATGCTATTGATCCGTCTACTGAAATTGAACCTGTTCCCAATACAATTGCCGAAGCCGCACTTCTCAATGCTGGAGAATTAGTAGATGGGACAACGTTTGCAGTACGCTGTAAGCGACACGGCCATAATGAAAATTGGACAAGTCAATCTTTTGCAGGCGCCGTCGGTGCTGCAGTTTTGGAACTTGCACCGCATTTGAAAGTCAATCTGTCAAATCCTGATTGGGAAATACGTGTGGCTCTTTTTTCCAATCGCGCAAATTTGCTCGGAAATCGTATGATGGGGCCAGGAGGATTGCCATCTGGAGTGCAAGGATTGGTCAATGCACAATTGGAAACTGAACTGGATGTGCTTGCATCATGGCTCATTATGCATCGTGGATGTCGAATCAGTTCTGTAAACGAAAAAGCAGGTGTTTTGTCCAAATGGGACCCTGCATTGATTTCGAAAGAAGAAGCCGCAAGATTGGTTACAGGACCAGGTAGAGAAAAAAAACCTCAGCCATGGGGCTTGGTCGGGCACAATATACTGGATGCACCTACGACAATTGGTGAGGGGGAGGAGATACGTATTCCACTGGCTCACTTGGAACCACTCGCTGGATGGGATGAGGAAGAGATTGAGGCACTTCACACCAAGGTGTTTGCTTAGAGATGGCGCTTGCGGCACGCTCAAGGCCTATGCTGAAGAGTGACTTTTGAGAAACATGCCGATGGTCATTGATCCACTCGCAGAGATTGAGTGCGCAACCATTGCGAAATCATCTGCTATTTCTCCTGATGGAAATTGGATTTCTTGGTCTGGTGATGATGGAGAGATTCGTCTCGTCGACATATCACAAGATACGCCCCAATCTCTAGAATCTTTCAAGGTAGATGATGCTGTAACTCACCTCGAAATTTCTCAAGATAACATGCTTATCGTAGGAACCCATTCAAGCGATTTGCATGGACATGAAAGATTAGGTGGCCACCGGTGGACACATGCTCTTGGAGGTGGCTGTGATCATCTTTCATTGTCGAGTGACGGGACTGTTGTCGCCTGCATAGATGGTGGAAGGAATCTCCATGTCCTGACTGAGAATGGAATTGAGCGTGGAAAATTCACATCAGGCGAATTGGTTTTGCTAAGTTTATCTGAAGATGGGCAAACAATCGCAGTTGCTGATGATGAAGGTGCTGTTCATGTGTTGGATTCCAATTGTAACCTAAAGTGGAAGCGCGACTCTGGTGATGAACAAGGGGAGACTGTGAGTGCGGTGACCATTCTGCATGATGGGTCTCTGGTTCTTTGCAGAGAAATTCTAGGGTTGTCCTCAGAAGATACACCTCAAATTGCATTGGAACATTGGAGTGAATCTGGTCAAAAAATTGCTGTCGAAGAAGTTGATTCACGGGTCGTGTGTATTCGTCCTGATGGCGAAGGAACACTGGCAGGCTTATTCGATGGTCAGGTTCTAAAAATCAATGCTGATTTATCACATTCTACAATTTGGCGCTCGATGTACACCGTCGCAGATATACGCAGGCATGGAGAAGATGGTGTATTGATCGCTTCATGGTTCCATTTACATCGAATAGATACTGATGGTGAAGAAACTTGGCGTTGTGAACACACTGGACTTGTGAATCGAATTCGAGCATCTAATGATGGAACTAAGATTGCACTGTCGGGAGATAATCAGAACGATTACACACGCGAGAATCGAATATTGATCATTAATCCGGATACTGAACCGTACTTGCTATCGAATGATGCTGGAATCGATGATGACCTCTTGGCTTTTGATGAAGGAAGTGAAGTCAAGACCATAGTTGCAGCATCTGATGATGAATTGTATGCCGATGATAGTGATGATATCGCTGCACTGCTAACGGATGATGAACGCGCCATGTTCAGTAAAGGGGATGCTCCACAAGTCGATGACAACCTTATGGCAATGCTGGATGACGAAATTGAACAGCTTGCGATGGTTGAAGATGATGTGGATGAGGATTTGATGGCGGGTCTTTCGGATGATGATTTCGTCCAAAGTTTAGCACCTACTGCTGATGCGGGACAAGATCAAATGGTGTCCGCCGAAAAGGATGGAACTGCTACAATCATTCTGGACGGTTCTGCTTCTATTGAAGGGACGCACGGCATTCAGCAATGGGTATGGAGAGATGGTGATTCAAAGATTATTGGTGACACTGTGAAAATCAAAGTCAGGCTAGCACCTGGAAATCATACCTTCACGCTCTCAGTTACAGACCCCATGCGGGAATCGACGACAGATACTGTCACAGTACAAGTTGAAGGAACGACTGAAGATGATACCTTTGCTTTGCTTGAAGATTAATCGAGTATGGATTCAAAAAATTCAGCAACACAACGAATTTCTTCCATACAAACTTCATGAAACATTGGATACGTCTTGAAATCGATTGGCCAACCATTCTCTCTGAGAATTTCTTCCGACAATTGGGCACTCTGTAATGGTACAACATCATCCCTAGAACCATGGCACATCAGTATCGGTGTATCGCGATTGGCGTCATGTGAGGAATCGACGTGGCTGCCTTTGAAAATTAAGTGACCTGAAAGACAAACCATTCCTGCTAAACGCTGAGCATAGCGGCAGCCAATGTAGAGAGACATTGCACCACCTTGACTGAATCCAATCAATACAATACGGTCGTAAGGAATACCTCGCGTATGTTCAGCTTCGATTAGTTCACCAATCATTTCTGCAGACTCTGCGGATTCAATTGGACATTCGCGGTTATCATCATCACGTCCAAGATGACGAATGTCGAACCATGATGGCATTCTCCAACCATTGTTCAAAGTCACAGGTCGAACGGGTGCATTTGGGAAAATCCAGCGTGTTCCTGGCCTGTTTATGATACGAGGCATGTCGAAGAAATCGCTTGCCGAAGCGCCAAGACCGTGCATCCAAATGATAGAGGAATCATGTTCCGCTGTGGCTTCGACCAACAAAGGGTCTGTCACAAGAATCATCTCAAAGGTTGGACAATGCTGCAGACAGCGCGGGAAGGGCCTCTTCCCAAGTTGCAACGATTCCATAATCTGCGACGCCGAAGATTGGTGCATCAGCATCCTTGTTGATGGCGACGATATACTTGCTAGAACGCATTCCTGCAAGATGCTGGATTGCACCAGAAATTCCAACTGCGATATACAGACTTGGATTCACAGTCTTTCCTGTTTGACCGACTTGAATACTGTGAGATAATCCCCATTCATCGACGACTGCGCGTGATGCTCCGACTGCAGCACCCAATTGGTCTGCTATCGCTTCTAATTGGCTGAAATTATCGATGTTGCCCATGCCTCGGCCACCTGAAATGATGATGTCTGCATCTGAGACATCCAATCTTTCACTGGCTTTAGCAATCGCTTCCTTCACTGAAATATTGACATCTGCACTTTGATTGACTGTTGAAACTGCAGCACTACCGCCACCACCAACTGCTTCAAAGGTATTCGGCCTCAAAGTGAGGATGCAATCATCAGTGATTGTCAATGTTGCATTGGCTTTTCCAGAGTAGATTGGACGGGATACAGTATTACCATCAATTGCGGTAACATCCTGAACAACTGATGTCCCATTTCTGACGGCTATTCGTGAAGCAATTTCTCGGCCATTTGGTGTAGCGGCTGCTATGACTCGACCTTCAGTAAGAGAGCCAAGAGCCTCTGCCCAAGCCCCACCATCAAAAGATGAAAAGCAATCACCTTCAACGGAGATAACCTTGCTAACGCCGGCTAGACTGGCAGCTTCTGATGCACCAATCCCACCAGGGCAAAGCACTGTTGCTCCATCACCTGCTGCTCCGATTAGTTGTGCAGTGACTGGATGCAAACTATTCCCTGATGTTTCTGCAATGACTGTTACCATTCCATTCACCTCCTCAAATCACCTTGGCTTCATCACGTAGTTTCCCAACCACGGTTGCCACACTTTCTGCACCCTCAAATTTCTGACCAGCGGGTTTCTCCGCTGGAGGTGCTTGACTGTCAAGATTCACAGATGATGTACCTAATTCAACGCCTAAATCTGAAGGAGACAAAGATTCGATTGTCTTCTTCTTGGCCATCATAATTCCTTTGACATT
>CAYYKF010000052.1:9829-13836 GCA_964441035.1 uncultured Candidatus Poseidoniales archaeon
GATGCACCGACTGCAGCCGCATCTGTGAGCATCTTCTTGGCGCGATCTGGACCGCACGTAATGGCAGTAATCGAGCCACCAATACCCAATGCCGCTTCAAGTGCATATTCATCAAATGGACTCATTGACCACTTGTTTACTGCGCTTTCATCAACCCGCCCACCAGAGACGATAATCTTCGCATTGGTGTCGGGAACTTGTTTCAGGAGAACTGCGATATCTGCCATTTGCATCACCTACGGTGATGCGGCAACGGAAGTCCCTCTAAGAACGATTCGCCAACGAATTCGTGTGAATCACTCGACCCAAGCGTAGTTGCGTGCACCTTCACGTACACCTTCTTCTTCGACATCGACGAGAGCAAATTCTCCACGGGGGCGTACAACTGAACCTGCGTGTGTACCTTTGTGAAGTTCTTCATACGTCAGTTGATCTATGGCCAGACGACCTGACATTCGCTCAAACATGTTCCAGCTTGCGACCACTTCCCTCCACCTTTCTCCGACAATTCCTTCGAAGACCTTCGCCTTGGCGCCAGAACCATATCCACACAAACCAAAGAATGACCCTTCCAGATGTGAATCTGCTTCATAATCCGATTCAAAAGTCGACATCATCGCAAGGAAAATAGAGCCCGTGTATTGATTTCCAATCAAACTACTTGCACGCTGTCCCTTCTCGATTCTCTCTGCATGGAACTCACGATATGCCGACGTCTTTGAAATCGCTCTACGATAGACA
This sequence comes from uncultured Candidatus Poseidoniales archaeon, assembly GCA_964441035.1. Taxonomy (GTDB): domain Archaea; phylum Thermoplasmatota; class Poseidoniia; order Poseidoniales; family Thalassarchaeaceae; genus MGIIb-P. The sequence continues at coordinate 10,571 of CAYYKF010000052.1, forward strand.
TCCATCGCCCTTTCGTGCTCTATTCTTCCCTCGTTTGTCTCATCGAAATCATCAATGTTTGGAGGAAGACCAATTTCAGATTCTACATCGTCCCAAGATGCGCTTCCCTGGCGCTCATATGCAAAGACTGCAGGAAACATTCTTTTGGCTTGAAATGCATACGGAAGATGCATGATAATTCGAGACCAATCTTCGGTCAGTACTGTATCTCCTTCAGAATCCCAGCGACCGTCTAGAGTTGATTTCTGACGGAAATCTCTGAATGCCTCGGCAACCGCTTCCTGATAGCACTGATTGCTGAATTGGCCATCAAATACCGGTTCGTCGCGATGAACTTGGACCTTGTCTTCTCCATGCTTGAAAATCCCAAGTCTACGTACTGTTGATTCGGGAAGATGGCGGATCATCCTATCTACCAATCCCTCTTTCAATGATGCACCCGTTTCGCGAGCGAGTTGTACGACGTGAGAAATGACTGACCGGATTGAAACATTACGACGTGGTTTGAAGAAATCGTGAACTGGAGAAGTTGATACTCCCCACCGATCTGGAATCGATAATAATCTTGGATTGTAGCGGATTAAGAGGGCTCCACCACCTGCTCCTTGCGTATATTCTCCAGCGGATTCAAGGTCGTACTTCGCATTATCACTGAAAACAACAATACCAATTCGGCTGCCTGATTCTCCACCTCGAGCCACCCAATCAAGGGTATTGTGTAAGGCATCTACTGCGCCTATGCAGGCAAATGTCATGTCGACAACGTCACAATTCCTGAAACAATCTTCGCCAAAGCGATTACCATAACGCTGTGTTAGCATATCCAATATGTAGGTCGCTGTCGGTTTCGCACCATCCAAGGCGCTCTCAGTACCGAGGTACATACGCCCGATTTCTCGAGGATCAAGGCCATTTCGATCAATCAAACGTGTGACTGCGTTGGCGCCCATGGTAGCAGTATCTTCATGATAATCTGGAACCGACATGGCTTCCAAACCAAGTCCTTTGTTCAATTTACCATAATCTGCACCACGCATCTCGGCGAAATCCTTCATATCCAAATATAGATGTGGGAAATGGATAGCAATGTCATCAATTCCTACATCGGTCAAGAATTACGCCCCCAAACTATTCTCTGCCGAACCGACTTTGTCTTTCAATGATGCCCTTGAATAATGCCCCCGATACTGAATCATCAAGAGAATATCAATTTCGAGTAACTTCAATCTGTGGGGCTGATGTGTCAGGGAATTGGGGGTTTCAAGATTGATTCGGATTTACAGAATCGTACGTTTGCCCAATTCTGAATTCATCATAGAAAATAGAATTGTTCACCAGTGTTGAATCCTGTCCAACTTCACCGCGATAAAGACCCGCTTTCCAGTAATGGGGACGCCAATGATGCATATTCGGACCAGTCACAGTACCATTGGTGATTATTTCACCATTCATCCATACCGTGGTGAATCCATCCCAATCCTCAGACCATCCGATGTGAAAAATGAGGTCGTACCAAACTCCTTTCTCGATGACCTCCTCAGCCATGAAATGGCGATTCACATCATTCAATCCATACTTCAAACCGATTCCGGTCATACCATCTCTTGTTCCATACAGAACTGAGATAGGTGGATTGAGAATCGAACGATTGTCTGGGTCACCAGATTGATCATGCCATTGTGCAATCACATTGAATCCAGTGCCGTTTTCTGGTGTATCTGTGAAATTTTCAGGAATCATGAAAGACCAACCATACCAAACTTCGTGACAGGCCAAATGCCCTGGACTGATGCCAAACTCGACACGATTCTTGACTGGTCGATCGGCTCCCCCCTGAGTTGTTTCATTTGGAGTGATGTCGACTCGAAATCCCTTCTCTCCCGAACGAGATTCATCAGTTACGATCTGAAAGGAATCATTGTGGCCACCTTCCCAGCGCTTGAAAATCGTATTCTGAGGATTATCGTCGTCTACCTGTTCAAATCCCTCATAGGCGAATACACTTTCATTTCCAAACGCAGTGAATCCATCTGCACAATCGGTTCCAGGAGGGTCCACAGGAGGATTGAGTGTATCCTCTGAATCGGAGTCATTACCAAAACTGAGGCAACCAGGAAATAGCAATAACATGATGAGGAGGATTGTGAGGATGCCTTGGGAATTAACACCCTTTGTAGTTCCACCTTGCATGGAGGTTGCTCAACACAAGTGGTGATAGTATTACCTCGATATTTGGGGCAATTCAAACAGTTCCCTTATTCTGTGATGGCAGTCACTGCATCAAGAAATTCTGGATTTGCATCGAAATGCGAACGCAAATCCGCCAAACTTGTAGAAACCGCATCTGCAACTGCAAATTTAGCATCTAGAGGGTGGACTGCGCCACTATTAACTGCTGCCACAAAGCCCTCAACGGAATCATATGTTGATGGTTCACCATATTCTGGATTCGGTGTCACTGTAATCGAACCTTGTTCAGGTAGAATCAAATGTTGCAATAGTTCGTAAATTGGAGAATCATCCTTCTCCACATCGAGGTATGCCTTACGCATCTTCTTTCGAAGGCGGTCTGGAGCATCATGCAATAAAATTGCACCAGAGGGGTCGGATTTCGACATCTTATGATCAAAGGACTCCATGCGCCCTCCTGCACTCTTCAGTCCCGATAATATCGGTGTATGGACACAGGTTGCTTTCGACCATTTCCAAGTGTCGGCAACTTCACGCATATACATGTGTGCTTTGCGTTGATCCATACCACCCAAGGCAATATCGATGTCCAACTCAAATATGTCTGCAGCTTGCATTGCGGGATAGAAGAATTTGGAGAGGTCTCCATCTCCTGAATCTTCGTCTCTTCCCATGATACTGAATGTTCTTCTTGCGCGCGCAAGGCTCATGTTCTTTGAACAGCGTAAAACGCGGGCCCAATAATCTCCACTATCCATCAATTCAGAAGCGTATACGAATTGCAATTGTCCGGGCCCATCTCCCTCATCAGGGTGCCCTAGTAACGACCTGAAGACCTCTTCCATATACTTCGCAGTGACATGAATTTTCTCCATATCTCCACCAAATTTGTCATTCACCCAAGCATGCCAATCTGCCATGAAAATCAATACATTCACGTCGGCGTCCAGCATTCTGCGCAAGTTAAGAGCAATGATTTTCCAGCCAACATGTGCTTTTCCACTGGGTTCAAATCCAACGTAAGATCGAATGGTGTCTCCATTTTCGATACAATTCACAAGATGGCTGATGCCGAC
>CAYYKF010000053.1:0-13658 GCA_964441035.1 uncultured Candidatus Poseidoniales archaeon
CAGGCAGAATTGTCGGCATTCTCGACACACCCCGACCCCGTACTTTCCAAATGGGCAGGCATGCTTGAATCACGCTCGGGCATGCACAAGCGCGTGCGCGTGAGGGATTTGACAGAAGTTGCCTTCTGGGGAGCGATGAATACTGTCAAGGATATTTTGTCCGCAGCAGGTTTCGACCCAGAGGAAGATATGATTGTTGCACGCGTCTCAAAGGAGGGTTACAGACCCTACAGTGAAGGAATTCGACTCGAGGATGGACGTGATATCGCTGAGGTCAGTCCACTTGTTGCAAGCATCGCAGCACCTCAAAACGACATCATGTTGTTCGTACCCGAGGAATGCCGTGAGGCCTCTGAGGAAGCCATTCAGTCCGCCATGTCTTAGAGTGAAGGCTGAAATGCCAAGCCCTTCTCATCGCGTCCCACGGACCCCTAGCTTAGTCTGGTCAGAGCGCCTGGCTCATAACCAGGTGGTCACTGGTTCAAATCCGGTGGGGTCCACTTTGAACACACGAACCCTTCTTCAATGAGTGACGGTGAGAGTGTGGTGATGCAGGGTCTGCTGAGGCTGCGGCCAGCCGTGATTTTTCTCTTTCTTCTTCCACTGCTGGTGCCTTTTGCTGGTGGACAAGTTGGACCAGGTGTGGAGGTCACGTGTCAGTATTCAGAAAACCCTGCAAAGATGGACGTTTCCCCGACTGGATCAAATTACATTACAGCAACTTGCACGGTCGAGAATACCTCATTGGGTACTGAGGAAATCGCCATCGATTACGACGCTGATGGTTTGAATACCGTGGGTCCAACGTCGGTAAGTGTTGCAGGCGGCGCATCCGTCGACATCCAAGTCGCAATTGCTGGAACAGAAGGAATGGCTCCGCAATCCCGAAACGTAACAGTATCTGCTGAAGTTGAATCCTTCAATGGAATTCCAATCGCTGAGCAGATACGACCAAGCGGCGAATCGAACATTCTGATTGAGATTGATTCGTATTCTGATTTCACGATGGAGATATCTCCAAATTCTCTCAAGATGGATGCCGGTGGAATGCCGGGCTCTGTTACAGTGCTTGTGAGGAACATGGGCAACGACGCAGATTTGTATGATATTTCAGTGGCCACAGGTGAATTGTCTTCTCGTGGCTTCAATGTCAGCATTTCTCCTGACACCGTTCTTTCGGCTTCAAAAGGTGGCTCGGCATCTTTCACAATCAGCATGACTCCTCCTGAGGAACTCTCAACTGAAAAAATCGAAGTGAAAGTCATAGTCTCTTCATCATGGCATGGCAATATGATGAGCAAATCTGAGGTCTTCACGGTGAATGCAACCGCTGCAGAAACGGGCATTCTAGATTTCTCTTCAATGAATATTCCAACTTGGGCTTGGGCATCTGGCGGTATACTTGCTTCCTTGGTTGTGCTCGCAGTTGCAGGTTCACTTATTCGAAAGAGGCGTGGTGGCCAATACCAAGATGAGTTTGACGATGAGGACGAGGATGACGATGATTTCGATGATTTCGATGATGATTTGGATGACCTTGACGATTTGGATGACCTTGATGATTTGGATGACCTTGACGACGAGTTAGATGATTTGGACATGGATTTAGAGGACCTTGATTTCTAACCACCGCGTTACCATATTCGGTTCGGGACCTACTAACGCTTATGTATGGCTGATGTGCAGGCCACCTATGGTGGAACCTGTGAAGTCTGTCTTCCGAATGACCATGCTAATGACAATCTATGTGCTGAGTAGTTGGGCCGGCACAGTTGATAATGCCGAAGCCCAAGTGAACCCGGATATCAATATCTTGTGTTCACCCACAGCAGTAGAGATTGATGTCGCTCCTGGTGACACAAGAATCGGTACGACCTATTGTGATGCGACGAATCCAACATTATACGTCGAGAAAGTCAACATTCAGATTACATCCGCAGGACTCACCTACAGCGCACCTGGTTCCATCACTGTCGCTGCTGGTGATACATCCACTTTCGAAGTGGTTGTCCGCGGTGAGGATCAAATGACAGAAGGTAGCCGACAGGTGACCATCTCCGCTCGAGTCGACCAAGCCAATGGTGCACCATGTGCAACATGCACATCTCAAGTCACAAACGTGATGGTCGTAGTCAAGCAGTTCGCTTTACTCCGTGTTCAGGCTGAAGAGCCCTTCCGCCAACTCCGACCAAAGGTTGACTATGTGTTTGAGTTCAAGATTTACAATGACGGAAACAATCGAGACCAGTTCATGATCGGTGTGGATAATCGCGAGAAACTAGAGGACCAGGGCTTCCAGATTTCATTGCCTGAGACGAACACTTGGATTGAATCTAAGGCACCTCCAGAGACGATGCGTGTGATGATGCGAACTCCGAAGAAGCAAGGTTGGTCTGATACATATTACCAACTCACTTTCTGTGCAGTCAGTGACCACTCGCTCCGCTCCAGCATCGACAAGGCTCTAGCAATGACACAATGCCAACAAGTTACCATTTACATTCGCGGTGTTTATCTGCCAGGATTCATGCTGATTCCAAGTCTATTGATGATTGGTCTAGCTGCTGCATTCACTGTCCGCCGCGGGGTCAACCGTGAGGATCTTGACGGTAGCAATCCGATTTCAGCGGATCCGTTCATCTAATCCCGCTGTTTCCAATGATTACGCAAAGCGTAAGGGAGCGACTCATTCAAACCAACGGTTTGATAACCACGAGGATGAGGTCTGGTCATAGGTGATACGCATGAGTGGTGGGTTACTGGAGAAGGCGAAAGAGAAATCTGAGGATTTAGGAGAGGGTGTATTCAGTGCAACTGGAGACCCGGATAATCCTGAATTCAAGGAAGAAAAGAAAGTACTCGATGCAGAAACGAGTGGTAGCACTGGGGGAGGACTTCTTTCCAAGGCATCATCGGGACCAGGCGTATTTTCTTCTTGGTCGGACAAACCCCTCTTCCTCTATGGAGCAGTGTTCACACTCATACTTTCAATGATATTGATTCATTTCATGTATCTTATTACAGCAGGTGGATATCTGGCTCTTGCCGTATTGATTGGTTCAGGATTCCTTGCTTCTCAGCACATTAAGAATTCAAAGAATGGTGGCGAGAGTCTCCGTCCAATGCAATGGGGTGCACTGGTTGTAGTTTACCTCCTCCTTGGCGGAATACCTTATGTTGCGGGAATGGAATTCGGAGGGTCTCTATTGTTGAGTGATGCAGAGGTGACCATGGATGAGAATACAGGCGCCAGTATTGTGACGGTGAACTTGCGCCATTCAGCCGGACTTTTCGGCTCAGAATTTACAGAAGGAGATGTTGACATCAAAGTCAAACAATCCGGATGTGAAGCTTGGACGGATATAAGGTCCGTATCTCTTGACCAGAAAGGAGTCGGTGATGACGACTATGGTATCATCACGCTAATGGTCTCCGATTTCTATTGCAATAACGCTCTACAAATCGACGGAGTTACTTCAAGTGGAGGTCCAGTATTGAAGGAAGTACCGTATGTTGTGACTGTGACTCTCGATGGTGCCTCCGCCTCAATCACACTTCCAACATTTGAATTGACCAAATCTATCACGGATGTAGATGAGCGCGCCAAAGGGCACATAACTGACCAGAATTGTCCAAATAATGATCACGCTACGTGCATTGATTATATTCACATTCAAGGTTGGGTTGGTGAAGGTACTGATGAGCCTCCGAATAATGCCTCAATTCCTGCTCGAATTAATGGGCAATATGACATAAACATGAATTTTGTTCACATGGACAGCGATACCGACACAATTGAGAATTACAATATTTCAGTCGTCGGAACAGCAGCAGAGTGGGACGAACGTGATATCGGCTGTGGTCAATCCAATGCATCCTCAATGATTGGAGATTTGACCACGGAGTTCTTTTTCATGTGCGATGGAAATGATTACTTTGAGAATGATATTGCCTTAAGTGAAGGATATGGTTGCTATTCATTGACTGTAACTGCGCTTCAAAATGGAACTGAAGTATCCAGTTCTACGAGTTATTACTTGTACGAAGATAAGGAAGAACACAGTGATGGTGACCCTGCGGCACAGCCGCCTGTGCCCGCTGGTACAGTTTACTGGGAAGAATTCAATGAAGACCCGACATGTGCATCGTCTTGATTAATCCTCAAGATCATCATCATCTGCTTCAGCACGCAATAATTCCTTGAAGCGATCGACACGCTCATCGTCGTCTTCGTCATCATCTTCATCCTCTAGATATTCGACAATTTCCTCAGCTGTTGGCTGGCCACCGAATGCACCCTGCTGAGCAAAGCGGGTGAATGCGCCAATGCAGACAACAATGAGAATAATCAAAGCACCTACAACCAGCATTGAATCAATCTCACCTTGGTCTTTGTCGCCCCATTCAACTTCGACAGAATCACCGTAACTTGCAGTCATGTTCAAATTGGTCAGGAAGAGGCTTGAATCAAGCAATTGGGCTGGATTGTTTACAGAGCACACCAATCCTGCAGAACCGCTTTGCCCGTAACTCCATTTCATGTCGGCAGTATCCGTCTGACCAGGTGCAAGAGTTAGCACAGCGAAAATGGGTGTCATCTCTGCATACTCACCTGTTCCTGCAATATCACAAACGGTTGCAACTATGGCGGCCTCTGTGCCTGAATTGGAAACTGTAATTTCAACCTCAAGCGAACTACCCACTTCCGCTGTATCTGAATCGAGTGTAACAGCATCAACTGAAATGATAGGATAATTCAGATGTTCGATGATGTTGAACACTGCTACGTCATGCGGCATTGGAATCATTTCTCCCTCACTCCATGAACCAATTGATGAATTGAAATTCCAAACGGTTAGGAATTGAACAATCTCTATGTATCCTGTTTCTGTCCAAACATCGGTACTATCAGCCCAACCGATTTCGACGGTTCTTGAGGGTACAGAAACATTACCATTTGAATCTGGAATCTTATGTTCCATACTACCAGCATTTGGACTCCCAAGGCCATGATATGTGTATTTCACACAACCAGTGGCCGGGCATCCAATGCCCTGAGAATTAACAGGAATGTGGATAATCTGTTCTGGAACCACACGTTCCCATCTGTCAATGAGCCCTCCAGTCCCTAATGCTGCTCCCCATTGAATATCTGCAAAAGCATCGAGGCGCACATCATGGTCGTAGGGATACTTTGGTATTTTCACACTACCACCTTGCATGAGTAAACTAGCATCAGAACCTGCAACGTTTAGAGGTCCTGAGGCGATGAAAGTTGCCTCATCTGTTGTGACAGCACCTGAAATTGACACATCTGCACCTTGTATCATACTGTTTTTGATACTGGCACTTCCATCGATTGTGAGTGGGAAGAAGTGGGTATCAGGAAGAATATCCTTTCCAGCCAAAAAGCAGTCAGTAGGGTCGGCATCAATACCAAGAACGGTGTATGGGGTGGGATTTCCATCTTCGATGATTTCAAGGCGGTCGATGACCAATGTGGAAAAATTCCCAGGATTCAAGTCAAAGAAGAGACGGAAATCATTCTTTGGTGCTGTGAAATCAATCTCATCTTCGGTTCCGTTTAGGTCCTGTGCAGGAAATTGATCCCATCTAACAGACCAGCCATCGAGATTCCACCCTTCTGCGGAAATGATTCGAAGCGTAAAACCGCTGCTTGATAGGCTTGAAGGCACAATCAAACTGGCATTATTAGAACTTGATATTGGCATGATTGAATGCGGTCCGGCATCAGCAACAAGCGAGGCATCTTCAAGAATGAGAGAAGCACCTTGGTTTATCGTAATCGATGAACCATCAGCCACTACCAAATTGGCATTTATGGTGAGTGTCGCAGGGGCATCGACCACAACTGTTGCATCAAGAATTCCATCGACATCCCACGTTTTATCTTCTGAGATAGTCACGGTCCCTCCACCATCCGGAGCAACATCAGCAGTCGTGAAAGGGATTAGACTTGCTAGCATCAGCGCGGACAACAATATCGGCAAGGTACGGTGGCTCATGGGAAGTCTCCGCCGCTCACAGAACATGAAGGCTACGCCTTTTCGAGCACAAGTTCTCAAAGACTGCAAGTTAAGAAGGGGTTCGATGGGACTGGTAGCGGCAAATCCGTGGGAAGGTGTCGGGGGCCTTATTCTGGTTCTTTGGTTGTATCTTCCAGGATATCTTGCCAATACGGGCGCGATGCTCGGAGGAAAGTGGATACCAGAGTTAACAGGGATTCCAATAAAATCTATTGACGGTGGCCGCACAATGTCTGATGGTAATCGAATTCTTGGCGATGGTAAAACTTGGAACGGTTTGTTCGGTGCAGTCGTAGTTGCTGGATTTTTGGGAATGTTCACACATTGGATTGGCTCAAGTAGAGATGTATACGACGGTAGTGTATTTCTTGACCCACTGGCTTGGTCGAACTCAGGTGACTGGTTTTGGATTGGTGGGGAATGGGGAACAGCATTCTTTGTCGGAGCAATGCTTGGGCTAGGTTGCATGGTCGGCGATTGCCTTGGTTCATTCATCAAACGTCGACGTGGTATGAAACGTGAAGGCACCGTATCTTCCAGCGCCCCTTTATTGGACACACTACCATTTGCAATCTGTACATTCCTCCTTGGCCTTCTTCTTTTTAGTGATGCTTTGGTTGGTGATTCCGTACTGATTAAGCCAATGCTGTGGGTATTGATATTGACACCAGTAATTCACCGCGCGACCAATATTTTTGGTTACAAGTTGGGTCTGAAAGAAGTCCCCTATTGAAGCGACTCTTCAAAGGCCGAATGGCCTCTCAAGCCTCCATGGGGCGAACCGTACTCATTGTAGGTGGAGGCGGCCGAGAGCATGCCCTTGCCATTGGTTTGGTTGAGAGCGCATCAGTTGACGCCGTTCATGTTGCTCCAGGTAATGCAGGAACCGCTGACATTGCCACCAATCACGCAGTCAATGCCAGTGATGTTTCTGGACAAGTTGCACTCGCAAAATCTCTCGATGCTGATTTGGTGATGGTCGGCCCAGAAGGTCCACTGGTGGCAGGATTGGCTGATTCCTTACGTTCCGAAGGTATTCCGTGCTTTGGCCCGCATTCAAAAGGAGCCATGTTAGAAGGAAGCAAGACCCATGCCAAAGAAGTCATGTTTTCACTCGGTGTACCCACTGCAAGAGTCGCACGACTTGACAGTACAAGTGAAGTTGACTCAATATTGGATGATTTTGGTTCACCGTGGGTCGTGAAGAGAGATGTTCTGGCTGGCGGAAAAGGGGTGGTCGTAACAGAGAACCGTATGGAAGCGCGGGAATTCATCATTGAATCGATCGAATCAGATGGTTTCGTGTTGCTAGAAGAATTCCTGTCTGGTGAAGAAGCCAGCATGCTTGTAATGATGGACGAATCTGGTTTTGTTGCATTGCCATGTAGCCAAGATCACAAAAGAGTTGGAGAAGGAGATGTGGGTTTGAACACAGGAGGTATGGGCGCTTACGCCCCTGCTCCTGTTGTAACTGAGCAAATCCGCTCACGCGCAATTTCAGAGATTGTTGAACCCATGCACGCGCATCTATCCTCGCAAGAGATACCCTATCGAGGGTGCTTGTATGTCGGCTTGATGATTGATGATTCTGGAGCACCCTCGGTGGTTGAATTCAATGTCCGTTTTGGAGACCCTGAAACTCAAGTCACCATCCCATTAATTTCCAGTGATTTGTGTAACCTTCTTCTTGCAGTTGCAGAAGGACGCCTTTCAGATTCTATGCCTACATTTCACAATGCTCATGCATTGACTGTGGTACTTGCTTCGGAGGGTTACCCTGGTCCTCCGACAACCGGACTAGAAATTACAGGTAATTTTTCGTCATATGATGGGGATGAAGGGCGTTCATTCATTCATCATGCAGGTACAAAAATGTCCGATGGCCTTCTGCTATCTAGTGGTGGTCGTGTCCTAGCAGCGACAGGCATTGCTCCAACTTTATTTGAGGCAAAAGAACTTGCTTATCAGAAGCTTTCTGAGGTTCATCTTAGGGGTTCGCATTTCCGACGAGATATTGGTCATAGAGCACTTTGAAGGAGATGCTCGAATCGTTGCACTGAGCGCCATCCCTCGCGCGAGCGCGTGAGGAGAGGTTATAACGAAGGCTCAAGTCGCGGCGTCGCTGACAGTGAGCGGATGCTGTCAAAAACCCATGAGAGGGAAAACAATGGATGAGAAAAATGAGACAGAGACGACCCGCGGTCCATTACACGGATTGCTGGCAATTCCTGTGACGATTGCCATCATGTTGGCCATGATGGTTGCCGCAACTTGGAATGTCGTCGACTACGATGCAAGTGATTGGAATACACTGCTGATGATGACTGTCGTGCTTTTGGCTGGCGGTCTTCTTGGCAAAGCACCCCGCATCATCTTCGAACCTCTCGGGACTCGCCCCTCTCTCGTTTCCCTTGGATTCGCTGTCGTCATCGGAGCCGTTGGGCTGCTACACATTTACGATGGAGCAGCCTTACTCGGCCTTGTCTTTACGGTGATGGCGATTGGAGTACATCTCTTTGATCGAGCCAAGCGGCACGAGGAAGAGATAATTCTTGTAGGATTGGTCGCAGGTTTCCTATTTGCCATCCAGGTGGCTGCAGCAGGACACGAATGGACTGAAGAAGGAGCTTTGGCCGGTTACTATGATATCCTCGACATCAATCGATCTGTAACCGCATATCTGTTCTTCACTTGGTGGGTTATTTCCATCATTGCAGGTGCGATTATTGCCCTCACACTACGTGGTAGGCTACAAAACCCGGGCAAGGGTGGCTGGTTCAATGATTTACCAGACATACTAGGAAAGGAGTGTATCCCTTTGTTCACAGCATTGCTGGTATGGATAGGTGCACACGCCTTCAGCTTGTGGCATTTGCACAGTCTTGAAAATGCAGATGCAATTTTCCTAGGTGAAAACATTGGTTTCTTTTGGGCATTTTTCACCGGTATCATTGCGATTTTTATCGCTTTTTGTTGGGCGGAACATTGGCGTACTCTCGCCGGTCTAATCGGTATGAACTGGATATTATACAGCATTGGTGGATGGCAAGACAGTGGATTGTTCGGATTAAGTGATTTGAGTTTCCTTTCAGGAAGTCTTGGAGCATTTACTTGGTTCGCATTATTCTTCTGGCTGAATTCGATTGTGCTGTGGGCAGGTTTTACTGGTAAACTCCTCAAAGGCTCAGAACGCAGAGCTGCAGGACTAGCACGGCAGTGGTGGTCCAAGCATTGGTATGGAATTACAGTCGCTGGCGCTTTGCTTGCAGCCCTTGTAGTTAGGACATTGTGGAATGTCATTCCCGCAATGAACGCCAATGGAACTGGCGAATGGGATATGACTGGAGGTTCCGACCCTTGGTACATGAAACGTGCAATCGATTACATTTTGGCACAGAATAGCCATTTCATAATCGACATGGATCGTTCATATCCTGTCGGTTCCATCAACCCTCGACCACCTCTATTCAGTTGGTCCTTGGCTCTTGGAGGTAAGATGTTGAATCCTTTCCTACCTGGAGATGTATATGATGCAGCATGGTGGTCAATCGCCGCAATGCCTGCAATTTATGGGGCTCTCACAGTGCTACCGATTGCTGCGACCTGCAGACGTTTCTTTGGCAAAGGGGCTGGCGCAGTCGGTGCATGGCTTATGGCACTGATGCCAGGGCACGTAAGTCACAGTACTTTCGCCCTCGCAGACCACGATGCATTCGTAATCTTGTTCATGTCATTAGGATTCTATTTCTGGTTGTGTGCTGTGCAATGTGCAGGAAGCGACCGTCTTCTTGAGAATTCACATTGGAATCCCCTACAACTCGTGAAAGGCATCCAGGCGTCTTTCAGTAAGCACACTGAAGCGATGGCAAACGCCATTTTGGCGGGTGTGTGTTTTGCAACGGTGGCTCTCGGATGGAAAGGATTCGTATATGGTCTAGCAATCATCTATGCAGCCTTCTTCGTGCAGACAGCGCTCAATCTGTTAAGACGGCGTGACAGCATGCCATTGACATCTGCTGCTATTGTGATGATGTTGACAACGTTCCTTCTACCCCTCCCATTCTATGGCAACATGGAGTTGAACCTGATTTGGGACGCAAGTGGTTTCCAACCGATGTTCTACATCCTTGGATTTACTGTGGTCAATGGCTGGGTCGTAACGGCCTTCAGAGATAAGCCCTGGTTGATGGTTATCGTGATGGGTGGCGGGCTGTTTGGTATCCTACTATTCAGCCTTTACATCCTACAAGTATTCGATATCTACAACGGTTGGGATGTTCTTTTCACCGGTGGGTATTATTTCTCGAAGAACAAGGTTTTCGGAACGATTGCTGAAGCTCAAGCACCAAGTCGTGGACAATTGTTTGCAAACTTTGGCCCGCTTGTATTCATCCTAGCATTGGGCATGGGCGTCATCATGCTTTGGCGCGGTCTCCGTCATCGCAATCAGCCTCAACTTGTGCTTTCGATTTGGATTCTAGTTGCATCTTACATGGCTTGGTCAGCTGGCCGATTCATGTTCAACGCAACTCCAATCATGGCTATTATGGGGGCTGCAGCGATTGTAGGGATTTGGCAATGGGCCGGTTCAAAAGAATACGTGAAGACTTGGCGTCGCCTTGGTATTTCCAGCTCTGGTGCCCGATTACGTTCAACGCTAGGTGCAGGTCGAAAGCACCCTGGTGTTCCAGCAATCGGCCTCGTTCTCCTCCTATTATTCAGTCAGCATGCCATTTACGGACTTGACTCTGGAATCCCGCGTGGCGAGACCGGAGAGAAGGAACTAGATGACACAATTCATGGGTTATTACCGGATGTTCTCCGCTCTGAATTGTTTGGCTGGTCCGTCTTTGATGGTTCTCCATATTCTGATTACGGCGTTGGTGATGATTCCACAACATCTTGTGGCGGGAAATGCTGGTACATGGGAACATTCGGTCCAGGATTCAATGGACGTTCTTGGAATGAAGCCTACGATTGGCTAGAGCATCAAGATTCAGACATGACGTTCTCTGAAAGACCGGCATTCGTGTCGTGGTGGGATTATGGATTCCAAGCACTTGCTCAGGGTCAGCACCCGACTGTTGCAGACAACTTCCAGTCAGGAATACCTGCTGCAGGAAACATGTTGCTCGCAGATGGAGAACATGACACACTTGCGCTATTTATCACGACACTAGCGCAAGGCGACATGTTCCAAGAAATCAGGGACGATCCTGATGACGAAAATGGAGAGCGCTTCACCAGACAGTTTAGCAATGTCATGAAGAGCCACATGCCGAGTGATGCTACTTGGAATGAATGGGTTGCCGTAAATCAATTGCCTGATGGTGATGCAGTAAAGGATCGCGCTTACACCGTCATTGGAACTGCTGACGATGTTGTTCTAGCTGAAGGGCATGAAATCCAAAGTGATGGTACCATGGAAACAGCAACCAGTTACCGATTGTACGAAAACCGTGAATTGATTGGCATTTACACAAGTGAAGTTGAAGCAATTACCGCTTTTGATCACAATAGTAAAATTGATTGGGAAACGAGTGGTTTTAGCGATTCTACCACACATTACATCATTGGTGATTATTGGTATACTAGCGACATAGTCTCAGAATTCAGCGATGTATCGACTTCGCTTCATCGACAGAATGCACGATTTGCGTTTTCACGCCAGGTACTTACGACAGCATTTGAGATGCCCGAATTGGTGGCATTATACCATGATTTGACGTCTCTTGAATATGAGGTTGCAACATACGAAGGTGGACCTGGTGAAACTGTTGTTCGAAACAACGACATTCGATATTTCGCAGTGGACAATCGGTTGTATCCTATTGGTGGATATCAGTATGGTGAACAAGGATTACATTATGGGAATCCGACAGGAATTTTCTATGCTCCAACTACATTGAGTGGCCTTGATCCAGATTATTATCTTCAATCAGTCTACATCACTCAGCGCGGTGACCGACCAGAGCAAGAGATGACAGGAGCTCAATTTGAAGAGGAATACGTTGCAGATATTTTGGCCAGCCAGTCAGGGACAGGTGGAGACCTCATTGAGTTGGTTGATGTTCGCGTAGATCAACAACCTTCGTTCTTCAACACGATGATTTCTCGTACCTATACTGGATACGGAAGCCCCCACCTCGGTTTGGATACTGAAAGTAGCCGAATCGCACAACCTGCACAACATCTTAGTCAGTACTCATACGGAACCCCAGATACACCACTGATGTATGCTAGGCCACTTCCAGGAGCAATGATGTCACACTTTGCCCTCGCGAATTGGTACGAACCGGGCGCTTCAGCGAATACTTTGAGTTCTGCGAATACGGGCGTTAAGATTCTCAAGTACTATTCTGGAGCCACATTGGAAGGAGACATTGTTCTGGGTGACATTGGCTCAGTTCCTGATGCGAACATATTGATTGAGAGAGATGCATTCAGTGGTGAAGACAATACCGATTTAGATGAACGTACTTATTGGATTCCAATCACTACTACAAAGGCTGATGAGAATGGTCATTACAGTGTCGTAGTACCTTCAGGTCGTCTGAGAATCACAGCATTTATGGGCGATAGTGATCTAACTGCAGCACGGGATGAAATGCGAACATCTGATGCAAATACAGCTCAATCTTGGCTGCTTGATTTCGTCACGGACTCAAATGAGGATCGCACCATCAATCCAATTACAGGTATTCTTGCTAATGTTTCAGGTTCAACTTGGTTGGGAGAGTCGACAGTCACAGTGAACGGAGCAGATGGGCATTCCAATGGAGAAGCAGTCATCACTTCTGATGTACGTGTCGAAGCGAGTGGTGCATCAGGTACGATTATGTGGGAAGGGCACGGTGATTTCAACAACCAACCAGTTGCCGATATGGATTTGCGAATCTCCAGCATCTGGTCAGATAACCCCGAACAGGACGGATACATAATTCGCACATCGACCGGTGAGGTCGAAGGCGAGCGTGAGTACGGCCCAAGTGCAACTGGGGAAGTAACATTCACTGGCTCAGGAGTGATGATTTCAGAAGGAACGGCAACAGCAACTGATTTCACTGGAAATTTCACTCGATTGATATTGCATAATCATTCGTTCACTGGTGACGGCCACATCAACGGTCGTGGTACATTAGTGGGGTCCATTGCAGGAGATCCTGCTCCACCTTGTGTTAATGGTACATTGATGGCGGATAACACGTCTTATTGTTTGATTAATGCGGCTGTAACGGACACATTCCTCATCGATGGACTTGTAGAAAATGTTACAGGCAAATTCACCGCGAATGACACAGCATCATTCACGACCAATTTGTTCCGTGAGACGATTATTGGCGCGGGCGTTTTTGAGGTAGATACCACATTTGAATCCCTCTCGACTTTCGGTACAATAAATGGAACCGGTGTGTTCCAAGGAACAGGGCAATATAGTGGCGATATGGTGAAACCAGGGTCATTCCATCTTGTGGATGCGATTCCTGGTACCTATCACGTTGCAGTATTGTTTGAAAATGGGGAAGAAGTCATCCTTCACATGCCTCTTGAAGTTCCTCTGTCAAAGGAAAGCCCAGAAGCGAAGAACATCGAGTTGAAGATTGTTGGAAC
>CAYYKF010000054.1:0-13449 GCA_964441035.1 uncultured Candidatus Poseidoniales archaeon
ATGCAACCAACAGTTCGCACGTTTACCTCGATACGACGAATCTGAGCCTAACAGAGTATGGTCACTTCGAATTGTTCTATCAGAAGCGTGTCATCGATTCGAGCATATGGGTCAATGAAGAAATTCCAGAAGAGTTGATCGAAATTTCTGAAAAGAAGAGCAAGGGATTCCTGCCATTCGCATCACCAATATGGGCGGTTTTAGCGATTGGACTTGCAGGATTAAGGAAAAATGAGCATTTTAATGATGATTTTTGATTTTTCTGACTCTAAAAATACCCTGAAAAGGTAATTCTTCAACACAATCCTTTGTATATCGTGAAAGAATCGGCGATTTTAGTGATTACATGGATGTCAAGGTGAGTGAATTTACAGATGTCGGGGATATTCTCATTATCCCACTCTTTGAAAATGTGCAAAAAGCCCCCAATAATGCCCTTGTGAGTTTAGGACGTACACAAAGAAGCCTGGTCAATGAAGCGATTGCTTCGGATGCCTTCACCGGCAAATCTGGCAAGCGACTGAATGTATGGACTACCGATTGTTTGGTGATTCTAATCGGAATGGGTAACGCTCCTTCCGACAAAGAATGTAGAGATGCTGGTGCCAAAACCTTCGCATCACTTTCCAAGGACCACGGTGAAAATATCACAGTTCGATTCACAAAAGGTTGGAAAACCGGACAGATGGCAATTTTTACTGAAGGTATGATTCTTCGCGACTATCAATTTGACAAGTATATGCAAGAAGATGAAGAAGACAAAAAAGTAGAATGGACACTCAATGTTCAGGCAAGTTTTCGACATCAGAAAGAACTCAACAAAGGTGTTCAGAAATCTGCTGCGATTGCCGAAGGAGTCCATCTTGCACGTGAACTTGCAAACGAACCTGCCAATGTAATGTATCCAATGGAATACGCCCGAAGGGCTACGGAATGGGCAAAAGGAAAAACGAATGTCAAGGTTGAGATTTGGGATTATGATCGACTGAAAAAGGAAGGTATGGAAGCAGTAATTGCTGTAGGGAAAGGAAGTATCCGTAAACCTTGCATGTGCTTTTTCACAATCAATCCAGATGCCGAGAAGGGCAAGAGAGTACCTTGCATCGTAGGTAAAGGAATTACATTCGATACAGGTGGAATCTCAATCAAACCATCTGCGGGTATGGAGGACATGAAGTTCGACATGCACGGGTCTGCGACTGTCTTCGGCCTCATGCATGCGCTCTGGGCAACGGGTCACAAGGGAAGAGTCCATGGCATCTCTTGTATGGCTGAGAATATGCCAAGTGCCGAAGCATATCGACCAGGAGATATCATCAACACTTACTCTGGAAAGACCATCGAGGTTCTGAATACAGATGCAGAAGGACGGAATGTCCTCAGTGATGGGTTGTGGAAAACTGCTGAACTTGACCCTGAATACATGGTCGATTTAGCGACACTTACCGGTGCATGTGTTGTTGCATTAGGTCATGAGGCGAGCGGGCTTTGGTCGAATAATTTAGAACTATCAAACCGGATACATGCTGCAGGGAATGCAGAAGATGAAATTGCCTGGCCAATGCCACTACTTCCTGCCTTTGAGAAAGAAATGACTGGTTCAAAAGTTGCTGATGTGCAAAATCTAGGCAAAGGCCGATGGGGTGGTGCAAACACCGCAGCTGCATTCCTCAAGCAGTTCGTTCAAGAAAGAGATGGTGAACAGATTCCGTGGGCACATCTAGACATTGCTGGAACTGCGTGGGGCGCATCAACAAATGCAATGGTTGCACACGGTGCAACCGGCGTTCATGTTAGGACATTGCATCGCCTCATCACGCAATGATAATGAGAAAAAAGGAATGGGGCAACCGCCCCGTCGATGTACTCGTTTTTACCCCATAGGGGCTAAATACATCGAAAAATTGTCATTTGAAGTGACATACTTTCTTTTCTTGCTGATGTTCACTCGGGTTTCCCATCTTCGCCCCTACTTTGCCAATAAGCATCGTTGTTCGGATTCAGTTGATTCGCCCGGTTGTCAACATCAGATTGTCCTTTTCCTATCTTCACACCTCCTCTCCATTTGGAGTTGAAATCACTCATTTTCGTCGTCATCAACGACTTCGAAATCTGCGTCAACTACATCTTCTGCACCATCGATGCCAGTATGATCGCCACCCTGTTCATCTTCCATCGATGCTGCTGCGGCCTCATACAACTTGGCAGAAATACCATGCATGGATTCTTCTAATTCCTGAACCTTAGCTTGAATCGCGTCTTCATCGAGGTCATCATCATCGATGGGACCGTCGTCGGTGCGGATTAGTGCTTCAAGTTCAACCAATTTGGCCTCAATCGGTTCTTTATCAGAATCTTCGAGTTTGTCGCCGGCATCCTTCATGGTTCGGCGGGTCTGATAGACGATGCTGTCTGCCGTATTGCGCAGTTCGACCTTCTTCTGACGTGCTTCGTCTTCAGCGGCAAATTCTTCGGCCTCAGAGATTTTCTGTTGAATCTCATCCTCGGACAAACTCGTTGCACTTTCAATACGGATTGATTGTTCCTTGCCAGTACCCGTGTCCTTGGCAGAGACACTGACAATGCCATTTGCATCAATGTCGAATGTGACTTCAATCTTGGGCATTCCACGTGGTGCTGCTGGGATTCCTTCAAGGAAGAACTTCCCAAGCGTAACGTTGTCCTTCGCAAATTTCCTCTCACCTTGCAATACATGCACTTCCACAGCAGGTTGGTTGTCTGCGGCTGTGCTGAATACTTCAGAACGACGTGTTGGAATCGTCGTATTTCTCTCAATCATTGGTGTCGTTACGCCACCAAGTGTTTCGATACCAAGAGATAGAGGAGTGACGTCAAGCAACAACACATCGGTGACACCTTCATCTCCAACGATGATACCTGCTTGTAGTGCAGCACCCATGGCAACTGCTTCATCAGGATTAATGCCCTTGAATGGCGCCTTTCCTGCTTCACTTTCAATGGCCTCCTGGACGGCAGGAATGCGTGTGCTCCCACCAACGAGAAGAATCTTGTCAACATCACCAGATTTGACACCTGCATCTTTCATTGCACGACGGGTTGGACCCATTGTTGCCTCGACAAGATCTGCTGTAAGGTCATCGAATTGGGCACGAGAAAGATTGAGATCAAGATGCTCCGGGTTACCATCCTTCATTGTGATAAATGGTAGATTGATGTGGCTAGTTTGTGTTCCAGAGAGTTCGATTTTTGCTTTCTCGGCTGCTTCTTTCAAACGACTCATCGCTTGACCATCGCCTGAAAGGTCGATACCGCTGCTCTTCTTGAATTCAGATACGCACCAATGAATGACGCGCTCATCGAAATCATCGCCACCCAACCTGTTGTTTCCGGCTGTTGCCTTGACTTCAATCTGGGGTTGGTCATCAACCTGATAGATCTCAAGAACTGACACATCGAATGTACCACCGCCGAGGTCGTAGACGAGGATTGTTTGGTCATCAGATTTGTCAACACCATAAGCCAGAGCTGCGGCTGTAGGTTCATTGATGATTCTTAAGACATCTAGACCCGCGATGCGGCCTGCGTCCTTAGTTGCCTTACGCTGTGCATCTGTGAAATAAGCAGGGCAGGTGATGACTGCTTGGTTGACTTCCGTTCCAAGGTAGGCCTCTGCATCTGCTTTGAGTTTCTGTAAAATGAATGCGCTAATCTCCTGGGGAGTGTATTCATTGTCGTCAACTGCTCCTTTCCAATCCGTGCCCATCTCCCTCTTGACTGAAAGGAAAGTGCGTTCTGAATTGGTTACAGCCTGCCGTTTTGCAGTGACTCCTACCAACCGTTCTCCATCCTTCGCGAAGGCAACAACACTGGGTGTTGTTCTTGCACCTTCTGCATTCGGTATGACAACTGCCTCTCCACCTTCAATCGCTGCTACGCAGCTGTTCGTCGTTCCCAAATCAATTCCAATCACTGAACTTTTTGCCATGTTTAATTTCCTCCTTCTGGTGTTGCTGATTCTGTCGTATCTCTAAGTGTGAATGTGATGTCGAGAATACCGTTGTTAATCTCCCAATTATCAACGCGCTGTGCTGCCTTAGGCAGTTCAAAACGCTGTAGTGGACGGGGTTGAGTTGCCCGCATCAAATGTAGAGTCGAACCGCCACCTGTTAGATTCAATTCTACTTCAGCATCATCAATACCATCATGACGAGAGACATCGATTGTGATATTCATCGAATCTCCCTCGACATATACGTCGGCGATTGGGATTTGATTGATGGCACTCTCATCATCCATCTCAGTTTCCTCAATTTGGATTTCAACTGGTTCGGATTCAGGACCCTTGCCAACCTTCACATCGACGCCCATCTGATTGAGAATGTTTGACAAATCGGGCGCGCCTTTTCCAAGCATTTCGCTGAGATCTCCGAAATCAGATTGAAGATTTATTTTGACGTCGCCAGATCGAATCTTTTCAGGATCAATTCCAAGGTTGTCAAACTGAGATTGAATCTGCTCCATCATGCGCATTAAATCTGCTTCATCGACATCCATGCCCATCTTACGAAACATCTCAGCCATCTGCTTCAGAATTTGTTCTTCCCATTCGTCTCTCATCGTCAACTCACCAACTACTTAACCCCTGGTTGTATAGTGGGATAGTTTAACCATATATGAATCATTGCACTACAATACGTGCAGAATGAACAGCGTCGGATTCAAGTCGGGTACATCAGTCGGACCGATGTATCCCATGGTCCAAGATGAGCAAAAACGCGTGCTTGATGACACAGAAAGAGTGTCTGGAAAGACTGCTTTGCGAAATAATGTTGAGGCCGCAGTAGCCCTTTCAGGTGCAGTTCAAAGTACATTGGGACCAAAGGGGCTAGACAAATTACTCGTTGGCTCCGATGGTAGTTCAATCGTAACCAATGATGGCGTTACGGTTCTTGAGACTGCACTGGTAGAACATCCAACTGCGAAAATGTTGATTTCAACGTCCAGAGCACAGGATGATGAGACAAAGGATGGTACGACTTCCACGGTCATTATCACGGCTGAACTTCTGGTCAATGCTGTTGAATTGGTTGATCGCGGTGTACACCCGACCATTGTTGCAAATGGCTACCGCCTATGCAATCCTGTTATCGAAGAATTGTTGTCAGAGATAGCGATAGATGCTGATAATAATGCACACCTCGATGCTGTGCTAACTTCACTTTCAGGAAAAGGAGATGAGGGGATGCAACGATGTTTGGCCAAGCTCGCACATTCTGCTGCAATCGCGATTGGAACCAACGATACGGAACATTGCAAAATTGTCACTCAATGCAGTGGTACAATCCTTGACAGTGAACTTGTCCAAGGTATTGTCCTAGAAAAAACAAGGGTGCATCGAGAGATGTCAAAGCGTCATGATGGAGGACGAATCCTCATTCTAGATGGAGGGATTGAACGTCGGAAGCCTGAGATTGAGGCAACACTCCAAATCACGAAATTAGGGGCACTCGAAGCATTCAATACACGTGAGCGTGAAGATTTGCAGCGACGGGTGAACCTACTGAAAGAGGCTGGAATCAACCTCATCATTGCTAGAGATGGAATTGAAGACGATGCGCATCCAATGCTATCTGAGGCTGGAATTATCGCATATCGCAGAGTAGAACGGCCAGAAATCGAGCACATTTGCCGTGCCACTGGAGCGCGGCCATTACATTCATTGGAAGACATCGATGAATCCGATATTGGTGAATTCACTGGCCTACGTGAAGAGAAATGGCAAGGTAGTACACACATGATTTTGCAAGGAGCCAAGGAAGAGGCTGTCACAGTCGTACTAAGGGGTTCGACTGAGTCAAGACTTGGAGAAGCACGACGTGCATTCGATGATGCCCTAGGTGTTGCTTGTCAAATGACCGAGGACCCACGCCTCCTTCCTGGTGGGGGCGCCACACAGATTGCATTGGCTCGAAGGTTACGAAGGCATGCTGAGACCATTCCAGGTCGTGAACAAATGGCTGTGGAAGCCTTTGCTGCAGCACTGGAATCAATTCCCCGAATTCTAGCCGCAAACGCAGGCATGGATCCAATCGATGAACTGTTGCGAGCAACTGCTTCTCAGGCTGATTCTAATTCAGCATGGAAAGGATTGGATGTTCGTACTGGTGAAATTGTGGATATGGCCGAATCCGGAATAACTGACCCAATTCGAATCACACGACATGCTATTGCAGGGGCGACTGAAGCGGCGATATCTGTTCTACGAATCGATGACATTCTTTGGGCCAAGCAAGATGCGCAGGAACCAGATTGGCAGACTGATGCTCAATAGTCATCTTCTTTCTTGGGCTTGCGGAAGCGGAAGAAGACTAGAATCGCTGCAAGAGAGGCTGTAGTTCCTGCTGCTGCCGCCACCACCATTGGGGGACTCAATGTGCGCTTCTCTGGCTCACTCTCATTCTCCTCTGGTTCTTCCTGCACCACAGCTACGCAAACATCGTTCTCTAGTGTGTAACCGTCTTCGCAATTGACTTCTTCTGGTTCTTCTTCAGGGGTGTCATCTGGTTCAGGTGGATCCAACTCTCCAACCATAATCTCCAGTAATCTCTTGACTTCCTCTTCAAAACCTTCGTCATGGTCTTGGAAAGGCAATTCGGCTTTTGGAACGTCATAAACCTGCATCGAATACAATTTAACATGAACGAACTCATGAATAATCAACTCATACAATCGCCAATCTGACTCGTTGGTATTCTGTATTTGTCGAATTCTCAACCCATCTTTTGCAAAGAATACAACTCGAATGACCTGTCTGCCATCCGCGAAATTATCCGTCGTATAAGCACGTGCTGTAGAGTCATTGAAGTAACCCTCAGCCTCTTCGTTGGTTCCTGGTGGGTTGAATTCATCTGTATCGTTCAGATATTGCTCAATGAAAGTACTTCGATTCTGAATGAAGAACTCGACTGTAATCTCTCCCGAACCATTGGTATGATTTCGAATTTGATTCTCAATGTCCTGTAGTGCCTTGCTATTATTTGCAAATTTGTCAAGAGCCTTGCGAATCTCTTCATAGATATCAGGGGGCAATTTGGTCGCATTCGGTGTTGTTTCAGGAGTTCGGTCAACAACCTTGAGACCGCGCTCACCATCACCTACAGGTGGTTCGACGTTCACCTCTGTAGCGACGAAATTAATCCAATCATCACCGGTCTGTCCAATACTATCGATGACATTCAGATATACTGTTCCGGTGGAACAAGGTACGGAGATATTCCCACCATACGCCTGAGTGACATTGTCTTGCAATGTCCATGTCCAATTCATGATGCCACCTTCTCCTGAAGAATAAGTGGCATCCAACATTATCATCACACCAACCTCGCAATGAATCGCACCATCATCGATATGCGGTGCTGGATAACTCACAATTTGTGTTTCAACAGCATCTGGAATCACAGGTTCAACCAATGACAGATTCACTGTAATCTGGCCTGTGAAGGTTCTACCCCACCAATCCAATAGTGTTGCACTCAACAGGAGTAAACCGTCATTGCAGTACGGTAAGTTACCGAAAGAGAATGTATAGGTTTCTCGCATGTCGTACACGTTTGTCGAATCAGACATGATGCAACTCTCATCGATTGCAGATAATTCGACGCTAATCTGACCACCAAGAGATAGTAGCGGGTGGGTTGAGATCAATGTCATTTCAACCATTTCAGTCTCAATTAATTCACCAGGGATTGGTTCAGATATTTGGACATCTATGGTTGGCAGAACCCATAGTGAATGGCTGCGTTGACGGACATCACCATCTCCAAACAATTCAATTTGCTCACCAGATTCATCGGGTGAGCATTCACAACTCAAGTTGACATTCATCGTATAGAGCGTCAATTCGGAATCAACCGCCTCGAATTGCACAGGGTGCTGGAATGAAAGGCTGGCTCCAGCCTCTAAGGTCAGATTCTCTCGACCATCTTCTAGGATAATTGCATCTGTACGCAACAATAACGCTACATCATCAATAGCGACCATTTCTCCAGAGAATTGTCCATCGCTTAATACCGTCCAACGGAAGCGGACTGAATCGCTCAACACATCAGATATAGGGAGTGTGTGGATGTTCCAATCACTGGGAGCACAACAAAGCCAAGTAGTTCGCTGATTTCTTTTTTCTCGCCATTGAGATACTTCTGTCCATGATGAGCCATCATCGCCTGAGTATGACAATGTGACGCTGTCACTGCTCGGCGCTAAATCCACTCTCATGGCAAAGCGCAGCCACAGTTCTCCACTCATGTCAGAGAGGTCATATGATGGTGAGATTAGCGACGTATTTGTGTTGTCCCCGTAGGAGAATTTGGGCCCTGCGGATTGTTGGCTTCCCCCTATAGTCCCACCAACATTCGCAGTATGCCCATTCGCGAACAAGCAGGGTGATTCAAATTCTCGAACCATTTCTGGTATGTGGCATTGATGAGCATCAATGTCACGAGAGAAGGAGGTAGATGTGTCTACGGCATTAACACTCCAAGTATTCCAACTTGCAGAGTTCTCAAAATCCTCTGTTGCGAAGACCTCGAATTTCGATTTCTCAAGAGTCCAATTCAGACTGATGTTATCCACTCGCGCATCTGTGGGATTGACGATTTGCGTTGTGTAAGTATCACTGCCTTCTCCCACATAACTGCCGTGTTCTGCAGGGTTGAGGATTGGAGAGATCTCTGCAAGTGGTTGTTCGCAGGTGACGACTGCGACATCGTCAATGAACCAACCAGCGGTATTTTCAAAATAATTCGCAGAGAGTATGAACAAGAATGCCACGTTGGGCAGCAGATGCTCCTCACTCAAAACGAAATGTTTGGTCATCCAAGAACCATTCTCATCACTGACTCCAGTTCGAGGTACAGATAACTCCATGATTTCTCCCGTATCAAGATCGACGACTGAAACCTGTATCTGGTCCCAACCATCTTGACTGAGATTGAACCACTCACTGAACTGTAACTGAGCGTTGTTCAATTCACTGAGATCCACAGCCGGGGACAATAATTCGTGCTCAATCTCGTTGGCATAGTTTCCGTTTAGGTTGGTTCCCCAAGCTGTGACTGGAGACGCTGCTCCACCAGAGGGTCCAATCACAGGGACTCCATACTCCCAATCTCCATCTAGAACTGCCCACCCTTCCTGTGGTACCGGGTCCAGATGATCCATCCAGACCACACCGAGTGGTTGATTTGCAACTTTAGTGAATTTCTCAATTGTGACTGAATTTGACGAATTATCTCGAGACTGAATAGTAATCGTAATCTTGTCAACGGTACCAATCGCAGCGTCGGGTGGAACATCCTGCAACACCTGTATTCGATGTGGCTCACCGGGCTTCATCCCCCACAATTGTTCGCTGCCCTGTATGCGAACCGGCCAACCATGCTCCGAAGTGACATTGATGTCGTAGATTTCATAGATATGTGCATCCAAATGAGCGGTATCACTGAGGCTGTTGTTAGAATAGTTCTCTGCGACCATGGTGAATCGATTGGTAATCACTCCACCATCATTGCCAACCCAAATGTCGTGAGAAACCGGTGCACCAGAACAGTCGCAAGAGGGTGCTCCTCCACCTCCACCGTCGCCGCCACCGCCACCGCCACCGCCGCCGCCGTCATCATCTCCATCGAATAATCGTGGATCTGGCCACTGAACGATATGTTCGTCCCAATCAAGGGCGGTTGAATCTGGAATGTAGGCATCGACGTAAACTTCGGTCAAATAGGAACCATTGAACTCTCCCAAACCACAGCCACCGCACCAGTTATCCTCCCACCCATCCTCGTTGGAGTCATAACTGATTGTTGTAGCACTATCCGGTCCCTGAACCAACCATGACATGAATACTGTGCTTCCGGGTCTAGGGACGCGCGAATAGTCACTCTGAGTTCCATAACCTTCAGGCTCAAATGGATTGTTTTCCCCCCTTGGTGGTTGCACATCTGGGTTACCTTCCCTCCAAGTCTCATCTGGATGTTTGTCACAGTCTCTCTTGTATGGCGCGGATGCCTGCAGAGAATCTTCGAACAGAGGCCAACTGGTTCCAACGGTTTTACTCCATTCATACCCCAAAATGTCGATGCTCGCAGTTGCTGACAATGTCGCTGAAATGGTTGCTACTACCTTACCTGTAACCACACTTCCCGAATCGAAATGCGACATTTCTCCTGGGTATACTATTTTCCCTTCAAGGCCAACCGTTACGCTCAACTCTACCAACCAAAGATCTCTTCCAACTGTTAAGCCAGCGCTAACAATCAGTTCACCTGAGCCACCCCACCCATCACAGGTTTTCTGTACCTGAGCTGTTCCAGAAACTGAGATGTCCAGTGACAACCATGGAGTGATGGGAATTGAAAAATCTGCCCCCCCTGAGAAAGTGATGGTCCACAGAATGACTGTTCCATCGCCCTCTGCAACCTCAATGTCGACTATATCGCCCAATTTACCAAGAACACCATTCTTGATTTCTCCAATTGCCCAATTGATGGCATTCGTTACCTTACCCTTAACCCAAACCCATGGATTTTTGAGGAAGGCCCAAGCCTCACTTCCCAACATCTTGATGGCTTCACAGGTTTCACACCATCCTCGCCCATTGGTATCTTCCGAATTGAAACTGTATGGTTGGCCATCCTCGAATAGAATCATGTCGATGAAATGACCGTCATCAGCATTTCCTGACCACAGTAAGAGAAGGGCGACATCTCCATCGGTGAGCGAGCCAAGAGGCCCGACATAGATAGTTCCATTTCCACCAGACAAGTCGAGATCATCGACTCCTTGATTGAAGACGATTCGCAGGGTTGAACCAGAGGTGAAATTGAAGGATGGTAAATTCAATGCCGTTTGACGTGATTGATTCATCACCTTCCACCCATCAACGTCGATATCGCTTCCGAAATTCTCAACGACTAGAACTTCAGCACCTACAGAAGACCAATTGATATCGAGGATTGTTACTCTCATACGATTCAGATCGCCGGGTGTTGGACCATTGGCATCATTCCCACCATCAACACCCCAATCTGAAATTGTATCTGAATCACTCCCATCTGAATCCCTACCAATTGAATCATTTTCGGATATCTCGCTAATGGAGACAGATTCATTTTCAACCCATTTTCCTGAGGCGATAGCATCCACTGAGGCATTGCTGTAAGAAGAGTCACCCCAAGCCAAGTAGTCGATAATTGTGCTTTGGTCAGGGGTTCCACTGTAGAGTGCTAAATCTCCGCTAGCGTTCACTCCCCAGTCTAGGAGATTGGGTGTAGAATGTTCAGCAAAGACCTCCATCCCTCCTTCTATCCAGTGCGAGGATGAATCCAAGAAGTAATCATCGAGATCGAGTTGATTGCCGAGATGGAGAACAACTCTTTGCCCGCCTAGCAGCAAAGCTCCGTCAGGGAATGTGTACAGAGATGAATTGTTGCTAACCAATTCCCATCCACCCAACTGCTGGGTCGCAGCACCGGGATTAAACAACTCAATCCATTCACCACCAACATCTGAACTAGGTACATCAAATGCGACCTCATTGATGACAATCCCTGGCTGTTCAGTAAAATCAGTTGAACTGTTTGTATCTAGAGTACCTCGATCTCTGGCCAATCCTTTTCCTTCTGATTGCCAACCACTGGTATCAACAAAATCACCAGAGGTCCATTGTCCTGCAGAAACGGCTTGTTGCTCAGCAGTTGTAGGTGAACCTGTTCCATCACCCCAAGCAACGAAATCGATGACTGCACCACTTGACTGGTTACCCAATAATGTGAGTGAACCACTAGACAACAGGAGATGTTCTTGTACAGAACCGGTGTGCAGAAGTGTAGGTGATAATTCCTGGTCTTCCCATTCGATATCTTCACCCTCACCAAGCGTGATGATGTAAGGGATGTATGGCATCATCGAATATCCATCGGGGAAGGTGAATAACGTAGAGAGTGAACCATCAGCGAGTCGCCAACCACCTACAGATGCTGGTGCAGAATCATTGTTCCACAAAATGACCGCTTCTTGTCCAGCATCATCACCCAATGGGTCAATGAGTATCTCTCGAATGTGGACATCATCGGTGATAATTGAATCAGAAGACCAATTTGGAATTTGTTCATCTTTCAATTCTATATCGGAAAAGGAATCCACTTCAGTCGACACATGATTCTCAACCAAGGGAGTGAAGAGACTCAACAAGAAAATCGTAATGGCCAGTACGGCGAATCGACACGCCGAGTGGTTGAGATTATCAGAAGTCATGGTGGTAAACAAGTCCTCGGAGTTATCATGTTTTCGACAGAAAAATTCTCGACGTTTTGGTCATACCCTTCGTCGTAATCGTTCCATCAATTCGTCTGCTTGACCTAATGCAGCCAAGCAGGTCTCAAGATTGCCTTTTTCATGCGCCTCTTGAGCATCACCTACCGCCTTTTCACAAGCGGCACGATCTCCATCAATCGCGCGAATGCCTTGTGATTCGAGTTTCTTTCTAAGTGCAGTCCATTCTTCCTGCACGTAAGTCAGCAATTCATTTGCATCACCACTAGCCGCATCCAATGCATCTAGATCCGATGTCAATCTGTCAAGAAGAGTAGCCGCATGTGACCATGATTTACGCTTAGAGGCGGCGACAACCGATTTCAGACGTGCATCCCAGTCAGTTGCATCATCACGGCCTTTCCAGCGCGCTTTAATCGACTTCTTCTGACGCAAAGCGCGCTGTACATCGCCCATCGCTTCACGTTCTTTGCGGACTTCACGAACAATACCATCTGACAACCCACGGGCCAAACTGAACTCACCTTCATCCAAGTGTTTCTTGGCCTGTTCAAGTCGGTCCTGCCAAAGTGAAAGATCCAAACCTTCGGATTCTTCCATTATCTTGACCGCTTCATCATAGGCTTCATCCGCACCTTCGGATGCTTGTCCAAGATTGGCAACATGTTCAGGAATTGTCTCAGCAATTTCTAGAGCCAAGAGACAATCTTCTTTTGCCAATGCATCTTTGGCTTGATGTAGCAAATCATGCAATTGTGCATGTTGGCTACCCTTCAAATCTGAAATCATTTTGCTGGCCTCAACAATCTGGTTTTCGGCTGCATCCCAATGCTCAACAATATTGAGGGCCAATTTCTTTGCGCGTCGGAAAAGTTGTTCTGCTTCTCTCAGACTACCCAGATTTTGCTCACGGTCACCAGCATCCATGGATTTTTGTGGTTTTTTGGCACGTGGTGCAATTTCGGCCGCTTCAGCCACAGCAGCAGCACAAACATCACGAATCTCACTAATGTCTTCAGCCAAAGCCAAGGTACGCTCTATATTTTCCTCAGCCTCACTAAGAATCTTAAAACCAAATTCTGGATCCTTGTATCCCACTTCAGCAGCATTTCGACATAGCGATGAGGCTTGATCAAG
>CAYYKF010000055.1:0-13407 GCA_964441035.1 uncultured Candidatus Poseidoniales archaeon
TCCACCAATTGGACCTTCTTCGTCCAATCTACACAGAGACCTCTTCAGGTGGACATTTCGGTAGAGAGTCTACTGATGGGACCTTCCCATGGGAGCGTCTAGATGGCTCCAGATTAGACGCTCTCAGACAAGGTTAATTCTGATTTTTGCTCTGAGAACGCTTACGCGTTCTCCCGTCAACGTCAAAGTAGGGTCCTCGTTCGGTATGTCGAGGCCCACCCATGGATTCGCAACGTCGACACCCGTTTTCGTTGACTTTCTTGCTTTTGTTGAGTGTTGTGACAACAGCCTTCGTCCCGTCAGTTTCTGCTGATAGTCGAATCCTTCTCGACCTCTCTTCTGATCACGTCACTTTGATGCAGGGTGATTCAACAAATGTGACACTGACGGTGGAAAACAATGATTCTGCCATACACGATTTCAACTTGTCACTCGATTCTACACTGACGCCCACTGCTTGGAATGTGACTCTTGCAGATACTACAATGCATCAGTTAGGACCTGCAGTTTTCGGTTTCTCAAATTCAACCACCGTCATCATTCGTCTGTCTCAGAATGCAACACTAGCAGATCATGGTAGTGTCACAATCGTTGTCAATCGAAGCGGTACTACAATCTCAACTGCGATAACACTCTACCTCTCAGTTTCACCATCATATCTTCCCGACATTGAGAATACTGCTGTGGGAGACGCCGGCTTGGTATCAATGGAAACAGGTTCAATGGTTAATCTCAGTATTCCAATTTCCAACCTTGGCTCAGCGACAGACCACCTTGTGCTCTCAGTTGATGAAGAGCCAGATTTGTCCGGGTTCTGGGCAAATTGGGCAGGCGGCAACAGTGGCAATAATGGCACAGGAAACAACACTGGTGGGAATAACACTGGAAATGGTACAGGAAACAACACTGGTGGGAATAACACTGGAAATGGAACTGGTAACACTACTGTGGGGCCCACAGAATTCGTGCTAAATTTGACAGTCGCCTCAACAAATTTGACTGCCATTGTTGACTCAGTTAATTTATCTGCGAATGGGAGTTATCTTGTCAATTGGGCTTTACAAGAAAATGGTAGTATTTTACCAGATTATGCAGGTGTGTATAATTGGACATCGGATGGCTCCAATCATAGTTGGAATTCAACTTGGAACCTAACAGCGGGGGGTTGGTGTTTCTCTGCTGATTTAGCGCACAATTTGTCTCCAAATGCTTCCGTATCATCCTGCGCAAATGTGACATCAAATTCCGGAGGTAGTAGTTCGATTAGCCGTAGCATACCATCAGGGTGGGATGTACGTTGGATTAACTCAACATTAACCAACATGAGTGCTGGTGAAATGAGGGTGGCTACGCTGCGTGTTTCTGTACCGAATGGTGAAGCGCCAGGAGATTACGGTTTCACCCTTTCAGCAGGGTCTGCAATGGGTAATTTTTCGATATCGGAAACGATTGTCGTGCATGTTAACGGCACACACAATCTCACCATGGCAGCGGATGATGGGAGCATGTTGTGGCTTCCGAATGCAACTTCCACAGTTGTCTTTACTGTGGAAAATGCAGGAACTTCAGAAGCCGAAGCAATTTATTCACTCACCGATGTGATTGGTGCGTGCACAGCCTCACTTGTCATTGGAGATGCCAACGGTGAACGCCTAGACAATGGTGAAACAGATACCTTCACAGCCAATGTGACAATTAATCCCGATTCTCATGAAGGAGACAGTTGTGAATTAATTGCAGAAGCTTGGGATCAAATTGGTGAGATATCGTATTCTTTCAGTACAACGTTGACAGTTGGACAAATTTGGGGCTTCTCCTTGCAATCAGTGAATGAAAATTTGACTCTATCTCCGGGTGGTAGTGTTGGTGGCACAGTTCAGGTATTGAATACAGGTACAGAAGCGGATTGCATTCGCTTAAATCTTGAAGTTGGAATTTCAGGAGTCAACATTACATCAA
This sequence comes from uncultured Candidatus Poseidoniales archaeon, assembly GCA_964441035.1. Taxonomy (GTDB): domain Archaea; phylum Thermoplasmatota; class Poseidoniia; order Poseidoniales; family Thalassarchaeaceae; genus MGIIb-P. The sequence goes on from CAYYKF010000055.1 coordinate 1,960, forward strand.
ACCAAACTTATGCACAAGTAAACCGTGGAGAAGTCATCGATTTGTCATTCTCGGCAACAACTGCATCAGATACCCTTGCTGTTGGAACACATACGATACATCTCATAGCAGACTGCTCGTCCAGTAACACAACAGTTGATGTTTTCACAAATCTAACCATCTTACCGTGGTCAACAATCCGTATGGCTGGCCCACTGGGCGGGGCTTTTGATGTGGATGCGAATAATCCATCAGTCGTCAATATGACGTTGAACAACGATGGCACAGGTCCTGCAAATGCTACCCTTGATTGGAGTGGTGCACCGGCAGGCTTCACAATCACCCCTAGCAATGAGACCACTGTTGTGCCTGGAAATGATACCACCATGTCACTCTTGGTGACAATTGATGATGATATTCCATCTGGCACCTATTCGTTCACAATCTTGGCGCTGAATCCAACTGATGGTACAACATGGGACTCCATTTCCATCTCTGCGCAAGTAGACCAACGCGCAGAGGTGAGGTTGTTGATTGCAAGTGACTCACTTCCCGTATCAAGCCGAGCAGATGTGGCATTTAACACGACGATCATTAATGATGGTAATGAAGCTGATACATTCTCATTGAATTTGCAAGGTGCGACTGGATTCGATGCCAGTATCACTCCGCAGAATATTCAACTCGGTGCGGGACAGAGTGCAGATGTTACGATTTCATTGAGGAGGGCTGGTGCACAGGGGGATGTGACAATGACTCTCACTGTTACCAGTCAGAGCGATGAGGATGTGACCGATTCAGTCAACATCACTGCGACATTCCCGAATGTGGAAATCCGCACGACCTTGGCAACAACCGGCACCGAGGTCACGGCAGATGGACAGGCCACAATGACCCTATTCTTAGAGAATCTCGGTGAAGCACAGGACACACTACTTGTGACCAGTCCAACTGGATTCAGTTGTAATCATCCTGCACAAATTACGCTGGACGCAGGTTCTCCAGCAAGTAGTCACACAGTGACATGTAGCCCTGTTGCAGGTCTTCTGGCAGGTACTCACTGGGTCAATTTCACGTCAACGTCACTTGCTGATGCCAGCAAATCTTCCACTGCATCAACCCAGATAGATGTACTTCCAACCCGTACATCTACCGGTGATCCAATGATTTCCGTTGAATTTACTGGAGATGATTGGAGTTTGCCTTGGAATAGTTCAGCAACCTACACAGTTACAGTGACTAACAGTGGTAATGAACAGGTCAATGGATTCCTATTGTTGACGGGCGAATATGCACTCGACATGTATCCCGAATGGACCCTAATCGAAAGCGGGAATTCAATCTCTCTGTTTTCTGTCGCCCCCGGTGCTTCTTCGACCTACTCTTTATCGATTCGTCCAGTTGGCTGGATGTCTGTCGGAGTTGTTGACTTGCGTGTTGAAGCATCAGGAAACCTTCCGGATGGACATGGTTTCTCAATTGCCAGTAATACCGTTCAGATAACCATTGAGCACGAACCAGAAGAACCGAAGGAAGCGGTTCTTTGGGAGGGTGGACCAATGGTGAATGCTGCAAATCTAGCGATTGCGATGCTTTCCGGATGGATTTTCGCGGCCCTTCTGATTTTCTGGATTCGCCGCAGTTCAGTCACACGAAAGAAGAAGACGATTAGTGATGCATGGGTTGATGCTGCTGAAAAGCAAGAAGAGAAAGAAGAATCGAAAGACTCAGATCTCAAAGAAGGCGAAGTTCGGGCTGATGAGGATGGTACCGCCCGTTGCCATTCATGTGATTCACGAATTCGCTTGCCTAAGGAAAAGGTCCCCCCGTTCCGTTTCAAATGCCCAAGTTGTGATTTGATGAATAGGGTCGTTGAACCTGCAAGTGACGATGATTAGACCTTCTCTGCGATAAGTAAGAAGGCAGTATGTCCCATTGGCGTATTTCCAGGTCTCACACCTCCGAGACTCGCTTTGGTCCATGTGCGTTCCATCATTTCTCCCGCCCAATCAATTGTCAATCCCACTTCTTCACAAGTATCCCAGCATCTTTCAAACTGACTGGAAACAGGACAATAGCATGCAAGGCGCCCACCGTCCCTGAGAAGTGGTTTGAGATTGGGAATGGCCAACCAGGGTTCTGGTAGGTCCAATATTATCGCATCGATATATTCAGTAAGGTTTTGAATTGAATTTACAATCTCTTCGCTGTATATGTCCCCCTCAAGTAAGGTCCATGTTGGGAATTCGCTCAAACAACCGGCAGCCCTCAACATATTTTCTTGGCCCACAGCGGCATGTTCTTCTCGATTTTCGACAGAAATTAGATGCCCGTTTGAACCTAGTACATTTGCTAGGTGTAGCGCAAGTCCTCCTGACCCATGCCCTGCTTCTAGAACGGATTGACCCGATCCAATTCCCATCCATGCCAATAGAAATCCAGCATCTTTTGGGTTTATGATTTGGGCTCTTCTTTTCATACCTTTACGCAATTCAGGTAACCCAGCATCGACACGAGTGAAGACTTTCTGTCCAATTGTTATACGACTACCATTCGCAGTTCCAGAGAGTGTTTCTGCAGGATTAAATCTACCGATTCCTTTGATTTTTGTTTCTTCATCGGTGAGAGGGATGATGTATGTGCGTCCATCAGATTCTCTCAAGGCTACATAATGGGATTTTTCCCCTTGCTTATCGTTGTTCATTGTAACACATCCTAGTTCCGTAGAACTCAACCCCGCATGCGAGGTGCCGACCCTAGGGCGGCTGAGTGGTATCCAGCCGACGATGGTTTTGGCTATGAATCTCATCATCGTTGTTTTGAGGCCGCCCACGGGGGCTAAAGCCCCCTTGGGCGCATCTGAATTGCATACCGCACATTAAAGGAGGTGGCCGAGTCCGAGATATTTGACGAGGTGTGCCTATGTCCGATGACGAGTCCAAAGATTTGGTCGATGAAATCGCTGATGAAGTAGCGATTATCGATGATCTTGACCAACCATCCGCCGAGGAATCGCAATTTGGAATGGGTACCACTGTTGAAGGTGCAAATGATCCTTTAATCGAGGAGAGTGTCGATGAATGGCTGGAGGGAATTTCATTTGAATCCACTGAGGATGTACCCATTCCTGAGCGCTTGGTCGATCAGGTAATCGGGCAGGAAGATGCCTCAATTGTAATTCGTAAGGCAGCAGAACAGCGTCGTCACATGTTGATGATTGGTGATCCAGGAACAGGCAAGAGCATGCTCGCCAAGGCGATGACCGAACTTATGCCATTAGATTCAATGGAAGATATCATGTGTTATCCGAATGATGATGATGACAATGAACCGCGAATCCGCACAGTTCCAGCGGGACGTGGCGATCGAATCGTGAAGGATCGCCGTGCACAATTGCGTGAACAGCGAGAGCGCACAAGTCGGACCTTGATGTTCATCGCACTTCTTATTGGTGCAGCTTTATTGCTCGCAACGATTCAAACCGGTGACATAGTGATGCTATTGTTTGGTATGTTTTTGCTAGCTTTCGGATATATGTTCATCAAGAATCGGCTTGTATCTGGAGATGAAGCTCGAATTCCAAAATTACTTGTCAAACGCAAGAGGGGTGAACTACCCCCCTTCATCGATGCAACAGGTACCTTGGCTGGAAGTTTGCTTGGAGATGTCCGACACGACCCATTCCAATCTGGAGGAATGGAGACACCTGCTCATGAACGTGTTGAAGCGGGAGCAATTCACAAGGCACACGGCGGCGTTCTTTTCATTGACGAAATTAATTTGCTCAGACTTGAGGAACAACAGGCTTTGCTCACTGCGATGCAAGAAAAGGCGTTCCCAATTTCTGGCCGTTCGGAACGCAGTAGTGGTGCTCTCACCAAGACTGAAGCGGTACCTTGTGATTTCATCCTTGTTGCAGCAGGAAATCTCGATGCTGTCCAGCACATGCACCCTGCATTACGAAGTCGTGTGCGCGGCTATGGATACGAAGTGTACGTCAACAGCACCATGCGAGATACAGCTCGGAATCGTCGCCGTTTAATCCGATTCATTGCACAAGAGGTGCGTAATGAGCAGAAGAAGAAGACAGGAAATCCGATTCCACAATTCGATCGTTCTGCAGTAGGCATCATTCTGCGAGAAGCACAACGACGTGCAGGACGACGCGGTAAACTCACCCTGCGATTACGTGAACTTGGTGGACTGGTTCGAATTGCTGGTGATTTAGCCTGTGAAGAAAAGGCGAAATTAACCTCCGCTCGCCACGTTCTGGGTGCACGTAGAATCGCACGTCCACTAGAGCAACAGGTCGCCGATCGGATGATTGAACACCGTCAGGATTACGCCTTGCTAGTAAACAGTGGTGAGCGTGTTGGCCGAGTCAATGGATTGGCTGTTTTGGGTGCCGATAGTGGGATGTCTGATTTCAGCGGTATCATGCTACCAGTCGAGGCATTGGTTACTCCAACACAATCAAAATCAGGCCAGGTATTTGCTACAGGAGGTTTGTCAGATCTTGCCAAAGAAAGTGTGACCAACGTCAGTGCAGTTATCAAGAAACTCACTGGAAAGGATGTTTCAGATTACGACATCCACATTCAATTCGTTGACACACATGGTGTTGATGGTGACAGTGCGAGCATCACCATTGCAACAGCCATTATTTCTGCATTTGAGGATATTCCAATCGACCAAAACCTTGCCATGACTGGTTCCTTATCTGTACGCGGGGAGGTGCTGCCTATTGGCGGTGTTACAGCCAAGATTGAAGCCGCAGCTAAGAGTGGTATTAATCGTGTTATTATTCCTCGTTCAAATCTCAAGGATGTTTTAATTGACGATGCGTTTGTCGATAAAGTCGAAGTAATCGCAGTTGATACACTTGATGAAGTCATGGAAAGTGCTCTGGTATCCAATGAGAACAAGCGCTCTTTGGTTGAGAGACTCGGAGCGGTAATTGACCGCCTCACTCCGAATCCTAGTGGACAACCCTCTGCTTGAGAGCAGACTTATTGGTTGCAATCATGGCCGTAGGCCATGGATGTGCAGAAACATGCTCGAGGGAGCATGGGGATTCTGTTTCTTGTGGTCCTAATCGATATGATTGGATTTACACTTGTCATTCCATTTCTGACATACTTCATCCAAGATCTTGCTCAAGGTGATGGATTCACTGATGTTGGTACTCGCGACAGATGGGTTGGAATTGTTCTTGCATCATATACGCTTGGCCAATTTCTTTTCACACCGATATTGGGGTCTCTATCTGACCGTGTAGGGCGCCGTCCAATCATACTCTTTGGATTGGTATCAAACACTGTGTTTCTCATTGCTTTCGGTTTGTCAGGAAGCCTATGGTTTGCTCTAATTGTTCGATTCTTAGCAGGAGTTGGGAATGGGAATATTGCAGTTGCCCGTGCTTACGTTGGTGATATTAGCGCACCATCACAAATAGCAGGAAGGATGGGTCTGATTGGTGCAGCATTTGGTTTAGGTTTCATGATTGGACCATTCATTGGCGGTGTACTCACAGATCCAGCATCAACCATTGGCGGCCCATTTGACACTGATTGGTGGGCCTCTCACCCGTACTTTTTACCGTGCCTTTTCGCAGGATGTTTATCTGCAACATCATTCATTTTTGCCCTGCGATTTTTGCCTGAGAGTTTACCTGTAGAATCTCGTGTCAAAACAACCGTTAATACTCCAAGTGGGTTCAAGAAAATCATACACAACCTTGTCCGTGTTCGTGATTTGAATCCATCCATCCGTCGATTGATTTTGATTAACGCCCTTTTCCTGTTATCTTTCACAATGATGCATGCAACTTTCATCCTGTTCACCGGTATGGCAATCATGGATGGAGGATTAGGATATGATGCATATCAGAATGGTCTCATATTCGCATATGTTGGTTTGATCGGTGTCATAGTACAAGGTGGTTTGATTCGACCCCTAGCTAAACGATACAATCCACGCCACTTGATGGTCATTGGGATATTGGTATGTGGACTCGGATTGGGATGGATTCCTTATCTTGAACCGACACCATTTGCCATTGGCTTGGTTGCTATGACTTGTATTGCGCTGGGTAATGGTTTGTTCCAACCTACTCAAAACACCTTGTTGACGCTAGAAGCACGAGCCAATAGCCTTGATCTTGGGCGGGTGATGGGTTCGCAGGAAGGATTCGGTGCTCTTTCTCGGGTCATTGGCCCCATTCTTGCTGGATTTATCTGGGCAGAAACAGTTGAAGGGTCTGGATTTTGGACATATCATACTGTGTTCCGAATTTGCGGCATCATCATGGTGATTGCTGCCCTCGCCCAAATCGGCCTGAAGTTGACCCCTAATTCGGAGGAGGAGTGAAATGGCACCGAAACCAATGATTGTTTGTCATGGAGGGGCCGGTCACAGTGCACGAGACAGGCCAGGCGTGGATTTGGCAGCAGATACAGGTTTTTCCATTCTTGAAGAAGGTGGGTCAGCACTTGATGCTGTACTTGCGGCGATTCAGATTATGGAAGACGACCCAGCCCTTAATGCTGGGAATGGAGGAAGAAAACGAGATGATGGATCCGTTCAACTCGATGCAGCAGTCGCCACATCAGATGGCCGCCTTGGTGCAGTAATGTGCATAGAGGACACTCCTAATCCTATACTCGTTGCTGCAGCATTGTTGGATGAGGAATTTAACATTCTAGCAGGAGATGGGGCAAGGATTTGGGCCGATAAAATAGGAGTTCCAAAAGGGAAGGTCGAAGGCAGCGAGAACCCCTTGAGTACCGATACGGTTGGAGCCGTCGCAATCGATGTTAATGGCGCGATGATTGTTGCATCATCTACTGGTGGATGTTCAGGTAGACCCCGCGGACGGGTGGGCGACACACCATTGTGGGGCTCTGGATTGTGGGCGGATGAACGGGTTGTTCTCGCAGCTACAGGGATAGGTGAAGAGATTACACGGAAGTTACTATGCCACCGTGTTGCCACTTACCAAGGGACCTTGGAAGACGCTTTGCAACATGGCATCGACCTTTTTGAGACCGATATCGAAGTCGGCTTAATCGGATTGACCGCAGACGGGCAAGGAATGGGGTTGGCAAATACAGGAATGCCTTGGGCAATCAGGAGTGTAACTCCGTGAGCATCTGTTCAAGCGCCGTATTGATTTGCAGGATTAGTGTTCCAAACTCCATTGGAATATTTGGATCTTCATACAGTTCTTCCAACTTTGCTTGAGTGATAGCAATGCGCACATCCATTTGCTTGGATTTGTTCTTCAGCCACAACTCTACAGCATCTTTTGCACCTTTGCGGATGTTTCTGGGTACCTTAGAATCATCTAATTGCTCAATGACACTGGCAATTTGTTCGATACGAGTTTCCAAGTCACCAGTCATGAATCACCCTCCTAACTCCAGTTAGTGACGTGGCGGGGCCGGGCTTGCTTTAAGGCGATTTCCTGTGCCGGTACTGAGAAGCATGCTGGATTCAGTCGAACCACTCGACATCATTGGATGGACAAGAGTCATTACAATGGTGCTGTGTTTTGGTGGCGCTGCATGGCTTGACTACAAGTCTCGACGGGTTCCAAATGAGTGGTGGTGGAGTTGGGCCAAGCCGACGATTTTTCTACTAATATTGGAATTGATAATCCTTGAAGCAGATTGGATGGTGTGGTTGACGGCGTCAGCTGCACTTTCCTTTGCATCTACGGCATTAATCGGTCGCCCTGACTTGGGTGACATTCTAAAGGGGTCAAAAATTGATTTAATCGTCTCTGCATGGTATCTTTGTGGCGCCATTGGATTAGCAATGGGTGCAGTTACGCATGGTCCCGTTTTAATCGATTATTTTGATGCTGAGGCTTCACTGTTGCTTGAACCTGAGGCCGAAAGGATGGCTTTACTGTGGGGACAAATGATAATCATTGGAGTATTATTGGTATTCTTTGAAATGGCGTGGAGATTCCGTATGCTTCATGGTGGCGCGGATGCCAAAGCAATGATGCTCGCTGCCCTTTTGTTACCATCATGGAATGGGATGCCCTTCCCACACTTTGCAGACATTGCATCAACCGCACTACCACCAGCAATTTCTCTCATGATTTGGGCCGGTTTGGCTTTCATGACCCTTCCTCTAATCATGTTGGTTCGAAATGCGAAGGCAGGAGATTTATTGCCACTATCAATGTCTTGGCATGCATATAGAATGCCCCTAACAGAGATTCCTAATCGTCATGTATGGTTGCTGGAAGAAATGACAGATTTACCAGATGGAACACGCGGCCCATTGCGAAGAATGCGTCCAGTGAGGGGCAGTAGAGCTGAGTTAGAACTTGAAACCGTTCTAGATGAACTTGCTAACGCCGGTCAAGAGAAAGCTTGGGTCACTGAAAAATATCCGTTCTTACTCTTCGTATTCCCTGCAATCATTCCCCTCGTTCTGCTGGGTGACCCGGTAACTTGGGCACTTGAGAAATTGGATTTAATTGCTTGAGATTAAGCAATACGATCAACGGTCTCTGGCGTGATTGCTTCCTCTTTGGTTACACGGAAGCTGATAGAGCGTAGATTCTCAGGTCCATTTCGGAATTTTCGAATCACCATTCTCGTTTCAAAATCAGTTCCGAGCATCCCCACTTCAAATTCGAGAACGATATCGCAAATAGCATACAACTCTCGTTCAATTGATTTGTCTACCATGTCGCTGGAGACATTCAGGACTGTCAATCCACGATTGAGTTGTGTGTGTGCCTGCATCATTCGAATCATTGAGATTACACGTGCAGGGTCATTACGAGCAAAGAAGAAATCGAGGTTATCAACTGCGACTCTAAAGTAAGGAGGTAGTGCAGTCACCTGACTGGCTAAATCCGTGAGGTAGTCATGAACTTCGTTTTCAACGAAACGTGTTTGCGCCAAGCGTTGAATATCAGCCATTGTGAAGCCTTCCAAGCGGTAGCGGCTGGCACTCAATTCACGGTCCAGAACATGACTATTGTATTCCTCCCCAATGGTTCGCACCATGATATCAGTAGGCCAACTATATCGCTTGAAGAGTGATAGAATTTCAGTCTGACTTTCACCGGTTGAAACAAGCAGTGTATTTTCGGGGTCTTCTGCAACAGATGTGAATTGTTTCCCAAACAAATCCATTCCAGCACCTTGGTTTCCAATTGCGAGTAGGGTGAAGCCACGCGGAATACTTCCTTCGTTAATAACAGAACCAGTCAAAATTGAGTCGAACTTTGGTGAACCAATGCTACCCATGTCTCCGTAAAAGTCCTCGTCATCGGGGTCAAATGTCGCTGTAGCCGTCATGATTCAAACTCCTAATGGATAACAACCTGCCCTCGGTCAATCAGATCAGTACAATACAAATCGAGGTTTGCCAGAACACCTGGTGGAGTTTGGTCTGGAACATTGACGATTGCAGTTAGCACCTCGCGGGCGCGGAATGTGTTGACGAATGTGTGCAGATATTCAGCAAGCATACGTTCATCATTGTAAATTGATAATGCATTGACTGAATCCAAAATCACAAAATTTCCTGTGTCAGTGTTACTCTGTAAATGATAGAGGGTTTGTAGCATAATGGATTCCAACATAATTGGACTATCGACATACCTGATATTTGGATATGGAGATTCAGTTCCTCCGATAAATCCGCTTGAAACCGTATCGATAAATTGGATTCCAGACGCATCGATTTCAATTTCTTCTAGTGTTTGAATTATTTCAACAGCCGAACGCGATGCGCAGATGTATACGCCTCGCATTTGGAATCCTTGTATAAGGGGTTGAAGAATTGAAGAAATCACCAAAAAAGAGTTGCTGGTACCAACTCTCACCTGAATTGCAGAGGATGGTGTTGCTTCCTCAGCGAGTTGTTGTGCTATGCCACCGTCCAACTCAATCATTCACGGCACCCCACTTCAGCATAGGAGTCAACATCACTCCTTTCGGTGTTAATTCTAGGGCGTATTTCGCTCGCGAATGTTGGGTACCTCGCATCTTGACCACTTGTATAAATCGGAGTAGGTGCCCCATTCTTTCAACATCACCAAGCACAACGATGCCATCAAGAATTGCTTCTTCCACTCCAAATGATGACCAATATGCCTTGGCTCCTGATGATGTGATTTCAGATACCAGTAATGCAGTACATCCCAAGGTGGACAACGTCTTCCCTAGTTTAAACAAGAAGTCACGAATCAATTGTTCACTTGGAATCTTGTAGCAGAGAGTTGTTACAGAGTCAATTACGAGACGTGTAACGCCGATGGTATTCACAATGTCTGTAATCGCTTTGACCATGGCATCAATGTCAGACAATTCAAAGGTGGATTTTGTCATTCCAAGCCAAGAGAATAGTACATCGACATCAAAGACGTTAATCAGTCCTTGATCGACAAGTTGCATGTCGAAGAAATCGAATTGGCGAACATTCTCTAACAACTTCACAGATGGTTCTGTTGCCGAAAAGTGGGCACAAGCTTCGCCCATTCTAGCGCCGTTGACGAGGAATTCCATACACATCGTGGTTTTACCTGAGCCACAAGTTCCTGCAACCAGCACAGTTGATCCGTAAGGTATCCCCCCACGCAGAATCTCATCCAAACCAGAGATTCCAGTGACGCATCGGTCACGCTGATACAGTGGCCCCGTCATCATGTTAACGTGCCGCGATTCGGCAGCCCTTAGATAAGCCGATTGTCGGAACGATGAGAAATTTGTTCACCTTTCAAGCCTTTTTCACCAGCCGGGTGTCCCAATATCCATTGATGTCCAGTTACTCAAACTATTTGGCGAACCACCGTTATTGTAGGTCATCGATGCGTTCGGCATGATATTCCAGTTGTAATCCCACGTCACACTCATGACTGTATCTGTGTTGGCCGTATTTGGTTCAGTCCAACCAAGTACAATTTTCCCCCCACTTATCTCTAATGCATCGATTGTTCCAGTTCCAAGTACACCAGATGCGCTAAGATCAATCATTGCAGCCCCATTTGGATTATATTGCAGAGATGGATTACCAGTACAAATGATTCTGGAATTGCCTGAAAGAGCCCCGTCACCAAGCATGGCGAACGCGCCCGTACGTGAAAGACTCCAGCCAGAGAGGTTTACAGCAAAACCATGGTGATTTTCCAATTCAATCCATTCAGGTGGGCCGTTCAATGGGTCGACCATCATTTCGGTTATTTGCAGTAAAGAATGCTGGCGTCCAGCATTATGAACTTCAAGTGTGATTCGCACTTTCTCATCTCCCATGTGCATCACCCTACTTGCAGTGGAACTACTTGTGGCGTAATTTCGAGGCGAGCCATCTGCAAAGAGTTCAAGCCCAATTCGATCTGAGTTTGAACTTTCGATAACAGTGATTGTGAGATTCAAACTCATCCAGTTTTTTAATCCAAGTCCCTGGATTAATCTATCTTCTGTCACATTTGATAACGCT
>CAYYKF010000056.1:0-5088 GCA_964441035.1 uncultured Candidatus Poseidoniales archaeon
GATCCCTCAGCAGGTTGTACTAGTAATTTGAAATTCCTTGATTCACCAGGTGATAATTGTAGACTTTCTCCATTTGGAATCATTGAACCAGTCATATGCTGGAATTTGTAATCCCATCCTGTTGGTATATTTTCAACGGAGAGTTGAATTTCGTCAGTCAAGTTGCCCTGATTGGTGGCAGTAAGCACAGTTTCAGCCCATTCTCCAGCTCTTGCATGCCCTGCTTGACCAACATTACCGCCAATGGAGAATTCATCAGCTCTCGCCTTCTGGTCATAAAACATCACGATGTCCTCAAACCAATAACCGATTGAGTTGCCAGCAGCGTTCGTGTGAAAATTGATTCGAAATTTAAACTGTGAATTCATCGAGGAGGCCGGTATATTCCACCATGGAACTCCAAATCCATTCACAGTATTGAGATTAATTAGCCAGTTGCTACCGGTGATGAATTCATCATCAACATATCCCGTTATCGTTGTGGATGTTATGCGCTGCCAACTATTGCCATTCCAAACATCAATGTCGTATCCATCACTATCAACAGCATCGCCAGTGTAAAAGAATCCAATACCATAGCCGTGATTTGGACTAGGGTGCGCATCACTGGTGTCAATGACAGCACTTACCAATGAAGTATCCCAGTTAATGCCATAATTAGTCGAACTTGTAGAGCCTCCAACATGGAATGAGTTTGTGCCACTCAAAGATGCATCATTCGAGACATACCAGTTTTGTCCGAGGGTCCAAGAACCACTACTTTCAGCACGATCATAGAGATTACCAATTGTCAGGGACCTCGTTCCAACATCATTGGTGGTATCAGCATCATTTGCAAGTAGGGTTGTAATTTTTAGTGTGTGGTTACCCGAATAGTCAGGAATCCAAGTGGCACTGACTGTGGTTTGTGCACCAGCAGCCAAGGTGGCAACATTTTGAGTCTGCGAATAGAGAATGAAATTTGAGTATTCGTTATGCATAATCTCAATTTTCACGTTAAAGGAAGTTGCTGTGGTATCACCAAAATTTTCGACAGTGACATCAATGTCTTGGGAAACCATGTACATTCCATCAATAATCCAGAGGTTAGCATTTCGATTCATTCCTATCGAAGAAGGGTCTTGCGAAGAAAGGGCAGCATAGTTGTCATGATCAGTAGCGCTGGTGTATGATATTGCTGCAGCGACCGGTCCCACATCCATGCCAGGAACTTTGGTAGTTGAAGCATCAACATCATCAATCGGCAAGATGGGTAGCAGTAGTAAAACCATGGTAATTACAGCGAGTCGCGACGGATTCAGAGTGCGAAGACCGAGCATGTGCCCCAACTATCTCCTCATTCCCGAATTTATCAAGGCGCCGGTCTAAGGACCGGAATCAGCAGATTCACTTTCTGAAATTGCACTTTCACGCAATCGTTGCTCCCGTTTTTCTTTTGCAATCGAAGCCAAATATGCAGTCATGGGAATCACTAAAACAAGACCAAAGCATCCTACCAACGCAGCAATTGACCAAATCATTTCGGTCACTGGGTCAATACTGAATGGTTCGACATTCTCAAGTTCGTGTTGCGCAATTTCAACATCAGGCTGTAGTTCATTAGGGTGGATTTCATTATCGGATTCTACAACCAATGTCCATACTCTGGTTCCATTCGCCTCATTGATTAATTCGTGTGATTTTTCCTCTGCTTCAGCCTGAGAATCTGCATACAAACTTCCCATGCCTGACATCGGCAGTTCGGGAGAAACAATTCCTCTGAAAATTGCCGGCCCATTTTCGATGATTTCCATTGAATGCGTTTGGGCCTCATCACAGATGTTTGATTCTTCATATCCGTCATCAACCTGAATGCAACTAAATCGCTCTGCGTCATCCGAACCAAGCATCTCATGGTGATACCAATCACCATCACTCACACTAACGGAAATTGTATCTCCAATAGAGAGGGCAATAAAACTGACATTAACCCATGTAGTAGCACGTGTTGTCGTAAACGTCCACGATTGGGTCAGATTGTCATCCTCAAGGCCCTGATTAGTTAGTTCGGGAGAAATCTCTTCATTGGTCGTGTGGTAGTAATAATATTCGGAATCAATGGTGGCTGAATATACAGCATATGATAGAATCAAAATCAGTGTTAGTCCAAGGCCAATCATGGTCCGAATCATATTCGGATTCTGCGCCAAGGCTTTCTTCATCAGCAGTCGCAAAGAAATGATGTGTTTGAACCTTGGTAGAGCAACATAGGCTAAACCCCACCGTAGGTGGGGCGGTCAGCGTTAAATATGGGTGGTCGGTCGCCGACTTGCTCTGGTGCCTCTCATGACTACGTTCTATGACATTCCAGCCGATCTTTTGGTACCGGGTGTTGCGGCGCGCCTAGAGGGGTCAGATTCAATCAAGCAGCCGGATTGGGCGGATTTTGTCAAAACAGGAGTTCACAAAGAACGACCTCCTACTCAGGATAATTGGTGGTTGCTCCGAAGTGCAGCAATCCTCCGCAAAGTGGGCCGGCTAGGCCCAATTGGCGTTAATCATCTATCACAAGAATTTGGAGGTTCAAGAGACCGAGGTTCTGCACCAAACAGGGCTGCAGCAGGCAGTCGCCACATTGTCCGAACCGCTTTGCAACAAATGGAAGATGCAGGCCTCGTCACGAGTCGTCTGAATGCTGCTGGTACCGTAAACAGAGGACGTGTTCTGACACCAGCCGGGCATAAGTTACTGGATGAGGTCGCGCATGAATTACGACCTGCGGCTCTGGAAGCTTATCCAGGACTGGACAAATACTGAGGGAGATTCGTGGGTGAAATCATGACGGTTGATGATGACTTAACACGACTCCGCGACGCGCGGCGCGCTGAGATTCAGCAACAAATAGAGGCTCAAACTGAACAGCAGATCCAAGTTGAGGCTGAGCAGGCTGCAGCAGAGCAAGAAGATTCCACACTCAGTGCTGCCATGCGAACAATTCTAACTCCTGAAGGACGAGAACGCCTAGCGCGTGTTGAAATGGCTCGACCAGAAATTGCATTGACGGTCAAGCGCCACCTTGCCACACTACAGGACGGTGGCCAAATTTCAACTCCAATAGATGATGGCACCCTGAAGAGAATCCTCCAGGGATTGGATCAAAATACACGTCGTGAGACAACGATTAGGCGAATTTGAGGTGGGAATATGGCAAGGAACAAACCATGTGCAAAAAAGAAGCGCCTAAATAAGGTAACAAAGCAAAATCGTCGTGTTCCCGTTTGGGTGATGATGCGCACCAACCAGAAGGTAACAACGCATCCAAAGCGTCATCATTGGCGCAGAAGTAAACTACAACGTTAGAGGGATGAATATGGCAGAAACACGAGAGATGGTAGTACCACTACGTGCAGCATGGGCCGTACCGCGAACTCAACGGGCGGCTAGAGCAATAAAGGAAATTCGAAAGCATGTTTCCCGACACATGAAGATGCAAGAAGATGAGGAATTGTGGATTGATGAATCAGTTAACCATGCAATTTGGGCGCGTGGGATTCAGAAGCCTCCTCGTAAGATTCGTCTAGTTGTAACACGCGAAGAAGGATTCCCGATTGAAGTCAAGTTGGTAGAGGAGTGATTCAGATGGGTAACATTCGACCTTCATTCATAAAAATTCGAGCCATTCGCTTGTGCAAAGAATATCCCGACCAATTCAACGCGGACTTTGATCACAACAAGGCGCTTGTCGAAGAGTACACAGATGTGGATAACAAGCGCATGCGAAATTGGATAGCTGGATACGTCACACGATACATGCAGCGCCGCGAGGATTGAGGTGGATACATGTCGGCCCTTGAGGTCGATCAATCGGGCGAAGTAGGACATGTTCGTCATGCGTCGCACCAAACTCTCCTGGATTTCATTGACCATCTGAAGGAATATGGAATCCTTCGATTCTCATATCCAATGCCTGATCAAGAACGTAGAAGTGGCTGGATGCTATTCCTGTATGTTCGTATTCCACAAAATATCATCGATGCATTTGAGGGATAATATGGGCACGAATTCAGAAATTCCACACCCTGAATGGAATTGCGAGTTAATCATCGTACTCGTTGAGCCTGAAATCGAAGGTAATATCGGAGCAGTGGCACGCTGCATTCGAAATTTCGGTTTACACAATTTGCGCATCATTCGTCATGAAGGTAATTTCTCAGATGAGACGCGTAAGCGCGCTAAACATGCTCAATCAGTGCTTGATGACTGTGAAATTCATGCGAACTGGGATTCGTGTTTTGAAGATGTGAATCTGGTCATTGGTACAAGTGGTAAGCGTGAACATGGAGACAAGGTACTCTTCCGACACTTTCTCTTGCCAGCAGAACTTGGCGAACGCCTGAATGAAGTTGAAGGCAAAGTTGCGATTGTATTCGGCCGTGAAGGCATGGGGCTTTCACATGAAGAATTACGGTCGTGTGATTTGTTGATGACAATTCCAACTTGGGAAGGTTATCCGATTCTCAATCTCTCACACACAGTCGCCATCGTTTGTTACGAATGGTTTCAGACATTGCTACCAAAAATCGGCAAGGAGGATGCACTTCCAAAAACGGTGCATACCAATCGAATGTTGAATCCAAATCTAAGGCGTGAGATTCGCCGCCGTGCAGAGGAAATCGCCGCCGGTGCAGTACAGCGTGAGGACCAAGTTAAATTGGCTGCAGACACGCTAAGACGCGTCATATTACGAGGTATTCCTACGGATGATGAAGCACACAGTATACTTGGAATTCTAGCTGCTGCAAGCAAGTCGATGCAGGGTGATGAGTGATGAGTTCTGCAGAAATCCAATTGTTCACTGCCCGCGATGGCCGCACACTCGACGTGTTAGTTGGTGGTGATTCTAGCGCAAGCATTGCACTCGTTTGTCATCATGGCACACCCAGTGATGCAACAATCTGGAATGATTGGCACATGGATGCCTTGCAAAACAACTTGCGTTTGGTCTCTGTTTCAAGACCAGGCTATGCTTCGTCAGAGCGTAAACCCGGCCGGTCTGTTTCTTGTGCAGCTGCTGATGTCGAGGATGTTCTAGACGCTTTGAAGATTGAG
>CAYYKF010000056.1:5098-7048 GCA_964441035.1 uncultured Candidatus Poseidoniales archaeon
ATTTCTAGTGTTAGGATGGTCAGGTGGTGGTCCACATGCGCTTGCATGTGCAGCATTGCTTCCTGAGCGATGTATTGCTGCCACAATATTGGCTGGTGTTGGTCCACATGGAGAGCCTGATTTGGATTCTATGTCTGACATGGGGCCTGAAAATATCGAGCATAAAAAAATCGCAATTCAAGGTGAAGAAGCCTTACGTGAATGGGCAAAGGTCAACGCTGCGGCATGGTTCACAATTGCGGATGAAGATTTGGTCGATGCATTAGGTGGGCTTGTCCCTGAAATCGATGTATACGCATTGAATGAACAAGGGCAGGCTAAAATTTGGGCAAGTAGTATTCGTAGATGCTTGGAAAACGGAATTGACGGGTATATCGACGACAGTCTTGTGTTCTGTAAATACTGGGGTTTCAAGCCTGCGGAAATTGAAACATCAGTGACAATCTGGCAGGGCGATTTGGATCTAATGGTGCCGTTTACACACGGACAATGGCTCATCAAACACATTCCCAATGCAAAAGGAATGCTCGAAATAGGACATGGTCACATTTCACTCATCGCAGATAAGAAGCAGGACATCATCGATGATTTAGTATCTCAAATCCAATAATCAGCCCAGCAACGTTTCAAAATTGGTACCCATGCAATTATGCAGACCAAGATGCCCATGATTTGGGAGTTTCTCGAACATGTATGGCCACAAGTCGCAATTGATTTCCATATGCGGTTTGAATGTGCGGCTCGACCTGTTCAAAGGCCCATTTGGCAAGGTTCTCGGCTGTTGGAATAAAGTCCACAACCACCGTTCGATGATTAGGTCCCATGACATCCAATGCTGCTCTCGCATCTTCATCCCCTGAATAAACGACAAATGCATGATCGACCACATCGTGGACATGTTCTTTGAGAATGGCAGAAACATCACTGAAATCGATTAACATGCCTTCATCAGACACACCTTCAATATCGACCACATCACCCTCAATCTCAGCCTCCCATCGGTAGCGGTGCCCGTGTAGATGGCTGCACTTGCTCTTGTGGTTGGGTACTCTGTGCCCCGTATCAGTTTCAATCCAGCGTCGTATTCTTGTGGTCATATTCTCATCTCCTGTTCAACTTTTAGCGCATTGGCAAGCACCGATTCCCATGATTCAACATAGCTCACAGGGTCCTTGCGACCAATTGCATGAAAAGCCAAAATGCGCTCTACATCCGCTCCACTACGACCCGACGAACGTCCTTCTGAATCCGGATTGTAGGATGTATTCGTATTGGCAAATACTGTATTGAAATCAAGATTGAGCGTGGACAGTGCATCCTCAGCATCTCGTAGAATGACTTCCTTATCTCCGTCAATATATGGAAGGTGGAAAGAGACTTTTTCACTGTCCCAATTCCCCACCTCAAATGCGTGCGAAATCGCTTCGTAGAATTCTGGTCTACAATCCGGATAGATGGCATGGTCACCACTGTGAACTCCTAGTGCAATCACAACATTAGTCTCTTCACGTAGCGCCACTGAAAGGGCATATCCATAGAGGATTGAAGCAAATATTGCGTTGCGGTTTGGCACAACAGTTTGTTTCATCTGTTCTTCCTCGTAGTGTCCTTCTGGCACTTCGTAACCCTCTGTCGTGAGAGCCGAATGGAAAATACCCATGGCTGAACTGAGGTCTGCAATCCTGTGCTCAACTTCAATTCCGTTTGATGCCAAGTAAGCAATATTCGCCTTTGCACGTTCCAACTCAATACTGTGCTTTTGACCATAATTGTAGGACAAGCAACTAACGGTGTAGCCATCCGCAAGCAGTCGCATCAATAGCCCTGTACTGTCCATGCCACCTGAAAGCGCCATCACTGCCCGCATCACAGCACCCCCATCCATTTGTGAGTCTGCAGACTCAAACGCCATCCAGGGCTTTGCTTGACAAGATTTTCTACGACTTGGAA
>CAYYKF010000056.1:7148-13263 GCA_964441035.1 uncultured Candidatus Poseidoniales archaeon
TAATGCCGTGCTTTTTGAGTTCTCCACCAATGGTTGCCAAGTCCTGCATGGCAGGTTCACCACCAGTGAAAATAACGCGGTCACAATTGTAGGAGAGCACTTCTTTAACGATTGAATCCATTGTTCGTTCTTCATAGGTCAGAAAGTCTGTATCACACCATTCGCATCGCAAATTACAGTTGCCAAATCGAACGAAAACATGAGGCATGCCCGAATGAAAGCCTTCGCCCTGTACGGAATGAAAGATTTCGACAATCGGATACATTGGACTCAAAAAATCACCTCACATGTCTTTGGTCCGTATGAGTTGCATCAGTTCTGAACGCGCCTCAGCCTTGTCAAAGAATACGCCACGCATAGCCGAAGTTGTCATGATTGCATTCTGCTTCTTGACACCCCTGCACTGCATACAGCCGTGTGTAGCCTCAATGATGACTGCACAGCCAAGAGGACCCAGATGCGCCTCTAGATCATCCGCAATCCCCTTCGTGATACGTTCTTGATTTTGCAAACGCCGTGCATGCAAATCCACAATCCTTGCAAGTTTACTAATGCCAACAATGCGCTCAATTGGAATGTATGCAACATGTGCGCGGCCTGTGAAGGGCTGCAAATGATGTTCGCATGTACTGTGAAATTCGATGTCACGTAGCAAGACAATGCCATCATAGCCTTCTCCATTGAATGTAGAATCGAGCACTTCACTGGCTTTTTCATGATATCCTGAAAAGATTTCATCCCATGATTTGATGACTCGTGCTGGAGTGTCTAGCAATCCTTCACGACTGGTATCCTCTTCGATGTATTCAAGCAATGTTTTCACTGCATCTTCTGCTTCACTTCGTGTAACCATTCAATCCTCTCCAATGCGTCCATGTCGTGCATCAATGATGTCCAATTGGTCAAGCATTTTTCGACAGGCTGTGCGAATTGCATCAGCAACACTGACGAATTTTCCTTTGTCTCCAACATGCACTTTCAGGTCATCCAAGAGTTGCTCTGGCATGTCCAAACTGACTTTAGGCATGCATTTCGGTCCAACATCAATCATATCAAGGTATTCACTGAGTAATACTATGGTATTACGACAGAGATTCAACCAAATCCTCACGATTAAACTGCTTAGAGGCCCACCAAATGGCACCTATGGCATAGATTAGGGAAGAAATCATCCACAATGCAACATGGATTGGGTCATGCATTCCCATCAATGATTCACGCATTGCCAGTGTGACGTTGAAGATTGGTAGTACAAACCACCAATATTCGATGCCTTCTAGATTGACAAATTGAGCAAACATTGTCGGACCAAGGAAAACGAGAATCATTGGTCCTAGAATACTGCCAGCTTCTTTGACGCTATGAGCACGTACTGCAATTGCGAGTTCAACAGCGACCACGAATATCGCAAACAACAGGACACTCAGTACCAAGAGTACCGCATCTAGCAATGTTATTGTTGGCATTCCAAAGGCACTTCCAGCTAGGAAATTAATGGCAAAAAGCAGCCCAGCCATTTGGGCTATGACGCTGGTACTCGCAACGACTGCAACAGCAAGCCACTTTCCAAACAACAAATCTGAACGTGCGACAGGTGTGCAGAGTAACGCTTCCATTGTACCCCTTTCTCTTTCACCCGCAGTGATGTCAATTGATGGCTGGATTGCTGCAGAAGCAGTCCATAGTGCCACAACGAGCGGTATGAACATTGCAAAGCCCATTGCTGCCTGTTCACCTTTGCTTGCAAGATTGGAGTCATCTTGGTCTCCATCCCAATGAATTGGGTCGAATACTTCTGCACGCGTCAGATTTTGCTCAGCTAGCGTTTGATTGATGACGATTTCTTCCCAACTGAGAATGGATTGTAGTGTACGCTCTCTTGCTTCATAAGATAATTCGCTAGTTGAATCCATTAAAATTGCATAATCATAGGACACAGAGGCATTTGTGTTAGTTTCACGGAGCCTCAATATACAATATATGTCGCCATTTTCGACAGCACTTTTCAGCCGGTTTGCATCATCACCTGGAATGGATAATGTCCCATTAATCGTAAGGTTCTCTTGACTGATGATGAGTTTCGAATCAAGCAAAAAATCGGATAATTCGATTGGTATATCGCCATTGATTTGAACCTCAATCTCAAGTTCTCTTTCTGCCAATTCAGCAGCTTCTCCCTGCAGGAATAGAGGTAGAGCAATGAAGATGATTGGAAAGATCATCACAGGAACTAGAATCATCGCCAGTACAGTTCGCCAGTCTCTGACAAAGTCAATCAATTCCTTCTTGGCAACTTCAATGACACGCGATATGCGCAGTTTTGTATCAGTCACTGTTACCACCTCTGCTTGTGAACATTCGGCGCCATGCCCCTGCTAGTCGTCCTTCAGACTCCGGTTTTGTCGAACGTGCAACATCTTGAGTAAGGGCAACATAGGCCTCTTCTAGAGATTCACATCCTGCTTCTTCCATCAGTGCTTGTGGTGTCCCATCTGCACGGATTGTGCCGTTATGAATGATGACAATTCGGTCACACACTTGCTGAGCCTCAGCAAGATGATGGGTACTGTAAATGACAGTTCCCCCTTCATCACCCAATTTTCTAACAAGGCGCCTCACCATCCTTGCACTGGTCACATCCAAGCCACCAGTTGGCTCATCGAGTAGCAAAATTTTGGGACCATGTGCAAGGGCACGTAGTAGTGCAGTTTTCTGCCTCATTCCTCGACTAAATCCACGTGTGGCTCTATGTAGGTCTTCTTCGAAATTGAGTAATTTCGAAAAACGCAATGTTCTTGCCCAGGAATGCTCGTCACTAATACCGTTTAATCGACTGTGATAGCGCACATTTTCCCAAGCGGTAAGGCGAGAATAGAGACCGGTAGATTCTGGAACGACCCCAAGATGCTCACGCATCATATGGATGTCGATATTTTCTCCTTCAATCTCGCCATGTACGCGGCCATCAGTAGGTTTGTACAGTCCGCAAAGTAGGCGCAATAACGTTGTTTTCCCAGCTCCATTGCCACCAACGAGTCCAACAACTTCACCTGAATTGAATTCAATCGAAACATCATCCAATGCCGTCACATCAGTGAATGATTTCGTTACATTGGTAACAGTTAGTAGGGATTCAGGCATCCTGTTCACCACCTAACGGGAGGATTCAATCGCTTCATCCAAATCTGGATGAATTAGGTCGAGTTTGACGCCTCTTGCCAGTATATCACGAAGGTGTTGTTGAATTTCATCAGATGAAATACCATAATCGATCAAATTCGCAAGCATGGATAATCCACCCTGAATGGCTCCCGCATCAAGGTAAGAATCGTTTGAAATCTTTTGATTGACTCGTAAAGATTCCAATGTGGATTGAAGAAAATCAATCTCATCACGAACAATGGACGCATCAATATCTTGCGTTGAAATAAGCCGTTCCACACAGGTCCGCATAAGTGTGGCTCACAACAAAGCGTTATGACTCTTTTTAGCGTTCTAACAGTTCAACCAAGACGCCACCCGTGCTCTTTGGGTGGACGAACACGACTCTAGAACCACCAGCACCGACTACTGGTTCTGAATTAATTAATTGGATTTCATTCTCTTGTAGTTTAGCAACAAGGTCATCCAATTGATCAACACGAAATGCCAACTGCTGTATCCCTGTACCTCGTTTGGTAATGAACTTCCCAACGGGTGAATCCTCACTCAATGGCTCAAGCAGTTCGATGCGTACAGATTCAGCAGATTCATCGGTTTCAAAAAACCGAATATTGACACCTTGTTCAGCGTGAACTTCATCATCACCTTGGCTTAGGCCTATCAACTTCCAAAAAGTGCTACCAGAATCGAGTTCATTCACAGCAATTCCGACGTGATCCAGTACGATTTTCATTCAATCACCTATACTCCACTTGGAGACATCCATGTGCCGAACACACCCTTCATCGAAGCCATGATTTCACCAACAGTACAGTTCGCCTTTACAGCATCTAATATCAGTGGGAACAAATTGTCATTTGAATCTGCTGCAACACGAATAGAATCAAGTAAATCAGTCACTTTTTCTTCGTCCCGAGCGGCACGAATTGCCGCTAAATTGTTACATTGTTGCTGATGGATTGTGTGATCTAATTTCTGACCTGAAAACAAATCATTTTCTTTGGAGGACGCATAGTTCACGCCAACAACTTGCCTTGCATTGTTTTCAATATCCTGCATTTGTTTCCATGCAGACTCATGGATTTTACGCTGTTGGAACCCCTCTTTAAGCGCATCAAGTGCCCCCCCCATTGCATCAATTGATTGAATTAAATCCAATGCACCTTGCTCGATCTTAGAGGTTAGTGATTCAACATGGTAAGAACCAGCCAGTGGATCAACAACATCCGAGACCCCGGTTTCTTCAGCTAGGATTTGTTGAGTGCGAAGCGCAATCGTTGCACTTTCATCCGTCGGTAAACCAAGCGCTTCGTCATACGAATTGGTGTGCAGGGATTGAGTACCACCAAGTACAGCAGAAAGTGCCTGATAGGAGACTCTTGCGATGTTATTCAGAGGTTGTTGAGCAGTGAGAGTAACACCTGCAGTTTGTGTATGAAATCGCAATTTTGAGGTGTTTGGGTCCGATGGATTATATCGCTTAGTGAGCAATTTGAACCACAGTCTTCTAGCGGCTCTGAATTTGGCGACTTCCTCGAAGAAATCATTATGACAGCCAAAGAAGAAGGATAACCTTGGTCCGAATTCATCGATTAGTAATCCCGCTTTCGTAGCAGCCTCAACATACGATAGTGCATTCGAGAGTGTGAATGCAACCTCTTCTACAGCTGTTGCACCGGCTTCACGCATGTGATATCCAGAAATGCTGATGGTATTCCATTGAGGTAAATGCTGCTGGCAATATTGCATCAAATCTGTAGTTAGTCGCATACTAGCATCAGGTGGAAATACGTAAGTACCTCTGGCAATATATTCTTTCAAGATGTCATTTTGTACCGTGCCTCTGAGTTTGGCAATGTCAGCACCCTGTTCTTCAGCAACAGCGACATAGAGCGCTAGTAGAACGATTGCTGGGCTATTGATAGTCATAGAGGTTGAAACATCATCGAGTGAAATACCCTCAAACAACTGTCTCATATCTGAAATCGAATCAATGGCAACACCAACTCTGCCTACTTCACCATAACTCTGTGAATCATCACTATCCAGGCCGAGTTGTGTAGGCAAATCAAAGGCAACAGAAAGTCCAGTTTGTCCCAGAGATAAGAGTTCGCGGAACCGCGAGTTAGTTTCCGTCGCCGTACTGAACCCTGCATACTGACGCATCGTCCAGAGACGGCTCCGGTACATCGTTTCGTGGATCCCTCTAGTGTAGGGCGGAGACCCTGGAATTTCTTCTTTGGAGGTAAAATCTGCGCTATTGGGGGCAGGAGAAATTGGTATGCCACCGAGGGTTTCGAATGCATCTTTCCGCAAACCAATATCGCGAGTCACAGTTCACCCTCTAACCGTCTTAATACAGTATACTCCATCAAGAGTGCGGAAGAATAAGTAGGATTATATCGATTAGCAGCAGTCGTCGTCGCCACAACCATCTTCCTTTTCTTCATGATGATGGTGATGTGCACCACCGGGTCCATGTGCATGTCCGTGAGCAATCTCTTCGCCTGTTGCGGCACGGATTTCCATTACCTCAACCTCAAATGAAAGACTCTTCCCTGCCATGGGGTGGTTGAAATCACATCGAACTGATGCATCGGTCACCGCGATAATTCTGAATGGGCCAATATCTGACATGAGCATCATTCCGAGTTCGAGAGGTACATCTTCAGGAAATTGTTCGCGAGGCATTTCGACAATCTTCTCATCAGTTTGTTCACCGTATGCATCTGCAGGCTCTAGGGTGAACGAGCGAGAATCGCCGACTTTAGCACCCATCATTTCATTTTCGAAACCTGGAATCATATTACTGTGGCCAACAAGGAAGGCCAATGGGTCTCCCTCACGACTGCTATCAAAAATCTCTCCGTTATCGGGAAATGTTCCAGTGTAGTGTACACTTGCTACTGCATCTTTTTCTATTGTTTCCATATTTTTCACCTTCGTGTTGTCA
>CAYYKF010000057.1:0-3043 GCA_964441035.1 uncultured Candidatus Poseidoniales archaeon
TGATTTTCTGAGTGATGGATGCAATGCGAACAACCCTTGCACTTATACGAACCCTCAGATTCGCATTGGTTGAGGAATTCGTGATGAGCGACGATACCGAGAAGGATGTTCTCTTCAAAGTGACCGAAGAGCATCTCAATACCGGTATGCGTGGAATTCCTGTTGGTACTTGTCGCACCTCTTTTGTCGATCCGATGAAAGGCGTGCACTATTGCGGCTATCCGGTCGGTGATTTGGCCGATATGAATCCCGAAGATGTCATCTTTCTTCTATACGAAAAACGGTTGCCTAATCGCCAAGAATCGCAAGATTTCAGACACGAATTGACACAGCGTGCGGAACGTTTGCCGACACGCGCTCTACGAGTTTTGGAATCTTTGACACCTGGTTCAGGACATCCTATGGATTGGTTATCGATTGGAATTCAGGCACTCGGGGTTGCCGAAACCACGGGTGATTTACGTGCAGATGGTCTCAATCTAATTGCTCGAATGCCTGAATTGATGGCCACCATTTTCCGTCTCCGTGGGGGACGGGGGACTCCAGACGTTGCGAGTGAGCCAGAACGTGGACTGGTTGAGAATTTCGTGCACCTCCTTGGCATAGAAGGCACGGATGCTGAGAAGATGACCCGTGCATTACGTGTATTCTTGGTTCTTCATATGGACCATGGAGGCGGTAATCTCTCAACTTTCACAGGCAAGGCTGTTGCCAGTGGATGGGCAAGTCTGTACGCTTCCATGTCCAGTGCGATGAATGCATTGTCTGGTCCATTGCATGGACGAGCCAATCAAGCTTGCTTGGAGTTTGTACAAAGGATTGGAACTGCTGATGAAAATGAAGTTGAAGCATTCGTTCGACAAGAACTCGCTGCCCGTCGCCCTATCTACGGTTTCGGACATGCAGTATTGCGTGCCGAAGACCCTCGTGCAGCAGCTCAATTCAAACTTGGAGAGGAACTTTGTCCGGATGATGAAAATTTCAATGTCATCAAAACACTTCGAGAAGTTGCTCCTCGTGTGCTTGGGGAGAACCCTAAGATTTCGAATCCAAACGCAAATGTCGATATTGCCAGCGGGACCTTGCTCAATGCTGTTGGATTCCACAAACCTGAGTACTATACAACATTCTTCGGTTGGGCTCGAGTCGCTGGTATTTCCGCTCAAATTCTTGATGAAAGAAATGCTCGAGGTGGACGTGGCACACCGATTTATCGGCCCAAGTACATCGCTTCGGACTCAACAGTCAGACGTTTGGAATAACTATTCGGAATCCTTTCCGGAACCTCGATGTCCAATTAAACGGCTCACTTCCCACGGCATTCTGTTTGTGCCAGTATCCTCACTTAATTCATCGACCTCTCGTTCCCAGTTCCATCGTTTACGCCATTTAGATAGAAACGACTTCCTTTCCAAATCACTGAGTTCATGCCATGGCGTTACTTCATTGGTCGCCTCTGCAATCAAAGCCTCATGGTGTTCTGGTTCAGCATTACTCAGTAGGGCCTCACGCTCTTCATCCAATGGTTGGCTAGCCCATCTTGTCCAACGCGCACCTCCTGTAGGCAAAGTGTGTAAATCAGGTGACGAGTAGTCTGAAATTGCGGTAAGGCCGAGATCTTTCAAAGACTGTTCAATCTCTATAGGAGCGGGCCAAACATAGGCCTGATATCCTTCACGAATTCTAGTCAGGCGACGTGCAGTGTATCCCTGCAATCCGACTGTACGTCCAAGTGTGATGTGTCTAGTCCAGCCATGCAGATATTCCAGCGCGCACGGTAGCATCGGCGCTCCGACGTTCTGTTGATGGTTCAGATGAAATGGAAGTGAGAGCCACATGAAAGATGGCAGTGTCAATATTCGCTTCACATTGTCATTTCCGATTTCAGGAATCGCTGGTTGTAGTTGAGCCACTGGCCATCTTACGCCCGCGCGCGCGCAAGACTTCCTGAATCGGCGCTTGAACGAATATAGAACGACAGCATTGTGTGGCAAATCGAGTTCTGCAAGCATTGTATCTACCATCTTGGCCATCTTGCGCGAATGTCGCTCACGCTTTCTTGGATTGACTGAACCTGCATGCTTGGCTTGAGGATGGGGCATTTTCAATTCGACACAGGCAACCTTCCCGTGCTCAGTCCATGCTGTCTTGAATTCCTCATCATCCAACAATTCGGAAAAGAGTGGTGCGCCGAGTGATTGTAAACTCTCAGCCTCATGGTCTTCAACCCACTTTGGCCCACCAATTTCACGGCGCTGCGCCTTTGAGATGTGATTGTCATGGAAGAGGATTAGTTGGTCATCCTTGGTCAACCTTAGGTCGAATTCCACACCATCCATGTGGTTGATGGCATGCCGTAACCCTTCCAGAGAATTCTCTTTTGGTTTGACCCAATCCTCTCCCATCAGTTGCGGGGCAAGGTCCCGGTTTTTCAATCGTGACCTTCACGAACACTAAACACCCTACAGTTAGAGGCATTGTTGATGAGTCAATCAGTGCCCTATCACGAGGCTCTAGCAAAAAAGCACAAATCCATTCATGGATATTGCATGTATGATTGGGGGAAATCAGCCTTTGAGACGAGTGTAACAACAGCGATTCTTCCGGCTTGGTTCGCTTATCTATTCCTAGAAGCAAATGGGCTCACAGGTACGGTCATCGGAGTTGACATGACTTCTGATGCTGCATGGTCGCTTGCAGTAACACTGGCCACATTGTTTGTTGCCATTCTCAGTCCGTCGATTGGAGTCATTGCAGATCGTAAGCGTATCAAGATGAAGGCACTCAAATGGTTGACTTGGCTTGGTGCAGGTTCTGTATTTTTGATGGCATTTGCTCCAATTTTTGACACCCTTGGCTACGCCTCTATGCAGTGGATGTGGCTTTTTGTCATGTTCTTATTGGCGAACATTGGCCTGAACGGAGCGAGTGTGTTCTACAACGCATTGCTTCCATACCAAGGCGAAGACCATGAAATGGATTCAATTTCTAACAAGGCCTATGCTTACGGATATCTCGGTGGAGGATTGTTACTTGTTTTCCA
>CAYYKF010000057.1:3143-7247 GCA_964441035.1 uncultured Candidatus Poseidoniales archaeon
ACGTTCTCACTTGTTATGTGGTGTGTGATGATTGTTGGAGCCATGTCGTTTGCTCCGCTTGCGCTTGAAGATCACGAAGAACATGATTATCAAGCCGAATGGGAAGACGGGTCGTATGTCATCACTGTTCGAAGTTTAGATCTCGTCGGCATGGGTGATGAAGACCAGGATTTCAAGGACGAATGGGAACACATCCTACCATTTTGTGAGGATTGTAAGAACAATCACTTTGAAGAAGATACCAATGGTACTGCTGATTTAGAGAATATGACAACATTCCTTGCAGCCAATGAGGATACACGGTATAGCGTCTCTGTGGTTGGTGGAAATCTCAGCAATTCGACAATGGTGGGGGTTGACCATCCAACAAATTTGGGCGATGGTAAATTGGATTTCATCCCTGTTGCGGTTCGAGAACATGTTTGGCAACCATTGGGGATGAGCGTGTTTTGGCAGTGGCTGATGCTCGGTTGCTTGGCTGGTGTACTGATGGGTGGCAGTCAAGGTCTAGCAAGAAGCCTGTTTGGTCAGATGGTCCCTGAAACAAGAAGCACTGAATTCTTTGGCTTCTTTGGGTTCTTTGGTAAAGTAGCAGCATTCATGGGTCCAGCAATTTACACCATTCTTTCAGTCACGTTTGACAGTCGTGTTGCCATCGCTAGCCTTGCGATGCTGATTATCGCTGGAACAATCATGATGCGTTGGGTCGATGTCGAAGATGGAATCGCAGTTGCCGCAGCAGAAGATGCGCGCAACCGCGGCTTAACTGAGGCTGATTAATCACGACTTCGTCGGCATCAACGCATCGATAATCAGTGCTAATTCAAACAGGATAATCATCGGCGCCGCGATTAATCCAAGCGATAGCGGGTCAGGAGGAGAGAGCATCGCTCCTACGACGATGCTTGCAAACCAAAGGTGGCGACGGTATTGTGTCAGCAATGCTCGTTCAACCAAGCCTCCACGAACTACGATTAAAACAGCAAGTGGGACTTGAAATGCTAGCGCACTTCCAAGCGCCAGAGAAATGATGAATCCAACCCATGCCTGTAAGTGCCATGTTGTTTCCAAACCGGCTGATGAGGCATCCTCCTGTAGGTATTCAAGCAAGAATGGAATCAGAATTTCCCAAGCATACAACAGACCAATTGCTGCAAGACCCAGCGCTGCTACCATCGAGATAATTCCGCGCATCAGCGCGCCAGGAGGCAAGGGTGGGATGTCTGCTTCTTCTAGCAAATCAGTCATTACTTCTTGCTTTCCTGCAAAACGTGCTGCATCAAAAATCAGTGCAATTACCACAAGAGCGATGCCGATGTATCCAGCGATTTGCAGCCGAAGTAGAACAAGTTCTAGAGGTTGAAGTGTCACAATTGATGCATCATCAGGAATGAGATTCGGTTGTACGAGAAGCCAATCGATCAATCGACCTGCCATTGGATATCCAACCATTAGTCCAACAACAAATAGGCAGGCTAGCACCCTTGCTCTGACTCGAAGATGTGCGCCTAGGCTGCGGAACATACGCATCCGTGGCGCGTCGAGAAATTCTTCGATATCAATCGACTCAGACATAGTAGCGCCTCATACGCAAGTGTCAGAAAATTTTCGGGATTTTCGGAATATTACGCTTGCTTTTCTGATTCGTAGAAGGAGTTGAAATTGGAGTCGCTTCAAGGAGTGGAAGAATTTCCTCTTCTTCAGGTTCTTCTTGCTCAACTTCAGTGATTACCTGTATATCGTTGGTTGCCCAAGCAGGTTTTTCAGGTTCAGGTTCAGCCTGAGTTACAACTTTAATCGGGCGTCCTAACAACGTCCAAGCTTCTTGTGTTGCATCCCATTCTGCCATTGGAGGCAAGCCTTCAGGCCTTACAGGCATCACACTAGGGCGTGGTTTTCGAACAGTATGTACAATCTTATCTTTGACCTTGGTCGCAATCGAGGCTACACCCTTAACAGCACTAACCGATACCTCTGCAGCCTTGTTGGAACCTGCTGAAATTTTTTCTGCAATTCCAGCGATTGATGGCATAGAGATCTTCTTTGCAGGTTCCATTTCAGGTAATTCCTCTTCTTCCTCTTGGATTACTTCCGTTGCAGGCTCTGGTGCAGGCTCTGGCTCTGGTTTGGACTCAGGAACAAGTTCAGGCTCGGGCTGGTTTCTTCCAACTTCAGGCCAACCATCGAATGGGTCATCCTCCACGTCTTCTTGAGTGGAAGGTACTGGTGTACTTTCATCTGCTGCAACTGAAGCCATTTCCATGACATCCTCATTGCCAATGATGGTTGTGAAGCGACTATCGTGTACTGGCTCGAGAGCATCGATTTCTTCTGATTCAGCATTTTCTCCTTCGGCTGCTGCGTTAGCAGCAGCGATAACTCCCATTTCTCCCAAAGCAGCAGAGACCACACTTTCATCGGGTAGACTTGGTTTACTGATTACGGAATCAATGATTGCGGCGGTGTTCTCATTCCCAGTTCCTTTCGTATTCGCCGCAGAAACTGAAATTTCCAATTCTGCTCTTTGGTCTTCCACATCTCCAGATTCGATACTACCGAATTCTGGCCGTTGCCTGAGACAGTATAGTGCTCCGATTGTCAGTGGAAGCGCCAAAGCGAGCATAATCCACTCTTGGCCAGTCATCACGCCTGCATCAGACCACACTGATTTGTCCGAGCCCCCAAACAAGCGATCCTTGATGAAATACCAGAAATGGAACTTGGACCCCATCCCACCATCTGCGAAGATTACTGCGGGGAAGAATCCCAATACTCCATTGAGTAAGAAGGTCAACCACATCGGCAATGATAGAAGCGTACATGTCAATCCTGCACGTGGATAATATCGCTCCATCAACAACACCCGGGGCTGTGCGATACCGCTCGTCCCTATCAACATCTCCTTAGAGATGTTAAGGGAAAATCAACGTTTGATGATGATTGAAAGCAAATCTCCATCTTTCAATCGGTGTGCAAGTCCAACCCGCTGCCAATCAAATTTTGCAGATGGTCCGAGGACACGGGCAAAGCGGAAATTTCGAACAAAATCTCTGTGCAATGAATTGCATACATCTTCGACTGTAGAGGTATCCTTTACAATCAGTGGTTCAACTAAATCTGCTTCTTGTCCTTGCGGTTTGAGGAAGATTGACATGAATCCTAAATTATCGTAGATGAAGTCCTTCATGTTCTCAACACCTAAACCTGTAAATGCCGATATGGGCATCACTGGCCATCCGTCTGGGAGCATATCAGTGGTCCGAGTAAGGTCCCCCTCACTTGCAATATCCATCTTGTTGACAACAACAATCGCCTTTGAATAAACTCGATTCGCAGCCATTGAATCTACAAGGTGATCTGCGGTAGCATCAATTCTCATCGTGACGTGAGCGCTGACAATTCCATATGAGCGAACAATATCTTGGACTTCTTCTTCAGCCAGATGGGTTTGTTCACATGTGCTACGTACAACAATTCCACCCCGGTCTGTCCGCTTAACGAAGACAGGCGGTTTTTCTTCGTTCAGACGCATTCCACTGATCTCTAATTCACGATGTAAGACGTTGAAGTGAGAGTCTTGGAAGGGGTCCACGACATACAGCACCATGTCACAAGAACGGATAACGCCCAGAATTTCCTTACCACGCCCCTTTCCTTCAGCAGCACCAGGTATGAGACCGGGCAAGTCAAGAATCTGAATTTTTGCTCCCTTATGCTCCATCAATCCTGGAATACAGGTTAGGGTTGTGAAAGCGTATGAACCAATTTCAGAATCTTGGCCGGTTAAGCGAGCGATTAAGGTTGATTTTCCTACTGAAGGAAATCCAACCAATGCGACTGTAGCATCACCAGATTTCTTGACTTCAAAACCAGCAGCAGGGCCGCTGCTTCTAGCATGCGCCTGACTCGCCTCAATTTTTCGTTTGAGTGCGGCAATTTTTGCCTTGAGTTTACCGATGTGATGCATTGTTGCCTTGTTCTTCTGAGTCTTGTCGATTTCAGCTTGAATATCTGCAATCTGCTCTTTGATGGTCGCCAACATGTCACCTCCTGGGTTATCTTTCCGACCCTACGGGTCGGGCAGGGGTTATTCAATCCAATGAC
>CAYYKF010000057.1:7347-13195 GCA_964441035.1 uncultured Candidatus Poseidoniales archaeon
AAGGACCCTCGAATCTTACCGACGATGGAGGTACATCAATCGACTTCAGATAAACTTCATCGAACACTACAGACAGCAAATATTCCAGAATTACATTTGATGGTTGGACGAGATTGGACGGATGCTTCCGCATGGGGACAAGGACAATGGAATCTCGGTTCTTTGATTTCAAATGGACTCCCGGAGGTTGAGTGATGGATTCTGCATGCATCGTTCTTGGACGATTCCAACCGTTCCACAACGGGCACGCAGCCATGATTAATGCCGCAATTTCGTTCTTGGGAGTTGGTGATTCAGATCTGCCATTGCGCATTTGCATCGGCTCATCAGAGGCGGAGCAATCTTTGGACAATCCTTGGAGTGCTGAAGAACGAGAACAGATGATTCGGGTTTGGTTGGATGGAATAGACGCTGAAATCGTTCATGTTCCTGATTTAGGAGACCCTCCAAATTATGTCCGACACGCTGAGAAATATCACGGTCCACCCGGTACGATTTTCACGACAGATGAAAGCACATCTGAACTCTATAGAGAAGCGGACTGGTTTGTAGTTAAAAGTGAATTGGTCAATCGGGAAGATTGGCAAGGGTGGCGTATTCGGGCCACCATGCAAATGCTGTCTACAGTCCTCGAAGAAGAGGCCGCGATTGCAGCGCTGTCAATCAACATGCCAGAGGTTGTTGCACGACTGATTTATGACAACGGTTGGCAAAGGCGCCTATTTCACATGGGTACTGGCGGAGAACCGGTTGGTTAGCACTGATGCGGTTCGAATTCAACATCCTGCATGTAATCGAATAATTCCGCAATTCTGTCAGCATTGGCATTGAAATCGTTGCGCCCAAGTCGTGATTGTGAATGGGCTACCAGCCAAGTTCCTTCTGAGGTGCATCCAGTTTCAAGATAGAAATCATCTGGAAAAGTCATCCATTTGGTTCTGAACACAGTGTGTGAAGCGGTCTCATCCAGTGACTTGATGTTTGTTTGAGAATAGTCTTGAATCCAAGAAATCGCGGCGGAGTGGACCGATTCTGGTGACCCTTCTAAGAACATTAAATCTCTATCACAATTCTCTGAATCCTCTGGGCAATCCTCAGGCATTGCTGAAGAATCGGGTACGTATAAAGAACCTAGAATTTGAATTAAGAACAGGGATGCAAGCCAAAACGCAATTGGGTAAAACAGGTATTTTTCCTGCAAGGATTTCACTCCTTAGATACAACCACTCTTGCAGCCCTGAGAACGCGTTCTTTGTACATCCAACCCGCTTCTAGTACGTCGATAACCGAACCATCTGGATGTTCTTCGGAAGCAGGTAAGGTTGTGAGTGCTTCCATGATGCTAGGGTCAAATGTTTCTCCGACTTCAATTGGAGTGACTCCTTCTGCGCTCAGTGCTTGGATTAGATTGTCGCGAATGAGTTGGATGCCGTCTGTGAAAGGTCCTTCTTCTGCATCCTTTAGGGCTAAATCAAGACTGTCAAGAACCGGTATAATACGACCTGAAAGATTGAATCCAGCGTATTTGAGCGCTTCAGATCGCTCGCTAACATGACGCCTGCGCATGTTGATGATGTCCGCATCTCTGTAACCGATTTCAGCTTCAGCCTTCTCTGCTCGTGCCTCAGCAGCCGCCAAGAGTTCCTCGATGGTAAGTTCAACTTCCTCGACAACTTCTGCCTCAGTATCCTCATCTTCGGCAACGACCTCTTCGGCCGCCTCATCATCGCTCATTGGGCTGGCGAATTGCTGACCATTCTTGAATCCGACGATTATCTCATTCCGGTCGCGCCTCGTTCAGCCACACTAAACTGACTTCCAATCGCTCATGGGTCGGATGGACTTCGACGATTGCAATCGGTGCCTCGACTTCTTCTGCAATCCCTTCAGCAAGCATCACCGGAACTTCGATTCGACCATTTTCGACATCGTGGTATAGGAATTGTACAGGAACACCTGTTGCATCTAGCATTTCTTGAATCCAATTTGCACCATCTTCCGCATCACAGTAAACTGCACCGAAAACCAGCGTCCCATCTTCAGTTAACTGTTCATGAGGCGCAATGGTCGCTTCACCACGTCTTAGGAACCGACGTCGCAATTGACCTGAATCCTTGTATGAAGCCGTGCAGAATTTGACCATGAATCCATACTCGGATGTGACTTTGTCTCTGATTCTAACAGCCAATTCATGACTGCCTTCTGCACCGGCGGTAATCTCACTAGAGAGGTTAAATCCTCTCACCTCCATGTTGTCATAATTGCCGACCGTGATTTCTAACTCATTCAAATTCAAGAACAGTGCAGGCCCATCCCGCATCTCTTCGATTAACTCAAACAACCGTTCTTCTTTATCCGGCTCGCATGGTAATTCAATGCCGACCATCATCCCAGCATCTCTGCAGGCCTGCATCGTTGGCACATATCTAGCATAATCCAAATCCAACAAATGGAATCGAATCTCATCTAGCCCTGATTCAGCCAGTTCTTTTGCGTGTTCAGGTGCAAATGGAATCGATGTGTAAAGGTGAATATGGTGATTTTCACCAAAGGCCTCTTTCAGGACTCTACACGCTTCCATACTGCGTTCTTTCGCCATCATGGGGTCACCTCCAGTGATTCCAGTGCCCGTGGCTTTCATGGCCGCACCTTCCTCGAGGACTGCACTCCAATCTCCGATTTCCACGCGTCTTTCGTTGGCATACATGAAGTCAATTTCACGACGTGATTCAGATAACGGACAATAGTCGCACATCCAATGGCAATGCCCGGTCACAAAGAGAACCAATTTGCTTCCCATCTGGCATTGGATACAACCCTCTGCTTCATCATCAGAAGGCGGCTCAACCTCTGGAAAGTTTGGTAAATTTAGAATCAAGCACAGGCCTCCAACAGCATTCTGTGGAACTTCGCATCACCAGATAGTTCAGGGTGGAATGTGAGTGAAATCCTGTTGTCTTGACGCACACCTACAGTCTCACCCTGATGGGTGCAGATGATGTCCGCCTCGGTTTTTCCAAATCGGGGTGCTCTGATGAACACACCAGGAAATCCACAATCAAGAGCAGCTTGGAAGGAGTCCGCCTGTCGACCATACGCATTGCGATTGATTTCTGCATCAACCAACGGCACACCTCCATCTTGAGGGTCACTCAGTAAGATTGCACCTGCACATGTTGCCAAGACTGGCCGCATTACATCTTCTCGCATCCAAGCAAACATCGCCGGCAGTAATCCACTGGCCTCATCATTGCCAGTCAAGCGCATGACAGTACTCTCTCCGCCAGGTAACATCAGAGCATCAATTGGATACAAATCAAGATCTTCCTTGGTTCGCAATTCGACAATTTCAATCTCCACCCCAAGGTCGGATGCAGCACTCTCTAACGCGTCTACATGCGCATGACGCGCACCCTGTAGCATCGCGATGCCGACGACCACCATAGATGGGCGAGCCGCCATCCTGCTTTCAGACCTCTCCTTCAATTGTGACGCGCTTCGAAATCTTGCATGAATCCAACCAGCGCCATCACACTCTCAATTGAGCAGCCATTGTACAGGCTCGCGCGAATCCCTCCAACACTACGGTGTCCCTTCAGCCCTCCAAGGCCTGCCGCATTTGCTTCAGCCAAGAATTTCTCTTCTAGGTCTTGATTGGAAAGTCTCCATGTCACATTCATTACAGAACGAGAACCGATATCAGCATGTGGGGCCCAGAATTCGCTTCTGTCCAATTCGCCATAAAGCAAACTTGCTTTGGCTTGATTGCGCTCAATCGCGCCTTGCAATCCACCATTGTCCTCAAGCCACTTGAAGACACAATCGAGAACGAATATCCCGAAGGTGTTTGGTGTGTTGAAAAGAGAGCCTTTTGATGCATGAACATTGTAGTCCAACATCGTTGGTAAGTTATCACTTACTCTGGACAATGCCCAAGGAGAAAGGATGACCAAAGTCACACCACTTGGCCCGAGATTCTTTTGCGCCCCAGCATAGATAATATCGTGTGCAGAGACATCCAAAGGAACACCTGCAATGTCAGAACTAGCGTCGAGCACGAGCGGTTTCCCTTTGCTATCTGGTCGCTGATGGTATTGGGTTCCATACAATGTGTTGTTTGAGGTGTAGTGGACGTATACTGTATCATCTCTAATCGCGTAATCACCATTTTCAGGTACGCGTTTGTATTCGCAATCATCACCATTCCATTGCGCAACAGCATCCCCAACTCGCTTGGCTTCTGCAAGTGCTTTCTTTGACCAACCTCCGGTCACCAGATAGTCTGCTTTCTCACCAGGGTGCAACAAGTTTAGCGCAGTCATGTAGAATTGTAAGGATGCACCACCTTGCAGGAACAGAACGGTGTAATCTTCAGGAACGGAAAGAACGCGTCGAACTCTAGCCATGGCGCTATCGACCACATCCTGGAATGTTTGGCTGCGATGACTAACTTCACAGACACCGATTCCTGAGTCCATGAGATTGGGGAGAGCTTGACTCACTTCTTCAATCACAGAAAGCGGTAGCGTGGCTGGGCCAGCACCGAAGTTGTGAATGCGATCTGCGGATGCCACGAATTGAGCGCACAAATGCCGGTCTTTAGGGATGTGGAGAATCTCCTCAATTTTCTGGGCCCCTTACTGGGCTAGGGCAGATGACAGAACAACATGTCTCTAGGTCATCGAGTGGAAGCAAATGACCACGTGCATACATTCGCTTATCGTGCGCTCCGAGATTTCGACGTGAAACGTGGTCATCAAGGTCACCACGTCGCTTCCTGATGAGTTTAGCCAACTGTTTGACATCGGCTAGAAAGACATCATCATCATTGACAACCGCCCAGTATTTCGCATATTTTTGAGCGGTTCCGAATGCTGATGCCTTCCAAGGGCTTTCCCGATTCTCACGACTCTCCACTTCGAGGTAATGATTACCCGTTTCAATCGAAGGCCAATCAAAGCGTAGCGCAATCAATGCACCATCTGGCGCCTTGCAACTCACGCCACCCTTCCTCTCATCAGCATCAAGCACAGTCCAGCCCAGATTCTCAGCGACCGCGCGCTCTAGTTCAGACAAGTTCGACATGTCAACCGGGCAGTCGAATGCGGATGCTCAATTTGAGTAAACCGGTCCCAATACTTCCAAAGGGACTATCTTTGAAAGATGTCACACAATCATTGTGACGCAAGATTTGGCTGGTCTCTGTGACTACACAATGCTTGACCCTGAAGGGGATATTGAGGCATTCTTAGATGCTGCATTAAAGCATGAATTCGCTGCCATCTGTGTGCTTCCTATGCACGTGTCTATAGCACGTTCAAAATATTCAGGGCCCATCGCTTGTGCAGCTGGAGGATTCCCGAATGGAGACGGGCCATTACACGAGCGAATCGCAGAGGTCAAATTGGCCATTGAAGATGGTGCGGATGAGATTGACATCGTGATTGATTTTGATGCATTGATGGATGGGGATCGCGAAAAGGTCTCGACAGACCTCGCTCAAATGCGACAGGCATGTGGCGATAAGATTCTGAAAGTCATCCTGGAAACGCCTGAACTTGATTTGTCCTATGTTGAATTCGGCGCTAAACTTGCGCTGGAATTCGGTGCAGATTTCATCAAGACCTGCACAGGAAGACGCGGAGGCTGTAGTCCTCTTATTGCTCGGATATTGAGCGAATTACTCTCGGAATGGAGTCATGAGAATGGTGGTAAAATGCGTGGACTGAAACTTTCTGGCGGCATTCGAGATGCCGCTCAGGCCAACGAATACTTGGAAATTGTTCGGCGTGCATTGGGTGA
Source organism: uncultured Candidatus Poseidoniales archaeon (assembly GCA_964441035.1). Classification (GTDB taxonomy): domain Archaea; phylum Thermoplasmatota; class Poseidoniia; order Poseidoniales; family Thalassarchaeaceae; genus MGIIb-P. Next base: position 13,150 of record CAYYKF010000057.1, read on the forward strand.
CGGTTTTGTCCACCCTGCAACTTTCCGGTTCGGCACATCCTCATTG
>CAYYKF010000058.1:0-13178 GCA_964441035.1 uncultured Candidatus Poseidoniales archaeon
CACGACCTTCATCAGCTCTCGAGCCGAGCCATCCCCCAGTCAGGTTGTAGCATCATTTTGTAATGATTTTTCTACACTCACCTGTGTGAGTCCTCTGGTGTCCAGAAACGTCGATTCTGGTTTCTCTGACCACCTCGTCACCCCACAGGGCGAGACGGTCTCCACCACTTCCCCACGATAGTCAATGCTACCGGGGTGCACTAAAGAGCATCCAGCCGACCAACCTTTCCTATATGAATGGTTCGGGCCAGACGGGGGCAGGAAATGAGGGACTGCGCGCGAAAAAGAAGCCTCTGAAAATTGCAATTAAGACGTCATCAAGTAGTTGGTCGAAGTCGCTTTAAATTTCGCAAAATAACTGCCTCAGTAGGTGACATCTCGCGTGCACGCGACAAAAGTGACGCTGCAGAATCAAATTCTCCAAGTGCGATTAGAGAGACGGCCTTACCATTGATTACAGACGAATCATTTGGTGAAAGGGCAATAGCTGCATCCCAAATTCTCGTCGCCACGCCATGGCGTCCACAAGAAGCGAGGCATGTCGCCAAATTGTACATGATAGTAGGGTCTTGCTTGTTCTGTTGCGCTGCTTGACGAAGAGCCAATACTGATGCTTCAAAGTGAGGCTCTTCCGCAGGAGCAGAGGTTGGGTTTGATTCATGTATTACAATTGCTTGTTGCAAGAGTGCAAGACCAAAATCATTCAAGGCAGAAGAATCACCAGGTAATGCATTACACACTTCACGGAATCGATCTGCTGCATCCGACCAACGACTTTCGCCAAGTGATTGGAAGCCAGAGGCTATCATGGCGGCAATTTCAGGATTGCCACCATCATCAATTGGCAGCGCTCTAGCCGGCATTAATTCTGGCTCTCCTTCAGCCAATAATTCGGGGTCAAAATGGACCGTCTGTTCAGCAGGATCAACGAGGTCATCGAAATTAACAATCACTTCAGACACTTGTAACTCATCACCAAAATCGTGGATGACTACGTCATTCTCAACTGCATAAACCTCGGATGTATCAAAAACTGCGGCATTAATTTGGTACGCATCCTCTACAAGGATGGGGGATTCAGACAATTGCTCTTCTTCAAATGAAGAATCCATGGGTCGCGCATCGAGTAACAATACTGGGGGTTTTTCTGCCACCTGAATTGTCTCGCTCACGACGTTAGTGGTCTCAAATCCTACAACATTCGGCACTGATTCGGAGGGAGGCGAAACCGAAGTAATTGCTGGCAAAGGCTCTTGAGAATCGTTGCCGGATTCAACAGCCACGCGATTTGGGGCTCCAATTCCAAAAGGTAGGTTCGCAGCGTGCATCCCCTTCCCTCCTACTTGGAATGGTAGATTGGAGATTGATGATGCGGATTTAGGGGCGGATAGATCAATTCCTGAAATTCCCTCAATCGCATCACTGAGTGCAGATTCCCCTGGTAATGGGCCCTTGCGTCGACTGTCTCTTCCATCATCAACATCCTCGGCTGCGACATGATGGATTCGACTGCCACAAGAGGGACAAGTTTCGCTACCGGCGAACATGAGACCGCACACGTCGCACTCCAGCATGCCCTAGATGGAGGAGTGGAATGTTTTGATGCTGCCGCCGAAAGGTGTACACATCAATACTAGGAGGTGTAGAGCATTCCGTGGAAGATTACCATGAAAATTGTAGCGACCGTGCATGTAATGAGCATGACTGGGAATCCAACCCGCATCCATTCTTTAGTGGTAATTGGATTGGGCCCACGTTCACTGATAGAGACGGTCATCACATTCGCACTGGAACCAATTGGGGTTGCGTTACCTCCGAATCCAGCACCCATCGCTAGCGCCCAGAAGAGAGGGGCGATATCGATTGGAGTATTGCCAGGTAACTGACTTTCGGCACCGATGGCAATGATGACTGGAATCATGGCTGCAGTGAAGGGAATGTTGTCAACAATAGCACTTGCAATTGCTGACACCCAAATGATGGCAACAGCAAGCATGACTGGGTTATCGCTGAAGGTATCAAAAATCCATTCTGCAAGCAATTTGAGGTAACCAACGTTGCCCATCGCACCGACTAGGATGAATAAACCGGCAAAGAAGAGTAGAGCATGCCACTCAATTTTTTCGCTGACTGAATGCATCAGACCATCGCGCATCTCATGGTCCTTGGGCCTTGCAAGAACCAACGCAATTCCGGCGCCAGCCAAAGCGATTGCATGTATTTCGATGTGCAGGTGGAGGAACTCCGTAAATGAGAACATCAAAACTGTTCCAGCTAGAACAAGTAGGGTAGTATTCATGAGTTGTATATCATCAACAGCATCCCATTCATCCTCTTCAAGAATAGCCTCTACATGAGCCGGTTTTGACTCGCGCCAATCTCGGTAATACCAACGCAGGTAGCCCAGTGTTGCAATCCAAGCAAAGAAGGTCAGGATACCGAGTCTCATCAAGAATCCATTGAATCCAAAGATGTTTGCCATATCCAAATCTGCTGCTGCTGCAGCAATCATGACGTTGGGCGGATCTCCAACCATCGAGGCTACACCTCCAGTATCAGAAAGAATGGCTTCAGCCAAGAGAATCGGGACTGGATTAATTTCCAATTTTTGACATATTCGTAACGTTACAGGAGCGATGATAATAATCGCCGTAACGTTGTCGATTACAAGCGAAGCCAATGTCGTGAATGTGCCGAGATAAACAACCAATTTCCAAGGGTCTCCGCCTGACAACTTTGAGGCTTTAATCGCGACATATTCAAAGAATCCTGACAACTCTAGAAGGGCTGCAAATACCATCATACCTAAGAGTAGGCCGATGACCTCAAATTCAATCCATCCCAACATCAAAAACTCAAGGGAATCAGTACATACTGTCACTGTTTCCCCATTACCTGCGCGCCACGGTAAAGCGCTACCTTGGCTAACCTTCTCTTCACAGGGATTGAACATCCCTCGTGCATGACCTGCGATGAGTAAACAAACACAGCCAAACCATGCAGCAATTGTTCGGTGTACTTTTTCAGACAGAATCAGTGCAAAAGACGCAATGAAAATGAAGAGGATAATCCAACTATCCTCTTCCATGACCATGCGAACTGGAATCCGTTCTTTATGATTCTCTGTCAGATTGTTCAAATCTAATGAAAATCATTCTTCTTCCAATTGTGAAATATTCTGTCCCATCACGGTTTCAGTTGTCTCTGGGATTAGGGTTTCAAAATCACCTTCAGTTACAGATGTTTCAACCGCCACATCTTGACGCGCCTTTTCAGTAATCTCCTCACGTGTGTGCTCACTCTGACCCAATGCCTCATCCAAGCCTTTGAGTTGATGATGTGCTACTGACGAAGATATAACCCCCTTTCGTTCTGCATCTCGTATTGCGCTCATTTTCGCAAGAATAAGTTCTCGTCGAGCGCCCTCAATTCGTGTCGCTCTCACAATTGATTTTTCAGTGAGTTCGAGTATTCTGGATTCTGCATCGCGCACACGCTCGCGGTAAGGTCCCGAAAGTGATTCTTGATCTTCGTCACTAATCATGCCCTGTGTACTCAACGCACTCAATCTGCGAAGAGCAGCGCGGCTGCCGATAACTTCTGCCAGCGCAATCTCATATCGCAGTTCATCTTCAGCAGGTGCGCCACTGACCCCCAAACGATTCATAAGCGGCTTCATTGTCAAACCTTGAACTAGTAATGAGAACAAGACTACACTGAATGCAAGGACCAACATATCCTCAAATATGGCCGCATCGAATGTAGCGGAAAGTGACTCGCCCCCGTACTCGAAACTCTGTGCGTCTACAACCATGTGCGATAATAATAGCAACAATGCAATTGGGATACTACCTCGTAGCCCGCCCCACCACATGGTAGCTTGCCAGCGAGGAGGTATTGGATTGGATGCACCAATATTGGAAATTGCCGTTAGCGGGAAAACAACCAGACGTGCAACCAACGCAGCTGAAATTCCGATGGCTGCAAGTTCCCACATCTCTGCATCCCATGAAAGTGCAGCTTGAAGTTCGTATCCAATGAGTAAGAAGAGGACGCTATTGACCAAAAATACCACGACCTCCCAGAAATGGTGCATCCCGATTCGGGCAGTTGCCGTCATACCTTCTTTTACTCCGTGATTACCCACTAACAATCCAGCGATGACCACACTGATTACACCGCTTCCATGAAGAAGTTCAGCAAGCAAAAATGCACCGAAAGCGAGGGCCAGTGTGATGGCAATTTCAACAAGATGGTCATCTGATTGTGAGAGTAACCAATTTGCAACCAATCCGCACAACAATCCAGCGATGGCGCCAACTACTACGACGAACAAGAATGACCCTAGGCCCTGAGTGAGTAGGGCGGAGACAGAGAGGTCCTGTCCAGCTAAGACCGCGAGCGTTGCGAGAAGTAGTATGTTGAACAAGACTACAGCGGTACCATCGTTGAAAAGAGACTCACCTTCAATCAGAACAGATAGGCGCTTTGGAGCACCCAATGTCTTGACCAGTGCAAGAACACTAACCGGATCTGTCGCAGCAAGAATTGAGCCGATTAACAAGCCATAGAGAAGGCCGTTGTCTTCATCTGGCCAAACGAGTTTCCAGCAAATAACTCCTATAATCGCGGTGTTAATCAACACCCCTGGTATTGCTAGCATCGATATTGGACGCCAATTCTGTTTTAGTTTGCCAATGTCCATTGCTGCCGCGCCCTCAAACAAGAGAGGAGGCAATAGAATAAACAGGATGGTTTCAGCAGAAAGTAAGCCTGTAAGAACAATATCATCAGGCATCAATCCTTGGCCGAGCCATCCCACGACTAGTCCGACTATTACGAGAGCGATTGTATACGGCATTTTGATCCAACGAATCGCGATTGCGACCAATAAAGCAAGAATGAGTGTGCCGAGAATACTTTGAAACCATGTGGGTGGTATGGCAGACATCAATGTGTCGCGGGACAAGACGACTCTTCAACACTTACACTCAACAACACAGTTGAAGTCGTGTTTACGACTTCCAATAAATCGCGACATTACCCCGGGAATCAACGAGAGTCGCGCCTACTTGCTCGGCCATTTCAAGAAAAATTGCATTACGTTCGGATTGAGAGTCAGTTAACCCTCGATTCATCTTCACTTTCACAACCTTTCTACTTTTGAGTTGAGTTGTGAGTTCTTGCATCACCGTCTCTGTCAACCCCGCCCGACCGATACGTACAGTGGCTTTGAATTCACGATCATGGGCCATTCGCCGGACGTGGTTTGGAATGGTCATCAAACACCCTCCTCGGAAGTGGTGACTTTTCTGTAGACGCGGCCACAATTCAAACAGGTCATGATTCTGTGACGATTTCGAATTCGAATTCGGGCCGAAATTCCGGGTCTAAGTGGGCTCTGGCATGACCTGCAAATCCAAAATTTCTGCGAATAATGAAGGCCTATTTGGTGGCGTCTACCTAGACGCCACATGTCAATGGCTGCTGCATCCACTATTGAATCAGAATGGTTCCATGGAGAGCAAAGAATTGTAGAGAGTTGTTCTGAAGCAAGCATCGCTCTTTCTCGGCGTTGTTTGCTAGAACGCGGGCGGCCGCGCTTCTTGCGTTTTGACATACATCTACCTCAAAGTGATTCTATGATTTTGTCAATCTCGTCACTGACCGATTGAATTCCTTGATCCCCATCAACTCCTGCAAACAAGTCCCTCTCTTGATACCACGCTGCTAAAGGGGCAGTTTGGGCATGATACGCCTCAAGACGAGATAGGACTGTTGATTCATTGTCATCAGCTCTACGCTTCATTTCACGGCCACCACATGCATCACAAACACCATCCACTGCAGTGGGATTGAATGAATCATGATACACTGCAGCACACTCACCGCAGGTATAGCGTCCACAGATTCGCTCTACAATTCGGGTGTCGGGGACTTCGATAGCAATCACCACACCTACATCTGCAATCTTCGATAGAGCCTCGGCCTGAGGGATGGTCCTTGGAAATCCATCGAATAGAACTCCATTTTCTGCATCACTTTCAGTCAACCTTTCCTCAATCAATCCAATAATGACTGCGTCAGGTACCAAAGCGCCCGCATCCATGTAATTCTTGGCTTCAATGCCCAGTACTGTTCCTGCAGATAGTGCGGCCCTCAACATGTCTCCAGTGGAAACTTGAGGTTTACCTGTCGCTTTGACAATATTTCCAGCTTGCGTACCCTTGCCTGCTCCAGGCGGACCAAACAATACTATGGATGTGGCCATACCATTCGCGACCTGAATGGCCTTCTTGAACTGAACGGAGTGAAAAACAATCATTCATGCTTGGCCAGTACGCTCAAGATACTCTTGACCATAATGTGTCCATTGTTCCATGGTCCAACCCGGCGGGAGACCACTAGCGGGCAACGGTGGAGCGATGGGGACAGGTAATGCGGGAGGTAAACCAGCAGGGAGGGGGTCGGCACTAGGAGGCAATCCTGTCGGTAAGTCTCCAATGGGGAGTGCGGGCAATCCAAGTGGTGATGGCGCGCTTTGAGCCAGTGCCGCAGCTATTTCTTCATCAGATACAGACCCCGACGTTTGGTCGTCAGATGCAACTCCAATATCCAACGCCGCAGCCCGACGAATCTCCTGACCCCCCACAATCTCTCCAGGTGAGAGTAATTCCTCGCCCTGTGAAATGCCTGGTGCTTGTCGTCGTAGCCTAATCATACCGATACCTAGTATTGCCAAGAAGGCAAAAGCGATTGCAACCACTGTCCATGGTGACAAGCCTAGAGATTCAAGTGTTCCAAGAAGGCCACCGGCATCATCACCCCCTGCAGTAGTGACATTCAGCGTGGCTCCAGTAGAAACGACATTGGCACCATCTGTGGAGATCACCGTGGCGTTAATCCAAATCGATTTCACACCTCTGTGATTTTCCTTACCAGTTAATGTAAATGGCACAGTGGTACTCGAATCTTGCTCCAGCAAATTCCAATCCGTTCGATCCAGAACGAATTCCAACCCTTCAGGGCCCTCGACAAGCAAAGATACTGAACAAGGTGAGTTGCCATTATTGTAGATGGTCAAATTGCCCTGCAGAACGTCACCCTTTGCAATTCCAACTTGGAGGCCAGCGTCATGTCGAAGGTCTACCCAAACACTTGATTGAACCATCACACCTAACTCTCCGGTCTTCTGTATAGTTGAACCATCAGAAGTTTCAGCGTCCACAAGCAAAACCAGCGATGTGACTGGTATTGAGGACGATTGAGTACCAGGGGCGACTGTAATGTAAATCGTGACGCTCTCTTGACCATCTTTGGGTAGAACTGGTGGCGGTACAGAGAGGAAACCAGCCATCCAGCCATCGGGTAATGTCCCAAATGAGATGTCAATATCAAGCGGGACATTGCCAGTATTTTTCAGTCCAATTACTGTTGAAGACGTGTTTCCAATGTGTGCTGAAATTGTACCCGATTCAGGGACAATTATCTCAAAATCAGCACTCTCCTGAACCAATATTCTAGTCCGATTTGTAATGAATTCGGAGGGTGACCTTTCGATGCGGAAATTGACCTGGTTAGAGTCCTGTTTAGCAGCATTTTCAGGGACCAGAATCAAAATATCTACTGTTGCAGAAGAACCTGGAGCGAGGGTTAATGTCAGAACTCTATCATCGGTTGTGGGACCAAAAGAGAGTTGCATCGCCCAAGTGGTCTGAGCAGGGGATGCGCGCACTGTCAAAGTAATCTCAACATTGCCGCGATTGGAAATTTCCAATGTGTGCTCAATACTATCTCCATTCAATGCCACTATATCGTCTATAGTCGCAGCGGGACCCAATGGTTCACCTTCTGAATCGAATAAATCAACTGAGAACTCCCTACTTTCAAGAACCTCTACAACTGCATTTTCGGTTGTTGTTTTTGTTGGGTCAGCCTGACTTGAAGTCACACATGTAACATCCTCTATTGTTCCGGCTGCCGGTAATCCATTGGATATGCTGGGCACGAAAACTTTGACCGAAACTGGCTTGGCTTCTTTCCTCACCATCGGTTCAAAGGTAACGGATGAAGAATTACCATTATACAATTCAATTTTCCAACGATTCGGAGTTTCGCAAGACATCTCATAGACAGTAGGTCCATTTCCAGAATTCTGAATGGTAATCGAAAACTGAGCATACTCACCAGGCAAGGCACCCAAGTCTACATTACCTGCAATTAGAGTTCTAATTCCTTCAATACGTAGAACCTCGATTTCCAAGCGGATGACATGAGAAACTGTGGGGTTAGTGCGATAAAATGCGGTTACATCTACCACATATGTCCCCGGCAATGCATAGGATGGACCGTTGAGGGCATCAAAATCTGCATCTGTATCCCTCAAAGTGATTGTGACAACAGTCGAATCGGATGTACCTCCACTCTGTTCTAGTGTAAAGGGTCCGAGATCTGAGAGAATCTTTTCCCATTGCGGTGCTGGATCAAGAGCGCCATTCTCTCGTAAGCGCTGGACTGGCGTCACTACCCACTCGATCTGTTCGACGCTTGTTCCTTCGTTGGCCAACGTTAGGTCCCATGCCATTTCAGAACCTGTGGAAGGATCCAATACACGCCGACGTGCGGCATCCAATTCGGATTCATCAGGGATAGAACCGTCTTCATTGTGAGGGGTGATACGGACTCCTATTGCTGTGACATTGATTTCGAGTGTGCCGACATTGTTGTTGGTTCCATCAACTTCATCATTCATCTCTGTGACATTATTCGTGGTATCCAAACTCAGTTGAATTGTATGAATTCCTGTCGTTGTGAATTTTTTCTGGAATGAGAACGTGTCTCCGGCTCCACCTGCTAGAGAATCGCGTGTACCACTCCAAAGTACTTCGTTCTCGGTGAGGTCTTCGACAATGACATCATATGGTGTCGTCATCGCAGGTGCTTGATTGACCCATGACATGCGCAATAGAACGAAATCATTCTCCAATGGTGTGACTTGACTGGCCCAAACAGAGCCGTCATAAATTGCCAAATCACTCATTGGATTTTCATTGCCAACAGCCGATAGAACAACTGCGTAACCCTGAGATGAACCACCGGCATGAGAGACGGAAATTTGCCAATCTCCAGTCGCACCAGTATCCAATCGTACTCTTTCGACATTGTTCAGAGAATCCTTAGAACCACCAATAGCTGAAAGGCCATTTGCAAAGTCATTGCCTTTGTACACTGTACCATCAGGAGCAGTAACAGTTAGGTCAAGGTCATTCACCAAACGAGTAGACGATTGTGGGGCACTTGCAGAACCTTCCTTGTCATTCCACACCAATGTGACATCGAGGCCATAACTTCCGTCCAAGGCGTACGTGTAAGCATACGAATGGCCAGCAGTCAAAGTTTGGCTTGAGTCGTAGAAAATACTCTTTGCAATAATTCCACTTTGAGGATACAAACTCTCTTCCAAATCCAATTGACCCCAGCCCTCATCCATGTTCGGTATGTTGGCTGTTCCAAGGTCCTTTGCTCCATTAATCAATACAGCTTTGATTAATGCGCTGTCTGGACTGGAGATACTGAGTTCTTGACGTAAGAATTGGCGGGCCAGTAGGGCGGCACCTCCAACAACCGGTGCTGAAGCAGAGGTCCCGTCGGCTGACATGTATAGGGGTGTATTTGTTCCTGCGTGTCTTGCACTTGAACAAGACCAGCCTGCTGGACTTTGAGCTTCTTGTGCCCTTGCAGAACAAATTTGGACACCTGGGGCAACTATGTCAGGTTTGATTCGGCCATCTGCAGTTGGGCCGATGCTTGAAAATGAGGCAATCTGGCCGGAGGCGGCAGTACCAGGGCGGCCAGTCGTAGATGCGCCAACGGTTAGGACATTTTTGGCAGTACCAGGAGGGGGTATAGATGACGAACCCTGTGAACCTTCATTTCCGGCAGCGAATAGGACGAGGAAATCATCATAATCATGCAAGAATTCATCTGCAGACCTAGAATCTGACGTGTACTGCCCCCATGACGTCTGTGCACCCCACGAATTGGATTGTACACGTGCACTCTTTTGGCGTGCATCACGGAACATATCGTATAGTGAGCCCCATCTTGCCAAGGAGCCAGACTGGTCATGTTCTAACTGATAGAAGTGAAATGTTGCTCCTGGAGCCACACCTTTGGTCGAACTATCACCGGACCCATCCCCCAACATAATCGCAGATACATGCGTCCCATGTCCAGAATTAGCATCTGCTGCTGAATTATCGGGGCCGAAAGAATGGTGTATTCCCGAGACCCGAGTGCCGAAATCGCCGTGATCTTGGTCCAATCCAGAATCGGAGAGGGCTCCAACCTCTCCAGTTCCATCTAGGCCACCATTGTGATTATTGTTAACCGCATCAATCTTGGACAAACTTCGAGCGTAGTTATTCACTATTCCAATTTGAAGATGAGGTTCAGTGAACAATAGTCGATGGTCCTTTGCAAGTGCTGGCAGCAAATCAGTGCTGAGGTTGTAAACTTGACAAACCCATTTGTCGCACAGTGCGAATTCAGCACCTGCTGCTATAAGATGCGACTCAAGAAGCGTGATGTCGTCTTCCGATAAATCGGGAGAAGGAGTCAAATCCAAATCGATTGATTGCCCAATTGATGTGGTATGCAGGGATGTATGCAACCTCCATGCAGGTTGCTGGCTACCAACCCAGCGCACCCGGTCATCTGCTGATAATTTCGTGATGGCAACTGCCCGTTCATGTGCACTAGATGGTAAACGTAGAATCCATGCATCCTCTGGTAAAGTGTCGACGATTGTGGCAGATACATCTCCTGCGATTTCAAATGCCTGATTTCCATCGTTTGAATGCAATTGCATTACGAGGAATCCCGTTGCAAATGAATCGTCGGCAGCGTACAGGTGGCCGGGGATGTTTATATCCTCAAAAAGAGGGTCGAATTGGCCTGTCTGAACCCACAATTTGCCCGACCCTTTGGATATCGGCACATTATGGCCGGGCGTAGCGGTAACTGAAAACCAATTCTCGGCCGCCTCAGAGGCTGTCCAATCTGGCACCTCAATCTCGCTCAGTCCATCGCTTTCGCCCGAATCAATAGTGACTGATGACCACGGCAATGTTACCATCAAAAAGACGAGGGTAAGCGGCACACAGACCCTACGCATGACCTCGACGAGCGCTGCCTCCCTTTTGATGGTTGACGCCCGTAGGGCGTCTAAAACATCAAGGATCAACACCCATAATATGCTGATATTGCTGCATCAGTTTTGGCTACAGAAACCCGCCAATCTGGCTCAGACTCCATGAGTGCTCGAATACAATCGACATTCTCGGGAATGACATCGCTTTCTTGATGGATTGCTTGAAAATAATACAACCTGTTTCCTATCAATTTAACTCCATCTTCCCATACAAATATCTCATGAAGATCGCCCCACTTTCTGCCAATATCACGTGCCATTTCCATGACTTCTGCGGTGGTTGTAATTCTATTGTCCGCACCATGCATCACGATAACTCGTGGTGTGTCCTTCCACATTTGTAAAATCGATTCTGTTGTCAGTCCATGCCCATCAGGTAAATCGGCAATTATTGAATGTAAATGCATAATGGTTGTCGGAACTGCCACAGCAAGAGAATTAATTTCAATTTCTGGTTTTACAGTCATTACGTCCGGGCCGTGGTGGCTGGGAACCTTGAGAACCGGTTTGATTGCATTGATTGGTCCTTTGCTTGAGTCCCCAGGATCTGCAGCTCGTCGTACCATGGTACACTCAACTTTGAGAGACCCACATGCTTCGTAAAGAGGAACTAGAGTGCGTGATAGACCTGTCGTATTACATGAGACTACCCTCGTACCTTCTGCCCCTAAATTTTCTGCGTGGTTTGCACTACTGGTGTATGATAGGTTGGTTAGAGCATGCTTTTCTCCACCTTGGAACATGTGTTTGATGCCTGCTGATTTGTATTTAGCAAGATTTTCAGCACCCATTTTTCCAGGTGCACAATCTACGACAACATCTGCAATCTCAAGAAGGGTAGAAAGGCCGCCCGCACAATTGTACCCTGCTGCAGCAAATGATGCAATGCGCTCTGGGTCGTCGAAAGTACAGTATAGAGGGAATCCTTTCTTCACTGCTAAGTCACAGCCAAAAGAGGGACCGGTTTTTGTTACGCCGACAATTTCCATATCATCTTGTGCATCTACAGCATCTGCAACTCGCTTTCCGATTGTTCCATATCCATTGATTGCAACTTTAATCATTCCCGGCCCTCATGTCGTTGCCGACGTTTCGGCGGCGTCTGATGAGGCCATATGAATATACCGTGCTCCCATAGGGAGCCCGGAAATGGATTCTTACGACTATTTGGAAGGGTTCGCATTAAGATGAGGTCCGCCCCGCAGAGGCGACGAGGGAGTCCTATGGTCGATGAAATTGCGAAGAGTTTGAAGCTCAATCGCAACCTCATGAGCAACCTTGAGAAGGCCATTGAAATGGATAGGGCAATTAAGATTGGATGGGGGGCGCAAGGTGATGCCAAACCCAAAGAAGGTGAAATTGGAATCGCCCCACACTTGCCGAAAGGTGCTAGGATTCGTTTGCTAGGAAACTTAGGTGATTTTACTGCTGCATGCTCAAACGGCGGTTCTTTCACTTTGGAAGGAAATGCACTTGGGTGGTTCGGTGCTTGGAATAACGGCGGACGTTTAGTTGTCGAAAGAGATGCTGATTTGAGATGTGGCCATGGAATGGTTTCAGGACGTGTGTTTGTTCATGGAAGTGTTGGTGACGAAGCTGGAGGAAGCATGCAAGGTGGAGAACTAATTGTTCGTGGGCATGCCGGCCGCAGAACTGGCATTGGAATGACCAACGGACTTATCGTAATCGTTGGAGATTGCAATGCTGATATTGGCCAAGGCATGACAGGAGGGCGTATCGTCGTAGGAGGGCGTTGTCTTCCAGAGGGAGAAGGTGCGAATCAAAGAGCGCTTACGAAAACTGAGCACAAAGAAATTTCAACTATCCTAAAGGAACACGAATTGAAAATTTCTCTAGACGCCATCGTTGTTGTTGCTGATGAAGAAAATGCAATCCCATCTGAAGAACCCGAACACATCGTGTGGGGTGATTTCAGCGATATTGGAATTCTCAGTGGTGAAACTCC
>CAYYKF010000059.1:0-13034 GCA_964441035.1 uncultured Candidatus Poseidoniales archaeon
GTTCATCAACTCACCACAATTTGTGCAAACCTCAGAGTTGTTTTGGATTATTTCTTCACTAGGGGTAGCTGAAACTAACCGCACACTACTCTCAACTTGAGTAACCTCGATTTCTGCACTCATTCGTAATTCCCATGCTGCTTCAAACGCCATTGCTTCCTGCAATGCTGATTCGAGATGGATTAATCGCCTGTTTTTTTCAGTTGACTCAGGAAGTGATTCAGCATCCGCAATTTCAATTTGTAGCCATTTGCGGAAGGTCTCCAATGTAGGTCCACCCATATCTCCGCTATATCGAACTACTTGATGAATGATACTACGCCACCCCTTTGAAGTAGAGCCGCTACGACCCTTCATGACAAGGGTCGTCATGAAGTGGGGTGGTGGCCTCATAACAGACAAAAACTCACTTTGCACAGCTTTACCGAAGCGTATGAATGAGTTGGCTAATATTGTTTCAAAAATTATCGCTTTGGGCCATGAAGTCATCATTGTACACGGTGCAGGCTCATTCGGCCACATCCGTGCGATAGAATACAATTTATCCACTGGTAGAGATTATTCTAAACTTGATGATAGTCAGATAGAGGGTATTGAATTAGTGCAAAAGGATATGGATTCCCTTCATGAACTTGTGATTCTATCATTGCAGAATTATGGACTGGAGGTCGTTACTCATAGGCCTCGTGATTTCGCATTTGGTACTGGGCCGAACTTCAAAGGTAATATTGCAAAATTCATTTCTGAACCCAAGGTCGTTCACACAACCTATGGTGATATTGTTGATTGCCCCGCACCTGCGCAATTCGGTATTTTGTCTGGTGATGATTTGATGCTAAGACTATCAACGGAATTATCAGATATATCACACTCAATTTTCGCGCTTGGCGATACACCAGGGTTGATGACAAAATCACCTGATGAAGATGGTGCGGAACTTGTCAGTGAATGGACACATGGTGACGAAGTATTTGGAACACACCAAAAGGAAATCGATGCTACAGGTGGAATACACCTCAAGATTGCTAGAGCGTCGGCCATATCACAGAAAGTTGAACACGTATGGTTCGTTGATGGATGTCATCCAGAACGAATATTGGAGCTAATCAAAGAGGGGCATACAATCGGCACGAGAATATTGCCATGAATGCCTCACTGCGGGCACCCGCAGCATGATAACCCTCTTCCTCTTCGAGATATTGATTGGCATGTCAGGTTCATATCGCGACCAGCTCATAGAAGCAGGATACGATGCTATGCAAATTGACATGATGGATGAACAAATCATACTTGTCGATGAAAACGATGCTGTACTTGGTTCTATGAGTAAAGCCGAGGCCCACCAAGGTATTGGTACACTACATCGTGCATTTTCAATACTGCTGTTCGATGAAGATGATCGGCTTTTGATGCAAAAACGTGCTGAAGACAAGATCACATTCCCAGGTGTTTGGGCCAACACAGTATGTAGTCACCCATTGCACATTGAGGAAGAACTGGATGAAGATGTACTGGGCGCTGGTAGCAAGCGAGCAGCCATTAGAAAAATGAGACAAGAATTGGGAATAGAATCTGATGCGATTTTGGATTCTGATATCCATTTTATCACGCGGATGAGGTATCGTGCCCGTGCAGATGACGTTTGGATTGAGCATGAACTTGATCATATCCTATTTGCCAGAGTAGCCTCAGACATCAATGTCGCACCCAATCCAAATGAAATCGCGCAATTGAAGTGGGTCACTCAATCTGAATTAAATGAATGGCTTGCCGAAGATGCACGTGTTGGACATGTGATTGCACCATGGTTCAGATTGATTGCTGAAAACATTCTACCAGAGTGTTGGGATAATATGGACAATTTTTGCAACTTAACTAATGAACAAATTTTAGATATGGGTGAAGTGGCTATGGATGAATCTGTATCTCAAGATTCTGTCAGTTCCGGAGTAATGAATGCTCTGTCTGCACATAAGGATGCTGTTGAGTCCCGAATTATTACCGCCCTTTCTAAATCCGAGAATGAACGATTGAGTGCTGCGATGAAACATCTCATCGAAGGCGGCGGCAAGAGATTGCGAGCTATATTACCCTGGCTAGTAGCCAATGCTGTTGGAAAACCCAATGACGGTTTGTATGACCTAGGTGCTGCAATCGAAATTATTCACAATTTCACCTTAGTACATGATGATATCATGGATAATGATTCGATGCGTCGTGGCCGTCCTGCTGTCCACGTCGCATTTGATCACCCTACTGCAATCAATGCAGGGGATGCAATGCTTGCAGTCGCATTTGAAGTATTGGCCTCATCAGACGAATTTGATGATGAATATTTCCGTGATCTTGTGAGAATAATCGGTTCAATGGTTCGTAAAGTCAGTGAAGGGCAACAGCAAGACATGTCATTTGAATCTCGAGATGATGTTACTGAACAAGAGTATCTGCACATGATAAGTGGGAAAACTGCAGCGATGTTTACGACATGTGCGCGGACTGGAGCTCTAATATCGGGCGCGAGCATGGAACACGTTGATGTGATGGCTGAATGGGGAGAAAATGTTGGATTATGCTTCCAGCTAATGGATGACCTCATTGATGCCACTGGTGATAGTGACACTCTCGGGAAACCTGCATGCAGCGACATCATAGAAGGGAAGCAGACTCTGATTGCAATACATGCATTGCAGCAGGGGGATCATTTGTTACAGAATTTCCATGAAGTATTTGGTTCAGGTATCGACGATACTGATCTCGAAGTCTTGAATTCTGTTGTTGCTGAATTGCACGATTCAGGATCTATTGAATATGCAAAGAATCGAGCCATGCAATATCATTCTGCTGCGCACAACTGTTTGAATGAATTACCGGAAACCGTTGGCCTTAATGTCTTGCGTCAGATTACTGATTATCAACTCGTGCGGATGAATTGATTAGTCTGAATAGTACGATTCACCTGGTACTTCAGGCTTCATACCCTTCCGCTCGCGGATTTCACCAACGATTTTCTCAAGTAACATTCTTGGTAATTCCTCAAACCCGCAATTTTCGCTATTCCAAATGGCCCTACCTTGTGAGGCAGCACGGATGTCATTGGAAAAACCAAACGTTTCAGCAACAGGTACAGTCCCTACAACTGTCGTTGTTTCACCGTCAGCCGGCATATCTTCAATCACACCACGCCTTTGGGTAACCTCACGCGTCACACCACCTAACCAGTCATTTGGGACAGATACAAACATCTTCTGCATCGGTTCCATGATTGATGTCCCTGCACGTACCATCGCTCCCCGCATTGCATTACGCATTGCTGGAATGGTTTGGGCTGGACCTCTGTGGATTGCATCCTCATGAAGTTTAGCGTCAGTCAATCGAACCAACATACCCATCGTTGGCTCACCTGCCAACGGTCCAGATTTGCAAACTTCATTGAATCCTTCAATGAGCAATTCGCGTGTTTCATGCAAACCTTGGATACCCTTGGTACCATTGATGAAAACATTTGTTCCATTAATCGCGTACCCTTTACGCATCATATCCTTGTCCATACCAAGAGCAGCGAATTGATCTCCAATTTCCTTTTGATCCTTATTTCTGATTGTTCCATCTCTGAAGTCACCAGCTCGCAGAGCATCAACCACGTTTTGTGGAAGCATTTCAACCTCAATGTAAAACCGGTTGTGCCTATTCGGTGATTTTCCTTCAAATGGGCGTCCCAAGTTGTCACCATTTATCGCTTCACGATAAACGACAATAGGTTCACTCACTTTGACCTTGATATTTTGTTCCTCTTCAATGCGATATGTTGTAATCTCCAGGTGAAGTTCACCCATCCCAGCGAGTAACGCCTCACCTGTCTCCTGATTGGTGGTGACTTGTAATGATGCGTCTGCCTTCGCCAAACTTCGCAAAGCGTCAATGAATTTTGGTAAATCCTTCATCGATTGAGGTTCTACTGCAACAGTGACAACAGGTTCTGAATAATGCCTAATGGCTTCATATGGAATCAATTCACTATCTGAAGTTACTGTGACACCTGCAGCTGCTGAACGAATACCTGTGATGGCTGCGATATTACCAGCGACGACTTTTGGCACTGCAATTCGGTCTCCACCGACCATCATGCTGACTTGTTGAACTCTCTCTGCTTTGCTTGCACCTAAAGCCCAAACAGTTTCACCATGATTGATTGAACCTGAGTAAATTCGCCCGACTGCAACTTCACCTGCGTGTGGATCCATCCAAATCTTGGTTATCATCATCGCCAAAGGCCCATTAGCATCGCATGCCAGCATTGATTTGCCTTGAGATGATTCTAGGTCTCCAGTCCAAATATTTGGAATCCTGTACTCTTGAGCTGTGACTGGATTGGGTAATTTGGTCACTGCCATGTCCAGTAACACTTCGTGAACTGGTGCCTTCTTTGCAAGTGATTTTTGATCCTCATTATGGCAATATTCAAAAATTTGCTTGAAATTGATGCCCGACTTCTGCATATATGGAACAGTAATTCCCCAATTGTGGTATGCGGAGCCGAAGGCAACGGTACCATCCTTAACACTCACTTGCCATTCTTTCTTGTATTCCTCGGGCGCAAATTGCCTGATGAGTTTGTTAACGCGGATAATTTGCTGCTCGAATCGAGCCATCATATCTTCTGGAGTCACTTGTAGTTCATTGATAAGGCGGTCGACCTTGTTGATGAACAGAATCGGTTTGACCTTCTCCTTGAGGGCCTGACGAACGACTGTTTCAGTTTGTGGCATTGCTCCTTCTACTGCGCATGTCAGGATGAAACAACCATCCACGGCACGCATAGCGCGTGTTACGTCACCACCAAAATCTACGTGTCCCGGTGTGTCAATTAGATTAATCAAGAAATCAGTCCCTTCTACGCCATGTACCATGGATGCTGAAGCTGCATTGATCGTGATTCCGCGGGCAGATTCCTGCTCATCGAAGTCAAGAACACGAGATTTACCAGCCAATTCTTCAGACATCATTCCAGCACCTGCAATCAGGTTATCTGAGAGGGTGGTCTTACCATGGTCAATGTGTGCTGCAATGCACAAATTTCGAATTTGTTCACGAATGTGCATTACTTCGGTTGCCTTTGCAATGTTGTCTTCCTTACGGCCCATGGTATCACCAAGTTGGCCCGGCGACCTGACTTTGGTTGATAAATGCGCCTGTACGCACGCGCGCACGCGAGGTTATCTCAGGAAAACAAGAGGCTGTGAGGATGTCAGCGTGCTGAAGATGCGATTCTCTGAACTTCTTCCTTCTTTGCTACAGCAAATGAGGCAACGTCACCATCTTTGGCCTTCATGATTTCGTTAACAATGCCATCCGTCAATGTTCTTGTCGTTTTGAAAGTAGCTGATATGCTACCTTTGCAAAGATTTCGAATTGCAACGTCTAGGCGTCTGCTAGGCGCACTGTCAACAGCCTTTGGTTGTGAAACTGCACCAAATTTGATTCGTGTAACTTCTTCCATGGGTGCAGATTGAGTGATTGCGTCTACTAGTGCTTGCAATGGATTTTCGCCCGTGCGACTGTGGATGACATCTAGAGCATCGTCGAAGGCCTTCGCTGCATATTGTTTCTTACCACCGTTACGACCACTACGCATTAGTCCGTTGATGAATCTCTCAACTACGCTAAGCTTTGATTTGCCCATCCATGCATTTGCATGACGGCCACCTGTATGTGGCGTACCTACAGTTTGTAGATTGACGTATGGTGCTAAACCAGGGTCCTCACATGTCACTTCTGATGAATCCCATTTTCCAAAAACAAGAGTTCCAATACCAGCAATTGGAGTTGTGTCGATTTCAGGAACGGGTTCCACATCTTCCTCGACTTGTTCCGGTTCTTCTGACACAATATTCACCTACCGGACTGGTTTTTCCTTACGCCCTCGCACCATCTCATCAAGAGATACTCCGTTGACTTGTATGACCTTGTATCGAATACCGGGAATATCACCATATGAACGACCCATGCGTCCACCGATGCCTTCGACCATTACTTCATCGTGTTCATCTATGAAATTGATAGCCCCATCGCCGGGTGCGAATGCTGTCAATTTGTTACCCGAACGGATTAAACTAATCTTAACAGCTTTACGAATACCTGAATTTGGTTGCTTTGCCTCAACACCAACCTTCTCGATGACGATTCCTTTGGCCTGAGAACTGCCCTGCAGAGGGTCATGCTTGAGTACGCCACCCTGCCTTCTTTTCTCCTGCCTCTTTTTGAATCCGCGGTCCTTCCATCTGAACTTTAATCGATCCCTCTTCATCTTGGGACCTGAGAATAGACCGCGACCCATCTGAGTACATCACCTTGAAGCATTCCGGCGACCGACAACCCATATATGAGCGTGACGGATAGCAATCGATTGACTCGGGAGCATTCCAAAGTCCGAAGACGCAACCATATCATAGTTCAAATTCGTCGGATGAATTATGGCGTTCCGCGAGCATCTGTCTGATATCAGTGTTCATGATGAAGCGATATCATGTATACACGGCCTTCTTCATCATTCGATCTCAATAGACCATGCTCCGTTCATTGCCTCCAACATCCCGGAGGCTCCGGGGCACAGTGCTGCGGTCAACATCCTATCTCGAGATAGGTTATGTTCAGCATTGGGGGTTGATGCAGGAGGGCTCATCGATATACTGGGAAAATCTATGCAAAACCCCAGCGAACCAGTTATCGTAGATTATGGCCCTGTATTTGAGTGCAGTCAATCCGATACTGATTTATCAAAATTACCCATACCATGGCATTATTCAGAAGATCGTGGCAGATATATGTCTGCCAGTATTGTCATCGCCGAATACGGAGGCATTCGTAATGTTTCCTTCCATAGACAATTTTTACGCGACAAAAATCATGTCGTTGCCAGGCTCGTACCTAGGCATCTTCGAGATATGTTGAATGCTGCTAGAGAGGTAGGTGACGAAGTTCCCATTGCAATTGTTAACGGTGCCGATCCTGTTGTATTGTTATCAGCGGCGATGTCATTCAGCACCCCACTCGATGAATTGACTGTGGCTTCTACTTTGCACAATTCCTTTTACGGCAAACCTCTTGAATTGGTAAGATTATCAAATGGCATTCCAGTACCTGCTGACTGCGAGTATGCGATGGAAGCTGTAATTTCACTCGACGATGATAATGAGGGACCATATGTGGACATTACAGGCACTGTTGATGAAATTCGGGAGGAGCCAGTATTCAGAATTAATTCCATCCACCATAGAAATAATCCGATTTTTCATGCACTAATTCCTGCCCTTTCTGAGCATATCACTTTGATGGGTTTACCTAGAGCTCCTACAATCAAATCTGCAGTATCTGCAGTGACCGAGTGTCATGACGTATGGCTATCTGAAGGGGGTTGTGGCTGGCTTTCGGCAGTAATCAGTATTACACCTTCTTCAGATTCTGATGGACGTAGGGCAATCCAGGCAGCATTTGAAGGGCACAAATCAATGAAAATGGTTACCATCGTGGACCATGACATTGATGTTTCTGACCCTACACGAGTAGAGTGGGCTCTAATGACTCGCTGGCAGCCTGATACAGATACTGTCATTTTGTCAAATCAGAAAGGGAGTAGTCTTGATCCTTCTCAAATTGACGGTTTGACTGCAAAAATTGGCTTTGATGCAACGCTACCCCTATCAGTCAACCGCTCAGCATTCACATCAGTCATTTAATGCGAAGCCTTGAGATATATGTCAGGTTCGCAGGTTCATGTCTGAGGGTTTGTCCGGCACTCTACAACATCCCAGACGTAGCCTTGGCGACCGTCATAGATCTCAAGCGCTAAAGTTCCTGAACCTTGCTAATTCTGATCCATCTCGGTTTGATGAAAATTCAGATTGGGCTGAACAAAATGCTAGGCAATCTATCCTCTATGACTTTACACATGAAGAAAATTGGCGATTGTTAGCCAATATCAAGTTACAAAAATCTGATGAAATGGGATTGCGATCATTGCTTTCTGATTTGTTTGCAGTTCTGGGTAGAGATCCGGAGCAAATTTCTCAATTGCAGGATATTTCGATACTTGAAATGGGTGTGGAGTTGGTCGATGCTACATTTAGTCGGGACCCTTTAGATCCAAACGCTTGGACTGACAGATTAGATGATTCTATACTATCAGATTTCATTGAACGATTTGACCATCTGGATTTGACAGATCCGCGCTGTAATGTGTTGTTCGGTAGGCGGGTCGAAAGGTTGTGGCCATTGAAGGGAGATGAAATGTGCATGCCACTTGCACGAAGGTTGCTATCCCAAAGGCCACAGAATCATGAAATGTGGGTCGATTTAGGGCGTGCCCATGAGCGCTCCCATTCATACGATGAAGCATGGTTTTGCTATGATCAGGCACAATCATATGCGCCGCATCTACTTGTGAGAGATGAATTCAAAGAACGTATGGATACGCAACTTGATTCTGGTCGAAAAATCCCTTGGTCCACCCCTTCTATCGATGTGCGCGATCAGTTTCTTGAACGGATGGAGCATCTTGCAACGCAAATTACTACGGGTTCAGTTGAGGCCACAATCACTGAAATCAGTGATGTAGAGGTAGTCAATTTGGATATTTTGAAACTCGATCAACTTTTACAATCCCGAAATTTCTCTGCTGCATTTTTCCTTGCTCGTAGGCTCATAGCCCGTGGCGAGGATTGGGCTAGCGAATATTTAGCCAGGGCTAAAGAGGGCTTGTCTGAATCTGACAATGTCAACATTCCCTAATTGTCTGTGCGGTATCTCCCCTGCAATTCCATATCCTCAACATCTGAAATGTCAGGTTGAATACCCAATAAATCGGCAGCGTCAGCGAGAACATGTAAATCTGGTCGGATTTTACCTTTTCTTGAGCCCAAATTCTCATCGAGCCACATGTACATATCCTTCACATCATCAGGATGTGCTTTGAGTTCTGGAACAGGTTCCATATGAGATCTCGGGGCTGCATTTTCGACGACGGATTCCATTCGATCATGAACAACATCTACATTTGATAGTGCGATATCTAGCCAATGTAATCCAGATTCTAGTGCCTCATGATTCATACTCGATTCTCTGAACCCATGATGTGCTATCCATAAATTTCTCAGCGCATTCATCATCTGTTTGATTTCGATGTGAATTTCTGCGGCCCTTCGCCTTGCAATAGCAATGTTTTCGACCATATGGGGGCCATGCCTAGACATGCCAGAGTAAATAGCCAGTGCCATCCCCCATTCGCCCCTATTTTCGTGCCATTTTGCCATATTCAAACAGGCAACACCATGCCAAGGGTGGCCTTCAGAAAGGGCATTCAATCTATCCATCGACCAACGCAAATCAATACCCGCTTGTTCTGATTGCCCCAAACTGTCTCGTAGAACACCCCATTCCATACGTATCCTTCCTTCCAGTAGGTGGTCTCTATTCGCTGATGAACGACTCATCTCTAATGCACGCGCCAAATGTTCCTGTGACATTTCGGCGTTATTCTCAATCTGCATTTGACGAAAGTTTAGCAATTCCCTCTCACAATCTGTCAGATGCGCACCTATTTCATCAATTACATCCATATGTCCATTCGCCAATGCTTCTTCGCAAATCCTAAGCGCATCATGTTGCCCCATTGACTGAATTTGAAATTGACCGCATGTCCATTCTTTAAGGGCTATTCTTGGATCTAAGCGCATTTAATCACCCTGGATGTTCATGACGATTGAAATGAATCCAGAAACTGCATCGACATTATCGATAGGTCCAGTCCACCCTGCTGCTCCAGCATGTCCACCTCCTTCGCCTCCACTCCTACTAACCATTTTCTCCATTAGATGTCCCAAGTGTAGGCCGGAAATTGTTGCAGTTCGACTAGCCCTTGATGTTAATCTAGTTCCACCTTGTACCTTTCTACATACCAGCGCTATGTCCGCTCCAGCGGTAATCAGGGTTTTTGCTACAATACCCTCATTTGTACCTGCTCTTGTATGTGACAAGAACCATTTGCCTGCATCAATCGTTTCTACGCGCGTCAGCGCTTTAGCAATTGCAACACGCTGCGAGTGATTCAATTCTACTGATTCCATTGACTCAACGAATTGTGCATAATCAATTCCACCATCTGCAACTAACCTTGCTGCTGCTGAAAGTGCACCTTCATCCGCATGACGGAAACGGCCTGTATCAGCAATTATTCCAGCGAGTAGCATCTTTTTTGATATATGGTCCATCCGATCTATTGCAAAACTTTCTGCCCAATTAAGTATGATCTCTGCTGTCGAACTTGTAGCCCAGACAATTTCAATATCGGTCGGTTTAAGATCAAATTCTGAACCAGCACTGTGATGATCTATGATGCACAACGGCGCGTCAGGCAATTTCATTCCAATTTGTGAGGGCCCTGCAGCGTCTACTACAATAATCCCACCCAATTCTCTTGGCCACTGTTCATTTCCAGCTTCCATTTTTGTAAAGTCAGATTTTGTTGTCTCTAACATTGCACTAGCAAGCGTCGACATGTGTATGCCACATGCCCTTGCCTTAACACCCAATATTTGTGCCAATGCGCATGCTGAACCAATAGTATCCATATCTCCATTTTTGTGAGATACTACTGCGATTGCTCCACGCTTCATTGCACCCGTAATCCAATTATTCAATGCGACCAGATCCGATTCGCGCCGATCATCCATTCGCATCCCTCAGGACTTTTCAAATTCCTGCGATATTGATTCGTATGAGGTACGTAACTCTGACTCGCGTTCCTGCAAACTTGCCAGGTGTTTGGAAAGGTGATTATGTGACTCTTGCAACTCTCCCAATAACTTTGAAATGTTCTCTGTTTCAATCAATAGTGGACCTACTTGATGGTATATTGGGCGATTTACATCATGTGTTTCTATGTACTCAATCGTGCCCTTTATTTCACGAATTTGTGATTGTATTGCAGCCACTTGTTGGCTAACAACTTGCAATTCATGTACAATTTTTTCCAATGCTGCTTGATTCGACATGTTCTCACCCTATGTTCTTCAAAGCATCAGTTGCTGCCGTAATGGAACGCATCATTGAATTGTACCTTGCCCTTAAATCACTGGCCGATTTACCTGTTAATTCAATGATCAGTGTATCATCATTAATTTGTGACGAGACATCTTCACATGCTAGGCAGGCCTTCAATGATTCATTAATTGCAGTCGAAGTAACATGAACGGTCATTGACCATTCATCACTCTTCTTCGCCACGTTCGTCTGCCTCCGCCTGGGCGCGTTCGAACTCAATGGCTTTCTGTGTTGCAATCACTGCCATATCTGTAGCTGTGGCACCATCCATCCCACGACGAATAATTCTGCTGTTAGCATCACTAGCTCGCGTGAACGGTTCCCAAACCCCTCCAGCGAACTTATGACTACATTTTCGACAAGACCAAATTCCCGAAGACTGTCGCTTCACCCTAGGGTATTGGCAAACTGGGCATGTGTAAGCTCGCTTTGACTTTGCAATTGCTTTACCTGCTCGCCTACGAACGCTAACACCATATCGACTACCAAAGCGTGCTGTTGCACCTGCTTTTTGTGTACGCTTACTCATTTTATCCCTCCATGCTTGCAACAATATCTCGTAATTCAGCGCATCGTGATTGGGCTTCTGACATTATCTCGTCGAATTCGCTCGCGGTGAACACTCCTCTTAGACCCTTCTGGAGTGAATGGACATGACCTTTGTCACCAAGAGTAATATGAATTCGCTCGTCACCACCTAATTCCTCACGCTTGGTAGCATCGTACACATATCGTCCGCCAACTTTGTGAAATGAGCACATTGTGGGGGTGCCATTGACAGGTAAAGGGTAGTCATCTCCAACATCAAAGCGCGAGGCAGGCACGATTGCTGTTCGCAATGCTGCAATTGCGGCGAGAGCGAAGGCATCAAACAAGTTTCCATCATCACTGATTGCGAATAAATCCAGAATTACCTGCCATGCTTTTTCTCCTGGCAATATGCACAACTCGTTGGTATCTATACATCCAGATTCTCGGATGCCACGATCGACGACTCTGCCCATTTCGATGCTTTCTTCAGAAGGTGGCCCGGCCTGCCAGTTTGGTCCACACACAGGCCTTACTTCAGCGCTTGTCATTAAGCCACCTTGTGTTGGACGGTCAGGATAGGGTGTCATAATTTGAAATTTAACACCGGCAAGTACGATTGTATCGCCCATCCGAACACGGCATGATCCTTCTGCATTGGCAAGACAATCGACCTCAATTTCTAAGTCACGTCCTTCAAACCGGCTACGGCCATCCAATCTTGAATCTTCAGCGGCAAGTGCTGCCAAATTTTCACGTAGTAAACTAGGTACGATTGGAATTGCCATCACAAACCACCTCCATACTTACTCTGCAGGGCTTCAACCATAATGCTGTGAACCTCCATTGCGGCTTCCATATTGTAGTCCCAAGCCTGCTTGAACTCATCCATGCTTAGATCGCCATCCATTTGTAGGAAAACCAATTCTCCAGTCATTGGGAGAATACCCATGGGAAGATCTGCTTCTCCATAGTTGTCCTCCTCTTTATTCAAATCCTTGAGTACGATACCGTGACACTTTCCAGCGGCTACACTAACCACCATGTCCGACATGGGGATACCGGCATCTGCGAGTGCCATACTGGCTGCAGTAATACCTGCACAGCGTGTACCTGCTTCAGCACAGAGAATTTCAATTTCGACTCTGATTTTGCTACGAGGATACAACTCTAAATCAACTACACTTTCAAGTGCGTCACGTGTGACTTTACTGATTTCTCTACTTCTGCGATTAAAACCTGGTCTGATACGATCACTGGTACTAAATGGAGCCATATTATACCTGACATCTAGGATTGCTCGATCCTGCCTCTGTATTTTGCGAGGGTGTGCTTCCATGGGTCCATAGACTGCCGCAATGGCCTCATTCTTACCCCATTTGATGTACGCACTTCCATCAGCAACCGGAATG
>CAYYKF010000060.1:0-12945 GCA_964441035.1 uncultured Candidatus Poseidoniales archaeon
CGAGATGCTGCAGATTCAAAATTCTCTTCTCTGAGATCTACACGGATGAGATTTAATGTTACTGCAGGAGAATTTGTCTCAAATTTACTTAATTTGCGCCAAAACAAGCTAACAAATACAGGGTCTTCTAATCTCTCAAGGCTTTTCTCAAGTATCTCCCAACCCTCATCCAATATCAAATTTCTTTCAATGAGATGCTTCAGAATATCTATTGCCTCTTTCGGAGAATTTGTTGATGAAAGACAGCGTGCTAGGCGATGTTGTGTAACAATTGGATTAGAATCAATTCCAGATAATGTTCGAAGTAATGGAATAGCTTTTTCATGCCTTTTGGTGTTTATATATAATCGTGATAAGACATCTAATGCCCATGAATCCATTGGATCGCTTTCCAATAATTTGTGCAGATGAGGTTCGGCTTTACTGTAGCGTTTTCGGTTATATTCGGCACGTGCTAAAGCACGCGGACTCTTATTTGAATCCCAGAACCTCCACCACACCACCGGTTTCACCAGACCACAGGTAAGGAAACCACTCAATAATACTCTCTTGATGCAAGATATGCAGAATACTTGTTTGGAAGTATATTTTTCAGTATTTCAAGATATTATCGACTACTCTGCTCAACCGATATATTTTGGGCGGCGTGTGGTTCGGAGAATCAATGAGAGTTGGAATCATTGGCGCTGGCATCGTTGGAGGTGCTATTGAGCATTGGTTTGGAAATGCTCACGAACTGTTCATCCACGACCCTGTGCGCGGCACCTCACTAAGTGATATTACAAACAATGTCGACATGGCATACATCGCAGTACCTACTCCCATGGCTGATGATGGTTCGTGTGACCTGTCGATTGTTGAATCGATTCTGAACGAACTACCAAATGGTTTTACTGCAGTCATCAAGAGTACTGTTGTTCCTGGAACAACACAACGTTATCACGAAGAGTATCCACACCTGAAGATTGCATACAGCCCTGAGTTCCTCGTTGAGCGGAGGCATCTCGAGGATTTTGGTAACCAAGACATCCTTGTTTGTGGAACACACCATGCTGATGTTGCTGAGCGCGTTTTCCAGCAACATCGAGAGGCTGGTGTCCTCAAGCGTAATCAGACCTATCAAGTCACACCAACACAAGCTGAACTGGTCAAATACACAAAAAATACCTTCTACGCGATGAAGGTCATTTTCGCCAATCAGATGTATGATATCTGTGAAGGTCTCAACGAGGACTGGTATGCTGTTCGTGATATCATCACCGCAGAACAAGCACAACCAATCGGTCCAAGTCACCTTGACCCAATTTTTGGTTTGAATCGGGGCTTTGGTGGTAAGTGCTTACCCAAGGATTCCAATGCACTCCGTGTACTTGCAAAAGAACTCGGAGTGAACTACGATATTTTCGATGCTCTACAATCTGATAATGCAAGACTCAGAGGTATTGTAACTGGAAAAGAGAGTGATGTAGAGACACAAGATGATTGAGTCTACATGACAGAACTCGAGCGCAGGGTTGTTAATACCTAGTCGCCTTCGCAGGGTCATGCTCCCGGACACGCTACATACCCTGCCACAGGCCGAGCGCTTTGCATATGCCAAATTGTTGGCTCTAGTAACCAACATTGATGAGGAACTCACAATCGACGAAATGGCCGTCTTTGAACAACGACTTGGGACCGCATTGTTATCACCAAATCAGCGTAAAGAAATTCGCAATTTCCTAAAAAATCCTCCCTCATTAGAGAATTGTCTCGCTGACTTAGGACCAATTGCAGGTCGGTTGGCTCTTCGTGATGCTACACTAATGACGGCAGCTGACGGTCATGTCGATGCTGATGAGCGTGAAGTTCTTGACGCAATTGCCCGACACGTTGGACTTGCGGGAGAGACTGTTGATTTCTTACTCGCTTGGGTTTTGCGTGGTTACGACTGGATGCAGGAAGGATTAGATCTTCTCAATGGATGAAGGTGGCCGGCGTGCTACCTGACGCCGTAGATCTTCTCGATGAGCGTTCTAGAGAAGCTTATGTTGGGATTCTCATCTGTGTTGCTGCGGCCGATGGAGATCTCGTTCGTGAAGAAAGTGCAGCTATTGAAGCAGCCATGGGTCGAGCAATGATTCGTCCAAATCGCAGGGAATTGATGCGAGCATGGTTGGCAGACCCTCCTGATATTGAGAAATTACTTGATGAAATGTCTGATGATGCGAAACGAATCGTACTACGTGATTCACTGATTGTAGCTGCAGTTGATGGTGATTATCACGAAAAAGAAATTCTGGCGATTAAAAAAATTGCAAATGCTGCTGATGTCAATACAAAAAAACTTGAATCTCTTATGGAATGGATTGAAGATGGTTGGCGGTGGATGGCACTCGGAAGAGAAATTCTCGGTGTGAAATTGCGTGGAGACAAACGTTTGATTTCAAATAAATAAAAAAACGCTGTGCTGCGAGGCTTCTTCGCGCGCGGGCGCGCTCGCATACGTGCGTGTGCGCAGGCGAGGGATTGAAAGAGGGAAGGCCCTCGCCGTTAATCGGGTGGGACGAATTGCGTGGAAACGTAAGCGGTTGGTATGCACGGTTAGACCGTGAGTGTGAAGATAGAATCGAACAAATGAACATCTGGCTAGATGCTTGGGAAAAGGCGCTTCGTACTGGTCAACCTCAAGCTAGCCAATTACCTTCTAATTGGCCGACTCTACCTGCCAGTCTTCTCACAGATCCTGGTCATGTCCTTGATCATTTATTGTGTCGTCATGACGCAGAATTGGATGGAAGAAGCCCTAGGGGAGCCCATCCGACGCCCACGCGTTTAGCGGATGCAATTATCGCTGACGAACTACGTTCTGATGTCCCGGTAACATCAGCAACTGCATCGACCAATGATGTCAATCTATCAGCACTACCGCCTGCATTTCGTGCGCAGGTAGAAGCGAAAATCGCTGCGGAAAAGGAACTACATTCTGAGGAAGTCGATGAAGAAGCTGAACTAGAAATTGCAACAAAAAAACGCACAATTACTGATATCCCTCTTCCAATTGCTGACCCTGCTGTTGGCGGTGGATTGTTCCCGGCATGTGTTCTCAAGTGGCACGGTCAACGTATTCTGAATGTACCACTTGAGAAAAGAGTTGAGGACACGAGAGCGCTGATGTCTTCGATGCAACTCCTCGATGTATGTGAGGTTGCAGTCAGTGCAACACAACGTCGACTATTACTTGCTGCAGTTCGCGCAAATCTCGTTTCTCTAAAAGACGATGATGCGCCTGGCTTGATGAATAGGAGTGAGGCTGAAGAAATTCTGATGGATGTTGTCCGCGCAGGAGATGCCTTGCGAGGAGAATGGCCATGGGATATCGCTCCTCGACTCTTGATGTGCAACCCTCCATGGCTTCGCATTAAGGATAGATTTAGGGGGCATGAAGATGGAAGTCGTCTCAGGAAAGAGTTAGGGGAAGAACTACGCAACCTGAAGGAAGAGGATGGTAGACTTAGATTTAGCACTCTACGGGGCAATGTAAACTTGTACAGACTCTTCCTTGAGCGAAGTTTGCAATTAACTCAATCCAGTGGGCGAGTTAGGCTAATTGTTCCTGACAGTCTTCTTCGTGAACAAAGCAGTACTCCTTTGCGAAGATTGTTAGTCAATTCTCATGAATGGACCAGCATATGGACATTTCCTGAATCGGCTCGCCTTTTCACTGGTGTTACCCAGGGGGTACTTGTCCTTGGCATCACAGTTGATGGTGTTAGCGAAGAGCTCGTTTGCCATGGCCCCGCTGAGGCAAATGAATTGTGTTCTAAGTATGGCCTTGCACCAACTGTGTCTAAATTTGGACTCGACCGTAATCGATGGGAAAGGTGGAGTCGCGGCGAATGGGCGGTTCCTCGACTTCCTCGTGACAGGATTGAAAGACAGCATCTACTCACCATCATCGATGATCTCGCCGAATTGCCTAGGTTAGCTGAATCTCACCATTGGTTGGCGGGAGAAAAACGGCTTCGTGTTCGAGTGGGGGAAGTTGATCAGACCACTTGGAGTAGCGATATCAAACCATGGAAGAAGGGGAGTAGGGGTACTCCATTTATTCGTGGTATTCACTTTAGAAATGATGATGAAAGAGGTGTGTGGTTACATCACCCTTCCTTTAATTCAAAAATTGACGAGCATGCGTCTGAACGCAAGCAAGCACAATGGAAAGGGCCGATTGAGGCTCCAAAACACCCACGTCTTGCTTGTCAGGCGATAGTCAACGCACAGCAGTCAAGGAGACTGCGATGGGTTGTATTGCCCAAAGGGTGTGTACTTGGAAATTCAGTAAATCATCTTGAACTACCTGAGGAAGTTTCGGCAAGACTTAGTTCACAACACGGTAACCTTAGCACGGGATTGAACTGGCTTTGCCATCTACTCAATGGAAACCGACTTGATGCGTGGGCTCGGGCTTGGGCAGCAAATAACAATGTCAACAACTACGAGCTTGAAATGCTGCCATTGCCACCCTTGGACGTCGGTCTTATCGAACAACTTGTTTGATTCCGGCTTCCGGAGTTTGGAGTTTGGATACCGGAAGATTCTGATGATTGAAACAAAGCATTCATTAGTTGATGCACCACCATAGAGTAATCACCGCATTTGCGATAGGGGATTCGGATAATGGGCATCCATCCAAAGATTGGCATTACAGGTCTACCACGTAGTGGAAAATCTGCTGTGATGCAGAAGGTCGTGCAAATGCTTTCTGACGAACGGAAAGATGAGATGCGGGCACGGGGCGATGATGTTAGTGCTGCCAAAATTCTTGGCGGTTTGCGCTGTGAACCACTCGTTGAAGATGGAGAAAGAGTTGGGTTCAGATGTATCAATTTCCAAACCGGAGAAGAGGATGTTATGGCGCACAAGAACATTGATTCGCGACTACGTGTACTTGGTTATGGCATAGATCCTGATGCCATTGAACGGATTGCTGTACCTGCAATAGAAGAAGCAATGAGCGACTACGAAGTTATTGTAATCGATGAAATTGGAAAATTCAGTGTTGAGTCTGAAGCCTTCGTCGAAATTGTAAGGGCTGCAATGAAAATCGATAAGCCAACATTGATGACTCTTCACAAGAAGAGTCGTCACCCATTGCTACAAGATATTCGCAGGAGAGATGATGCGCGTATTCTTGAAGTAACTCCAGTGAACCGTGCATTGCTTCCATACAAAATTCACAAGCTCATGAGAGAAACATATTGATTTATTCCTCTTCTGAATGATTGGATTCAAGCATCTTTGTTTCAAGATTGGCCCACGCGCCGGTTAGGCGATCTGTGTCATGCACATCCTCAAATTCTTCGGCCACTCTAACTGCTATCAAATTCTCATCTTCATCGGGAAAGAAATTACCAAATAGGGCACCACTACCACTTGTACGAGACATTCGCATCATTAACCCCACAGAAAGAAATAATGCTGCACCACCAACAACAAACCACCCAATATCTGAACTCGATGTGCAAATTTCCTCTGTGTCTTCTTCAGGACAATCTGCAGGTGGGAGGCGACCATCAATCAATGCGAAAGCTGTCGCTAACAACAATACGATACCAAGGGCCAAGAACAGGTGTTCAGCGGCACGGGCTGGTGTCGTCATGGTCTGTCCAAGCCAGCAGAGTGCATCAATTACACGGCTTACCGTTGTTCAAATACATCGAAATCAATCAAGAATGTTGTGATGAGGAGGGCGTAGCGTTCTTGTAGCGTCATATTCTTATTATGAAATGTAATTGAAAATGTGTCGGCTTGAGTAAAAGCCATTTTCAATACTCCTTCAAATTTCTTGGCGATTGTCGCTACAACCAAACCATTTTGTGTCACGTCGAAAGTATGTTTTCCGAATTGAAAAACGCTGCTTTGAATTTCGAATCCTATGGATCCTTGGACATCTATTGTATATTTGCGTTTAAGAATTTTGAATCGACGGCGGGCACGTCCTAATGTTTGACCATCAATAGTTGCAGACATTTCAGGAAATATGAAGCGAAAAGGTTTCTTTCCTGTCGCAATTTCTTGCCCTGCTTTGTCATAGATGTGGAGAGTACATGGGCGATTGTTCTGGAAAACTTGGCGCATGAACCACCCGCCGACACCACTGCTTTCTTCGGCCGCAATACCCAATGCTTCACCACTTGGATCAAAGAGAAGATAGCGGTTTGCGGCGTCTATTTGCAATACAACATTTGACATTTCAGTTTCCTGCTTCACGATGATTGCATCCCTTGTTAGCATGTGTTGAAGAGCCTCGTTCATGTATCGTCCTACACCCACGTACGTTATGAAGTGCCCGGAAGAGATGAACGAAAGGTTGAGGCACTACATTCTCACGCAGCACGGATGAGTAGCATGTCAAATATTCCAGATGACCTGAAATATACTGCAGAACACGAATGGATTCGGATGGAAGATGGTGTGGCTGTCGTTGGTATTACTGACTACGCACAGAATGCACTGACCGATATCGTTTGGATTGAGTTCAACACAGATGAAGGAGATTCAATAGAAGAAAATGGTGAATTCGCCAGTGTCGAATCCGTCAAGTCTGTCTCACCAATCTATGCACCACTATCTGGAACGATAATTGAACTCAACCATGATTTACAGGATGCACCAGAGAGAATCAATGAAGATGCTTATGGGGCCTGGATTGCAAAAATTCAATTGGAGGGTGGAGAGGCTCTGGATGATCTTCTCGATGCTGCCGATTATGCAGCACAGATTGGAGAATAGACATGAATAATGTGGCTCGAGACTTTACTCGACTTACGCTCTATTTTGATGGTTCTTGCCAAGAGAACCGAAACGTTACAGCAACTACTCCGGCTGGTTGGGGGGTGGTCATTGTCAGCGGTGATTCTGGACTTGGCAAGGGAGATGGAGAAATCATTGAGGAACTCTCTGGAATTGTGATCACTGATTCAAATCAAGAGGGGTGGCTTGGAGCTGAGGTTGGTAGTAACAACACAGCTGAACTCACGGCACTTGCTCAAACTTTGCGATGGTTGCTCTCTACAGATGGTAATCACCAAGTGGTAATTAGAGGGGACTCAAATTATGCTCTGAAAATTGCAACACAAGAATGGCGGGCAAAGAAGAATGTGAGATTGGCATCACGGGTTATCAATCTCTTTGAGGAAGTATCAAAATTTCGAGGGCTTGAACTTGAGCATGTACGTGCTCACAGAGGACATCGATGGAATGAACGTGCAGATCATTTGGCATGGCGTGCTTGCATCAATGAAACTCCTTTACCACTCCAATTTTGGAAACCAGGAATGAGGTGATTATTCTTCTTCGGGGTCCTGTAAAGGTCCTTCAAATACAAGCCAAGCATAACCAGCCAGTAACATCATCAAGAGTCCAATTAGTGCCATGATGAGGGTGAATGGAATTGGAATAAAATCAATATAATTTCCAATTAAATTTGAACCTATAACAAGAGCGATTCCTAGTATTGCAAGCTTTTGGATACTTTTTGTAGGTTCTTTCCACATCGATAATACAGGAATCAGACCGTTTTTCTTGAATGTGTATCTATACCAACCAACATAGATCATAGATGCACCTATCAAACCAAATATGCCTCTTGTGAATGACTCTTCGCCCCAAGGGCCTGTTGGTGCCCAACCTGGGAAAAGTGTCAGAATAAGTAGAAGTGTTCCGATACCAAAGAGTTCCCTGAAAGGTGGGACTTCTCTTTCCGCCATGAATCGGCGTGAAGGATGGAGTTCAAAGGATACGCGTATTCAAATTCTGCAAATCTATTGCAATTTTGAACGCCACATTGCTGCAATCTCTTCTGATCTGACCTCGAGAACTCGCCAAAAGTCAGTCAATACTTCTTGGCCACCATCCGCAATAATTCGCTCAAGGATTGAAGATAGTGCCTCTGGATGGGTGTCAATCATGTGTAACAGCAATTCTCTAAGGCGTGTGCGTATCACTTCATCGCCTTCGAGCCAAAGGGAGATTGTGATGCCTGCATCATCACTTGGGTTCTGTTCGATGTAATCGCGCATCACAGCCTGTGCGAACTGTCTACGTACTCTATTTTCAGGGTGCTTGGCAGATTGGATACATCGTCGAACAAAACCATCTGGATCAATTGCTTGACAAAGTCGCAACGAATTGGTTGCGATTTGTACAACCTCCGGGGCCGAGTCATCTAGTAACTGATCAAGTAATGCAAAACTGGAGGACCCTCGTCGATGTATGATTTCATCCAATCCATCAGCAACTGCGCATCGAACCTGTGGACCTCTTTCCAACAATGTCTTCTCAAGTTTAATAGCTCCTTCAAAATCAAAATCATAAGAGCGCGGTAAAAGGGCTGCGATACGGCATGCAAGTTGGCTATCACCGTCACTTACCATACGATCCAATCTGGAAAGAATTGAGAGAGGGTGTACCAAAGTACCTCGTGCTAGAGCCAAATCCATCCATTCAACAAGAACCGGCCGGGGGGGGTCTGCCTCTTCCATTCGATCAAGTAGCCATCCTGCAGCAAAAGTCCCTCTGGGATGTGATTCAATCATTGGAGATTCTGTCATTGAATCTTTATTCCAATCCAGTAAATGTGGCCCGGGGGTTGTGGAACCATGCCAATTTCCTGGCTTTCGCGCTAGGGCAATACTTTCCATCAAGTGGTAACCCTGTTGGCGAGAGACTGTGCTATCATTTGCAGAAAGGCCATTCAATAGAGAAATTGCTACCCACCAACGATCTGCGTCGGGTGCATCTGTATCAAGAGCCTGAGAGAGCATAGTTTCTAGACGCATGTACAATGCTCTCTCTGCTACTTCATCCCCGCGTCTTTCTAACCACTTTCGACCTTCTCTTTCAGGATCTGCAGTTAAGGATAAGCGGTGAGGAATTAGTGTCTCTCCAATTAATTCCAAATCTCTATCAAAGGCTGCACGATTTGCTTCAAGTAGTGCGTTCGAAATTTGTTTCAACTTTTCTGGATTAGATGGTGGTTTAACTGGAAAATCAGGATCGCTAAGTGGTGGTTCCGGTAAAGGCCAATCATCCAACCCTTGAGTCATTGCAATGTCTAGGGCTTCACGCGTCTGCTCAAACAACCTCTGAGAGAGGCGGGTTTGTTCTCGCCAAGACATTGTGTGGCCTCAAAATAGAGGTGTTACTCAGATATCCAATTCAATATTCAAATTCTGAATGAGTTCTTTGTATCGGTTCCTAATCGTTACTTCTGTGACACCAGCAACTTCTGCTACTTCACGCTGAGTACGACGCTTTCCACAAAGTACACTTGCAATGTAAATGATAGATGCTGCGATACCGGTTGGACCTCTGCCACTGGTCAACTCCTTTTCCTGAGCGGCTTTAATCAGCTCGTATGCTTTGGCTTCAACTTCTGCATCAAGGCCTAAACCGCTGCAGAATCGCGAGATGTAATCTTCAGGGCCTGTGGGCATGATTTTCATCTTCAGTTCGCGGACCATGAATCGATATGTGCGTCCAATTTCTTTCCGGCCGGTACGGCTCGCTTGCCCAATTTCATCAAGTGTTCTCGGAACTCCGCACTGCCTACAAGCGGCGTACAAACTAGCAGCCGCAACACCCTCAATAGAACGGCCACGGATTAGACGCTTCTCAACCGCCTTCTTGTAGTTGACAGCCGCTGCTTCGCGTACTGATTTCGGTAGTTCTAAACGGCTTGCCATACGGTCTAATTCGGCTAGAGCCATGGCAAGGTTGCGTTCGGTCGCATTGCTAACACGACTTCGCTTCTGCCATTTACGCATACGATAAAACTGTGAACGATAGCGGCTGTTGATTGTCTTACCAGAATAGTCCTTATTTTGCCAATCAATATCGGTTGACAATCCCTTGTCATGAAGCATGACTGTCATAGGTGCACCAGTACGTGCGCGTTGGTCGCCCTGTTCTGGGCTGAATACTCGCCATTCTGCTCCTTGATCAATCACATTGTCTTCAAGAACCAATCCACAATCTTGGCAAACCAGTTCACCACGTGTCTCATCACGTTCCAAATTTCTTGAATTACATTCTGGACACTTGACGATGTCCTCTACCTGTGCATCTTCACTCATACATTCATCCCCCTTCTCCACGGATTATCAATAGAAGAAGTAATATAATTCCGAAAGGAGATATTATATAAATGTGATGGGTTGAAAAAACAATGATTTTTTTACAATTAGTGTACATTTTGGGGACCAATAAGGTAGTGTATTTCGGTTCATTCTCCACCTACGGTGGAGATATTATTACTGAAATGGTCTCTGTGGTTAATTGCTAACGGTCATATAGGCCTGCCACATGGAAGATATTGTAACAACCTATGGTGGATTGTAATATGGATTCTTGGCCCCCCGAACATGTTTCTTTGACTAAAGGGATGCGGATTTTGTTTCTGACCAAGGATTTGGATTTAATCAAACAGCAATTGTATGATGGTTTGAATCTAAGTATGGAAGACCTCACAGTAGACGATCTTCTTGACGATATCAATACAGATGTTATGACGCCGGCTTGGGTTTGCTTTGACCATAGTCCGGAAAAAATTGCCACCAATGCATATGCGGGGTTGATTCATGAAGGTGAGAGGGTTTTCACAGAAAATTCTCTCAAGGAAGGTGGGTTTGAAGTCATCGTATCCGGCCACCGCAAGGGTACTGGAAGTAGCAGAGAGACCGCTGCTCAATGTGAGCGATGGTCTGGAATTCGGATTGTTATTGCAGCCTCCTTTGCTCCGATTCATGAAAGAAACAACATCAACTTGGGACAATTAATGGGGGATTATGAAATTCTCAGGAGATTGCAAAACGGTGAGAGTATCGAACTCAATGAATTCACCTCGAAATATGATTCTGTCACTCGCCTCATTGTAGAAAATGGAGGAATTCTTCCATTCGCAATGAAATTGAAGGCGGGTGAAGTGAACCTACCTGAGGTGAGTCGTGTACACCGTCCCATGACAATGGCTGAGAAAATTATTGCAAAGAAATTGGTTGGGCAAAATGGTTCTGCAAGATTCGTTGCTCCTGGTGATGCTGTTTTGGCTGCGGTTGACGGTGGATATAGTCATGAGTTTACAACCGCTCAAGTTCACAGTTTCTTGCAAGATGAATATGGTGAGAATTATACGTTGCCCAATCCAACAAAATTCGCAGTTTTTGAAGACCACCTTCTCTATGCAACTGGGGTTCCCCGATTTGGGCCATTCGCAGAAAAAATTCAGACGCTTCGTGACCTACAAGTCGTATTCCAGAAACATTCGGGAGTTCGTGATTACTCGGCGGTCAATGGTGTGAGCCCTGGAATTTGCCACCAAGTTGCAAGAGAAGAGTTCATCGATGTTGGTGATTTTATTCAAGCAACAGACAGCCATACCTGCATGGGTGGGGCATCCAACGCCCTAACCTATGGTGTTGGCTCTACTGAATATGCGAACTTGGTTCACAACCAATTTGCTTTTGTCAAAGTGCCAGAGAGTATTCGATTTGAATTGACTGGTTCTCTAGATCCTGGCTGTACTGCAAAAGATGTGATTTTACACATACTTTGGAAATATGCAAAATATTCTGAAACACTTGACCGGTCGATGGAATTCGGGGGGCCGGGTTTAGCGTCTCTTTCCATGGATGAAAGGGCAACATTGTGTAACATGGCAACTGAATGTAGTGCGAAGACTGGTATTTGCGAACCCGATGATTTGACTGTAGAATGGCTTCTTTCACGTAGAAATAACTTGACCGAAGAAGGGATTCGGTCTGCGTTTGTATTGCCTGATGATGATGCGCATTATGTTGGAGGTGTTCACACCATTAATCTAGATGAGATTCGGCCAATGGTTGCACATCCTGGCAATCCTGACGAAGGAATCCCCTCTGACCCAACGAATGGTGCATTCATCGATGAACTTGGAGATGTTGCAATTGATATCGCCTATGCGGGTTCATGTACTGCTGGAAAAGATGATGATTTTGCATATTATGCTCTAGTTACAAAAGCCGCTCTTGATGCTGGTCTAACTGTTGCTGATGGAGTTGATTGTTACATTCAATTCGGCTCTAAGGCTGTCAAAGATTTGTCAGAGCGGAATGGATGGACAACGATGTTTGAACAAGCTGGTGTCAAACTGATTGACCCTGGTTGTGGAGCCTGTATTGGTGCAGGTCCTGGTGTCTCAAATGATTCGGAACAAGTTACTGTATCGGCTATTAATCGAAATTTCCAGGGTCGTTCGGGACCTGGGAAACTGTACCTTGCAAGTCCATTGACAGTGATGGCATCGGCTTTCACTGGGAAAATTACTGCATGGCAACCCGACTTATTTGAATGAGGAATTAAGATGGATATTATTCTCCTTCTTTCATTCCTTTTCTTCATGTCTATCTTTGCCGGTGTTGGCCTAGCATCAATGAAGGTTAAGAAAGATACAACCGATGATTATCTTGTAGCTGGAAGAGGAATGCATCCAGCACTCGCTGCATTGTCTGCAGTCAGTACTTGGAACTCCGGTTACATGTTCATCGGATTTGTCGGATTCACTTACATGCATGGATATTCAATTATCTGGCTTGCACTTGTTTCTACCCTCGGGCAGGTTCTTGCTTGGATGTGGTTGTACAAATTCATTCAGAAAGAGGGGAATGAGAGGGGGCTTAGGTCTCTATCATCTCTTGTGGCTGAGAAAGCCGGTGCACCAGAAGCAAAGTTGGCCGCCATCCTTTCTGTTCTTTTCTTGAGCGTTTATGCTGCTGCCCAACTCACCGCTGGCGGTAAGGCATTGTTCGTCATGATGGGATGGCCAGAGATGGTTGGAATCCTGATTGGTTTCGTATTGGTGGTTGCTTACTGTTATGCTGGCGGTATTCGTGCTTCAATCTGGACAGATGCTGCACAATCCTGTGT
>CAYYKF010000061.1:0-2587 GCA_964441035.1 uncultured Candidatus Poseidoniales archaeon
GCATAGACATCTGCACTTTCAAGCGCATGACTGAAGGGAGGATGGCCAATGTCGTGAAGCAAGGCTGCATAACGAACCAGAGTTGCATCCTCTGGTGTAATTCTTCCGGGATGTACAACTTCCAAGTGTTCTAGTAATACACCTGCAAGATGCTGAGCACCGAGGCTATGCACAAAGCGAGAATGTGTGGCTGTTGGAAACACATAGTGACATGTAGCCAGTTGCTTGACATCCCGCAACCGTTGAAATGTTGCAGTGTCAACTAGGCGGCTAATATCTGGAGTCAATGTGATGTCGCGATGGACATTATCACGTACGACACGATGATGCGTTGACATTCAAAATCACCTACAATGTTGAGTTACCACCCACGGGCATGACCTGAAGTGGACCGATTGGACCTCGGAGTGAAGGCCCCTCGTTAATGGTCGCAAAGATTCCGATGTCCTGGACATTGTGAGAAAGAGAGAACCAAGGCCGTCCGTATTGGTCAACGGCCATGTCAAGGAAATCACCGAATCCACCGCAACGATCGTATCCACAATCGGACTTTGCATTTTCAAGTGGGTCGGAGGGCAAGTTGATTTGAACGGTTGTGAAAAGAGGATTGTCGCTGAATGCATCTGTAGTGATTGTAAGATAACCATGCCAAGTTGCTCCATTATCCATTGTCCCGATGTATCCAAAAGCGACTCGACCTTCACTACCGGCAGTGACCACAGGGAAGCCTGTTCCATTTAGACCACCATTTTCCATGGCAATTTGAAGTGCAGGTGGTGCAATCATCATTGGATTACTCCAAGTCGCTCCTTCGTCTCGAGAGTAGGCATAGTATGGCATGTTGTCAGCACCGTGCCACATCGCGTGGACATTGTCCTCATCATCAATTCCCACTTGAGCTTCTTCAGCATTCCAAGTACTGGCCGTACCTGAATCTTGGGTTGGCAGTGGGTGTTCAGTCCAAGTGAGCCCACCATTGGTGCTTCTGTAAATTGAATATCCATCTCCATTACAGCCTGCATTGCCCCGGTAAAAATTCCCATTTGGACTGCCTTCAAGGTGTGCGGTGAGACCACCGCTTTGGCAATCGATTGGCGCCCCAGAAACTTCTGGACTCCATGTATTTCCACCATCAAAACTTGTTGAGCACAATGGGTGTGGTGCGTTGCCATTGATACAAAACACCCACGTCGTTGGATGGGCTAATGCAGGATAAGGAGACGAAGTAATGGTTTGATGGTCTTGAACCGACCGAACATCCGTTGCAATCGTTGGCAGTGACCAAGAGGCCCCATCATTGTCCGACCATTCGACTGTCATTCCCAGAAGTGCATGCATATCGAATTTCATGATACGGTCAGTCCACTTGTCGACGTATACGTAAGGGTCGTTACTGTTTGCAATTGGCACAAGTGTGTCATAGACATCAACGCAGGAATAATCGGAAAGGTTGGTCATTCCAATCATACCCGAACACTGTACAATCGCCGTCGATCCCGCCGCACCATTGCCCCAACTTGTCATGTACAAATTGTCTGCAGAGGTGATGCCCATCGTTGGCTCAAACGTACTCATTCCAATCCCGTAGTAACTGCCTTGAGTCCAGAATGGCATGTTGTTCCCTGTCAGGTTCGCTGTGATGTTTGCTGCCGCAACAGCAGATGGATTCAGTGCATCCACTCCGCCAGAATAATGATACCAGGTCGTAGCTGGAATGTCGCGCTCAAAATTGAATGGAGATTCTTCGACTGGAGCAGGCCCACTATCATCTGAACCAAAGCATCCCATGAGGCTACAACAAAGCATCAGCAAGGAGAGAATCATCGCTGACTGAACCTTGCGCATGGATACCGCCCGGCCCTATGGGGCCGGGTTCTCGGCTTCAACCCGACGGTTCTGAAAAAACGACCTATTCGCCCCAATAGGCTTCACGAATGTCTTGATTGGCTTCCATACAAGCGACAACATCTGCTGGCCGATTTGATAGCGATTCAATGCCCGCTAGATGTTCAAATAAGGGGTTCACATTGGACATGTTCACGACACCCCAACCAACCTGTGTGCATGGGGCGATTGGGGAAATTGGCATCGTTCCTGAAGTGGGGTCCCAAGTCGAAAAACTAGGATACCATGCAGATAGATTTAGCGCATCACGTAGTTGGCTGTTGGTGATTGAAATATTGGTGCCATTGACCAAATGCCCACCTCGATTTTCTGAGGCACCCGAACCCATGTCTCCAGACAAATCACGAAGTTGAGTCAGGACCAAACTGAGAATGCCTGCAGTTCTGGGCGTTGCAAAGGATGTTCCAGATGTCTCGTGATATCCATCCGTATCATCGTGATTGGGCAATACTTGTGTCCAATCTGCCGCAATGTCAGGATATGAACCACTCATGGTCTCTTTCTGATCATCGCCCTCTTCCGCATATCCAGAGACACCGATCGACCACGGGGGG
Organism: uncultured Candidatus Poseidoniales archaeon; assembly: GCA_964441035.1. Taxonomy (GTDB): domain Archaea; phylum Thermoplasmatota; class Poseidoniia; order Poseidoniales; family Thalassarchaeaceae; genus MGIIb-P. The sequence goes on from CAYYKF010000061.1 coordinate 2,460, forward strand.
CCGGCAGTTGAATCTTGGACGGCTGGCGAAGGTGTGTTGTCTGCAGCCCCAGTATGCACCTTGTTATTTCCAACAACTGCAACGCGCGTAGCATCCTCAATCCCTGGAACTGGGACGCTACCGATAGG